>DATHMQ010000026.1:0-19291 GCA_035486935.1 Solirubrobacteraceae bacterium
TCGCGACGCTCGACGATCTCGAAGGCGCCGTCGAGATCCTTGTGTTCGGCAAGGCGCTTGCCGAGCAGGAAGCGCTCGGTACGGGCGCAAGCGCGCTCGCGGTCGACCAGGTGGTGCTAGTCAGAGGCCGCGTCGACCACAAGGAGGCCGGCAAGACCTGTGTCATCGTCCAATCGGTCGAGCACTTCACACCGACCGGCCAAGAGATAGAGCGAGCCAACAGCGAGGCCAGAGCGGTCTCCGTCGCGCGCGCCACCGCGGCGCAGCCAGTGCGCCTACAAGTCGATGCAGCCCGTCTGCCGGCGAGCGCGATCGAGGACGTCAAGGACATCATCGAGACCAATCACGGCCCAGCCGAGGTGGTGCTGGAGATGCTCACAAGCGCCGGCACGCGCATCCTGCGCCTCGGCGAGGCATACCGTGTGCAACACACGCCGGGCGTGCGCGCCGAGCTTGAAGCGGCACTGGCGCCGACCCCGGCGCTTGCCGCAACCGGCTAGCGCTGCCGGCTCAACGTTCCCACTAGAGCCGGCACAGCCGTTTAGGCCTTCTTCTTCTTCTTCTTCTTCTTCTTGCGCTCGCACACACCCCGCTCGCGTAGCGCCACGGCGAGCTGGACCTCTTCGCGTGTAGGTCCCGAGCGGTTCTCGCCGGGTGTCTCCAACACACACGGTAGATCCTGGAACGCTGACACCGAGAGGAACGCCGCACAGCCATCCTCGCCCAGCTCGCCCGCCCCGACGTTCGCATGGCGGTCGCGATTGGACCCGAGTGGGGTCTGGGAGTCGTTGAGGTGCAGCGAGCCCACGCGCTGCAAGCCGATCTTCTCGGCGATCTTCTTTGTCAGCTCATCCATACCCGCGTAGGTGCGTATGTCATAGCCGGAGGCAAACAGGTGGCAGGAGTCAAGGCATAGTCCCAGTCGCTCGTTGTCTCCAACTGCTTCCAGCAGCGCCGTGAGCTCGTCGATCGAACGTCCCAATGTGCCGCCTGCGCCGGCAGTGTTCTCCAAGTGAAGCGGGCAACCCTCGCTGTCGGCGAGCGCCTCGCGGATCGTCTCACCGGCGCGCGCAACCGCCTCGGCCGCATCGCCGCTCTTGGCAGAGCCGGGGTGCAAGACAACGCCCGCGGCGCCGATGTTGTGCCCAACGCGCAGCGAGTGCGTGAGCGACGCGAGCGACTTCTCTCTGATCTCGGGATCCTCGCTCGCGCAATTGAGCAGGTAAACAGCGTGGATCAGAACCGCATCGATCTGGCTGGCCGCCATCGCCTCGCGAAAAGCGGCGACGTCCTCCTCGCGGTAGACGCTCGGGCGCCACATGCGCGGCGACTGGTTGAAAATCTGGATCGCGCGGCAGTCGCGCTCCAGTCCGCGCTCGATCGCCTTGGGCAAGCCGCCGGCGGGGGAGACGTGAGCGCCGATCAGCACGTTGATGTCCTCCAAGGTATGGCAGGCAGTCCAACCCACGGTGGGCGCCGGCAAGCTCGGGATTTCACGTATTGGCGCCGGGCGACTAGCATGGCGACGATCCTATGAGAGTTCGCTTCGCTCCATCGCCCACAGGCGCGCTGCACATCGGCGGCGCGCGCACCGCGCTGTTCAACTGGCTGCTCGCGCGCCACTCGGGCGGCACTTTCCTGCTGCGCATCGAGGACACCGACCGTGAGCGCTCCACACCCGAGAACGTCGAGCAGATCCTCGACGCGCTGCGCTGGCTGCAGCTCGACTGGGACGAGGGCCCGATCTTCCAAGGCGAGCGAGCCGTCCGTCACCAGGAGGTGCTCGAAGCGCTGCTCGAGGGTGGGCATGCCTACCGCTCGAACGCCACAGCCGCCGATGTCGCCGCCTACAGGCAGCTGAACGGCGCCGAGCGCGGCTTCCGTGGCGAGCCAGAGCAGCAGGGGGCGGTGCGCCTGCGCGTGCCGGCCGATGGTGCCACTGTCGTACACGACCTGATCCGCGGCGACACAACCTTTGAACACATGCATCTCGACGATCCGGTGATCGCGCGCGCGGACGGATCGGTGCTCTACAACTTCGCCGTTGCGATCGACGATCTCGACGCGACCATCACGCACGTCGTGCGTGGCGAGGACCACCTATCCAACACCCCAAAGCAGTTGCTCGTCCTGCAGGCCGCCAAGGCCGCCGGTTTCGGGGTGGAGCACGCCGAGCCGCTGTACGCGCACCTGCCGCTGCTACACGGTCTCGACGGCAAGAAGCTCTCCAAGCGTCACGGTGCTGCGTCCGTACAGGAGCTGCGCGAAGCGGGCTATCTGCCGGAGGCGGTGCGCAACTACCTCGCCCTGCTCGGTTGGGGCTCGGGCGACGACGCAACCGTCCTCTCCACAGAACAGCTAGTGGAGCGCTTCGAGCTGGAGCGAGTCAGTCGCAACCCCGCCCGCTTCGACGAGGTCAAGCTTCGCTGGCTCGACGGGATCTACATTCGTGGGCTCTCTGTAGGCGAGCTCGCCGATCGCATTCTTGCTTACCTGCGCATCGTAGATCCGCAAGCGGCAAGCGCTGCAGAAGCCGATCGTCAGCTGCTAGAGGGTGCCGTGGCGATCAGTCAGGAGAAGATTCAGACGCTCGCCGACTTCTGGCCGCTGTCGCGCTTCTTCTTCACGGGTGTCGCGGAGGATGCCACGGCGCGCGAGCGCTGGCTTGGCGAGCGTGGAGTGTCGGTGTTGGCGGACGCGCGAGCGCAGCTCTCCTCGGCGCCGAGCTTCGAGGTCGAGGCAGTGCAGTCAGCGCTTGCGCAAGTGATCGAGCGCCACGACGCGAAGCCGCGCGAGGTCTATCAGCCGGTGCGTGTGGCAATCGCGGGCACGACCGTTTCGCCAGGCATCTTCGAGAGCGTCGCGCTGCTCGGTCGCGAGGAGACTTTGCGCCGCATCGATCTCGCGCTCGCCGGCTGAGGTCGTTTCGCTGACGCCGGCCGGCCGGCAGGATGGCTGGGTTTGGGTGCCCGCCAAAGCGGCGGATCGGTTCTCGCACGCTCAGCACTGGGAGCCCAAGCTATGCACTGGGACGGCGCCCGCTCAACAAACCATGTGGAGCTGCCGATAGGACTCATGACGAACACATGGGTTGGCTCGGATGCCGCCCCGTCAAGAAGGTGTCATGAGCACGCAAGCGACAGTGACAAAGCCAACACACGCAAGCGCCCCCGCGGATTCCTCTGCGCCTGGGCGACGCCCGAGCAGCTTGAGTGGCGCGAGCGGATCTGGCGAGCGCCATCAGAACGAGGGTCACGGTCGCCGCTTGATGCGCGCATTCGAGGCGCTCGACGCGTTCCCGGCGCTGTCAGAGTCCCGTAGTCGTCTGCTTGCGGTCATCTCCAAGGACAACGTGGCGACCGCCGACATCGTCGCCACCGTCGAGTCCGACGTGGCACTGCTGATCGCGGTGATGCGTCTCGCCAACGAGGGCTGCGGTCCCTCCGAACGCATCGAGACGGTAGTCGGCGCAGTCGATCGGCTGACGCCCCAGGCGGTCGAATCGATCGCCAGCAGGGTGCGTACCTTCGACTTCTTCGAGCGCTCCTCCGGCTGGGACACGGCACCCGAGCGCTTCCGCCTGCACGCACTCGCCACCCAGCACACAGCCGACCGACTCGCGGCCGAGGTCGGCTACGAGCATCGCGACCGTCTGACCGTCACAAGCCTGCTCCACGACGTCGGCAAGCTCGTGCTGATGCACGCCTACCCCGGCTACATCGCGCAGGTCAAGAAGGAAGGCCAGACGCCCGAGAAGCGCATCCATCAGGAACGACGCGAGCTCGGTGTCGATCATGCGCTCGTGGGCGGTGTTCTCGCACGCCGCTGGGGTTTGCCGCCGGCGATCGCCACGGTCATCGAGCGCCACCACAATTCCGATGCCAGTGGCGAGGCCGTCTTCGTGCGCCTTGCCGACATGCTCGCGCACTATGCCCACGGGGCGCCGGTCGCGCCGGGGGAGATGCTCACATGCGCCCGTGCGCTTGGGCTCGGTCCAGAGGAATTGCGCCGCGTGATGTACGAGTTGCCGAGCTCGCGTGCTCAGCGCCAGCGCACGGTCGATCCCTGTCCGCTCTCAGGCCGCGAGGTCGGTGTGCTGCAGCGGCTTGCCGAAGGCAAGGTCTACAAGCAGATCGCCCATGAGCTGACGCTCTCCACGAGCACGGTGCGCACGCACTTGCACAACATCTACGGCAAGCTCGGCGCGGTCGACCGCGCCCAGGCTGTCCTGATCGCCACAGAGCGCGGTTGGCTCTAAGAACGTCTTTCAAAAGGAGCTCCGCGGCGGGGCGTTCATGGGTCGGTGAAAGCTGGGTGTATGGCTCATATTTGAATGATCTGCTCAAACACCCCCTTTTGCGAAGGCATAGATAAAGATTAGGTACCAAAATAAATACCCCAGCTCCACACTAAGGGGTGTCGAGACGGGCAGGTCATTTTGAAAGACCTTCTAAGAGGAGCTTGGGCGCCCCACGCGCCGTCCGAGACGCTTTCTGCGTAGCATCGCGCTTGCGCGATGATCTCGATCACAAGTAAGTCCCCCTATGCGGTGGCCGCGCTCGCGGAGCTTGGTCGAGCCGGTGGCTCTGAGCCGGTGCCGATCGGCGAGCTCGCGCGCCGTCGTGAGATGCCGGTCCAGTTTCTGGAGCAGCTGTTCGCTGTGCTGCGGCGCGCCGGCGTGGTCAACTCTCAGCGCGGGGTCAAGGGTGGCTACCGCTTTGCCCGCGACCCATCGCAGGTGAGTGTGCTCGAAGTGGTGGAGCTGCTCGACGGTCCGCTCGGCCGCGACGCCGATGGTGTCTTTGGCGACGCTTCCAAGGCCGCCCGCGAGGTGCTGGAGCAGACAAGCATCGCCGACGTGATCGAGCGCGAAGCACGCGACTCGGGCGCGAGCATGTACCACATTTGACCTGAGCCACTATTGTCGTGGACATATGGGGTCAATCCCGATCAACATTGCGGAGCTTGTCGGTGGGACGCCGCTGATTCGCCTGCAGCGGATGCTCGAAGGCGCAACTTCTGAACAGGCCGGCGTCGAGTTGTACGCAAAGCTGGAGGCGTTCAACCCAGGGGGAAGTGTCAAGGATCGGATCGGCGTGGCGATGATCGAGGCCGCGGAGGCCGAGGGCCGCATCGAGCCGGGGCGCAGCACGATCGTCGAGGCTACGAGCGGCAACACCGGTATCGCGCTCGCGTTCGTGTGTGCTGCCAAGGGGTACGAGCTGGTGCTGACGCTGCCTCAGGGAATGAGCCGCGAGCGCGAGATCCTGCTCAAGCTCTACGGCGCGAGTGTCGAGATCACCGAGTCGCTTGGGGGCATGGGGGAGGCCGTACAAGCGGCACAGGCGATGGCCCGCGACTCCGACGTGTTCCTGCCCGACCAGTTCTCCAATCCAGCCAACCCGGAGGCCCATCGCCGCACGACCGGTCCCGAGATTGCCGGAGCGCTGGATGGTCGCGTGGATGTGCTCGTCGCGGGCGTTGGCACCGGTGGCACGATCACAGGCGTCGGAGAATATCTGCGCGAGCAGAACCCGAAGTTGCACGTCGTGGCGGTGGAGCCGAGTGGCTCGGCGGTGCTCTCGGGCTCGCCGCCAGGTCCGCACCGCATCCAGGGCATCGGCGCAGGCTTTGTCCCGCCGGTCCTGAACCGCGAGTTGATCGACGAGGTGATCCCGGTCTCGGACGACGATGCGATCCAAACCGCATGGACCTGCGCACGGCGCGAGGGATTGCTTGCCGGAATCTCCTGCGGCGCCGCGTTGTGGGCGAGCTTGCAGGTCGCAGCGCGGCCTGAGTCCAAGGGCAAGCGGATCGTGACGATCATGCCCGACTCAGGCGAGCGCTACATCTCGCAGGCATTTTTCGCGCCGTCGTAAGCCCGCTACGCTTTCTGCATGCTCGGCATCGGTACTGTCGCACGGGTCGCAAGGGAGCTTCGTCGCGATGTCGAGGTTGCGCGCGACCGCGATCCCGCTGCGTGCGGCGTGGCGCCGGTCGAGATCGTCGCGACTTGGCCAGGAATCCAGGCGTTGCTTGCCCACCGCGTCGCGCATGTGCTGCACACCTCGGAAGTGCCGTTGCTGCCGCGCGCGATCGCGCTCGTTTCGAGAGCCGTGACCGGGATCGAGATCCACCCGGCTGCCAGCATCGGTAAGGGGCTTTTCATCGACCACGGCTCCGGAGTTGTGATCGGCGAGACCGCCGAGATCGGTGACGACGTCACGCTCTACCAAGGTGTCACGCTTGGCGGCACGGGCTTTGCCACCGGTAAGCGCCACCCCACGGTGCAGGACAACGTGACCATCGGCTCGGGGGCCAAGCTGCTCGGGCCGATCATGATCGGCCACGGCGCCAAGATCGGGGCCAACAGCGTAGTCATCACCGATGTGCCGCCCAATTCCACGGTCGTCGGCAACCCGGGTCACCCGGTGCGCGTCGACGGGCGCCGTCCCGAGGGTCCCGATGCCGACTGGATCCATCTGCCCGACCCGATCGCCGAGGCGATCCAGGGGCTGGCCAGCCGGATCGGCGCGCTCGAACGCACGGTGGCCGAGCTCTCCGGTGAGGATGTAGAGCCGGTCGCCGAGGTCAGGCCGTTGCGCACGGTCAAGGGGCCAAATCCCGCCGGGGGTTGACCTCCGCCGCCAACGCACATCAGGCGCATGGGGTGTTCGGGCGATCAGTAAAAGACGGTGCGGCAGCGGTGGCGGGGACGTGCCTTGTGCTCAGGTGACTGGCCTCGCGTCCACAGCCAGGTGTCGATCTTGCGCGCCGGCACGCCTGTACGCTTGGAGATTAGCTCGCAGGCGTGCAGCGCGCAGGCGCGGATCTCGCGCTCGGCGCAGCCCAGGGCGAGACGCTCGCCGCGGTCGATGTGTGCCGCGAGCTGTCCGTCGTAGACGAGCACGCCATCGCAGCGCAGGACGTGGGGCACGAGGTTGTCGGCGAAGATCGTGAGGCGATCTAGGTCTGAGAACTGGGTCACCCCGGCGAGCGCAAGGTCGCTGGCGAGAATCTGGGCGCGCTTGTAGAAACCTCGATCGTCGAACATCGCCATCCCCCGCGCCAGCGAGGAGGCCAAGCGCTCGGCTGAGCCCTCGGATTCGGCTACGAGGTCGAGTGCGCGTCGCGCCTGTCTGCGTGATGGTCCGCCCACGCGGCGAGCGGGACGCTCGGCCAGGAAGCGACCAAGCGCACGCAAAGCCTGCGAGTAGAGGCTCATCAGCTCGTTGTCGGGACGCTGGGAGAGGATCTCGGCGATCTCGACCGTGCTCACCTGCGATAGCCAGGCGCCCGTCGGCGGCCCGTGCGCGCGCACATAGTCGGCAAGCGCCCATGCCACGGTGAAGTAGCCGCTGACGTGCCTACCATCCAGCTGGCGCTTGCGCAACGTCGGAAACCAGCCTGAGCCGAAGTTGATCGTGTCGAGTGCGAGGATGTAGTCGGCCACGTCTGCTGGCTCGCCCTCGACGTAGTGAAATCTGCGGTCAAGCGAGGGCGGGGCCGCCGGCTGTACCTCGGCGACCGCGTCCATGTCGATCCGCACTCGGCGCGCTTTGTTTGCAACTTGAGCGCATACAGCGCGCACCTGATCGGTCAACGACGCCACGGGATACCGATTTGTCTGGCTGAAGTACTCATATGAGGGGATGATTGTCCCCTAAGTCGCTGCCAACTAGACCGGCTTGGATAGCTTGCGTAGGTTATGGCGCGCCTGGACCCTTGCGAGCAACTACAAGCGACTCGCGCGCACGTCCTGCCTGGACGTTGCGAGGTCTCAGCTCCCTCGCCTCCCAGATCTGGACGGATTTGAACCCCGCCACCAGCGCTAGATGGGCCAGCAGCACGTCGGTCAGCAAAGGTATCCGCCACTCTTCTTTGCGTGCTCTCTGCTCGTCTTGCTTACGTCGCGAAAAGGTCGAGTTAGCCACCACACAGACGGCATAAGCGCCATCGCGCAGAACGCGGTACTGCTCACGCCATACCTGCAACATGTCTTCGAAGTACTGCTTAGTGACCGGTCCGACCTCCTGCCGACCCCCTCCGCTGCTCACCCAGTCGGAGATCCCCTCGATCAGCTCGATCGCATCTCCTTTAATGTCATCAAAATGCTTGGACTCTGAGAAGCGGATGGACGGATGACTTCGAAGTGTGCCTAGGCGAGTCTCCCTGAACTCGTGCTGGTTGGTTATGTACTTGAGCATCCACAGCTCCATCTTGTACACCTCGGTGTAGTCGATGCAGTTGAGGTAGGGCGGGCTGAACAAGCCGAGATCGGCCCAACCGTCGGGGAACGCAGGCTCTTCGCCGTACAGCGTCACTCTGTCGAGATGACGTGCATCGCCACGCAGGTGGAAGGCCTGTTTGTCGGCTGTCTGCTTGCCCGCAAGCGCCAGCGAGTCGAGATCGGCGAGCATCCCACTCCACTGGCCGGCCAATGCTCGAGGCACAGTCCCCGCGACGCTCACCTCCGGCTTTGCGTCTGCCAACGACGACGATCGACGCTTGCGAGTTCGCTTGATGCGCAGCGCCCTCCCGTCCTTGATAGCGCCGGAGAGATCTTCCACCACGCTGGCTAGCCCCAGCAAGAAGAAGTCTCGCTCGGGGTCGTCGCAGCCGGTCAAGTCGTACAGGTGATCGCGGGCGCGGATCAATTCGCGTATACGGTCGGATGGGAAGATCTCCTCGTTGTTGAACGCTGCGAGATCGGGCACTTCGACTGCGCGCCTGCTGTCGTAGGCGAGGGCCTGCTTGAGCAGTTTGCGCAGTCTTCCTGGGTCCAGGTCAGGCCAGTGCAACTTGGTCTGCCCGGCGAAGCAAGCGAATGGCGAGTACTCGACGCTGCGGACTTCGCCGACCTTGGGGTGGACCAATCCCGACAGGGCTGTCGTCGCGACGCCCCCGAACGCATCCACCACGTGCAGGCCCTCTACGAGTTCGAGCCGATCGATGACCCTCCCGAGCAGGCGAGGTGAAAAGCCCTCCTTGTAGGAGAGCCAGCGGTGCACCGGCTCGTCCCGCAGCTCGACGGACCCCACCAGTGGGCCGAATTCATCCCTGAGATCGACCAGTTCGACCTCTTGGGCCAGCTCCTTGCTCTGTTTCTGCAGCCGCAGCCAATCCAAGTGCATAGGCTCTTCCCCTGGTGGCTTCCAGAGCTCCTTCCAGTCCTGCGGCAGGGCGTCGCGTCTAGGCTCGGGCCGACGACCTTCATCGGCTTGGCTGCCCAGCGCGTCCTTCGTTAGAAGCAGTTGTTCCTGGCCGGTGGGCACGCGTCAAACGCGTGGCGAGTAGAGGGGAGTCACAAGCGCAGCCTATGGGTCGCGGATGTCGGAAGTCTCCCGGGGTCGACGGTCTTTCCGTCGCTATCGCTAGGCTGCGGTCCACAATGAATGGATTCATCCTATTGCGTGGATCGTCACGGAAGCCTGGCGCACGTGCCTAAGCATGGAGGGGTGGACGGCGAGTACGCGCTCATGCTGCCGCGGATCGAGCGCATGGAGCTGCGCCACTTCTCTCTGTACAAGCGGCGACGCGTCGTAGAGGTCGACTTCGATCGTCCGGTCTTCTGTCTGGCGGGAGCTAACGGCCTGGGCAAGTCCACTTTCCTTGCGACGCTCGGATATGCGATCACCGGGACGGTCCCGCGACCCGATCTGAGCTTCCTTCGCTCACAGGATTTCTACGCAGATTCGCGGGAGTACTCGACTCGTTGCTTCGAAGGACGAATCAGCTCAGCCGATCACGAACTTGCGGAGGTGGAGCTGGAGATGACTGTCGCGAGCAGTCGCTTCAAACTGGTGCGCGGCATGTTCGAGCCACTGGGCCTGCGAAGTCTCATGGTCGAACGCGACGGAGAGGTGACGATTGACCTCCGGGGGCCGCAGACGAGCGAGTCACAACGCCACGAATGCTATGTCGAGAGCATCCTGGAGGCGACCGGGCTGGAGGCCTTCGAGCAACTTGTCTTCTTGCAATTGATCGTGCTCACCTTCGACGAGAGCCACAGGCTGCTGTTCTGGTCTCAACGGGCCACGGAGTTGGCGCTGTTCCTCGCCTTCGGTATCCCCCCAAAGAGGGTGGCGCAAGCGGAAGCGCTCCAACACGCCTACGACTCGGCCGAGTCCAAAGCCCGCAGCTTGCAGTGGCAGGCAACCGGTGCGCGAAAACGCCTCGAAGATCTTCAGAAGGTCCTCGCGGAAAATTCGCAAGACGGAACGGATGACGAGGCCGTCCAGGAGGAGCACGAAAGGCTGAGCAATGCTCGAGACCGGATCGACGAGGAGCACTTGCGCCTGACCGGCGTAGTCGACGAGGCCGAACTGAAGGTCGACGAAGCGCTTGCGGCGCAAGTCTCGGCTGGGCGGGCCTACCGCGAGGCCTATGACGGGCGAGTTAGATCCTCGACCCTCGTGCATCAACATCCGATTGTCAACTACGCCTTGCAGGAGCATCGGTGCGAGCTCTGCGGGACGCACAGCGAGCAGGTCTCGGCCTCGGTGAGGGGCAGGCTAGACGAAGCTCAATGCCCGCTGTGCAGCTCTCCCATCGACGTTTCGACGGAAGAGGAGCAGCCGGAGTTGCGCGAGCTTCTGCGCAAGCTCGGCGAGCTGCTCGTTGCAAGTGAAAAGGCACAGAAGGATGCCGAAGCCCATCTCTCGCGTCAGCGTCAAAAGCTAAATGAGGTCGACCAGCAGTTGCGCAGCGTCAGCCGCGAGCTGGACAATTTCAAGACCGCGAATACGCGCTCGCTGTTGAGAACGGAGGGCCACAGCGAACCCAACGATGCTCAGGTCGGAATGCAGCGCGAGATCGATCACCTGCTCACTGAAAAGGACGAAGAAGTCCAGCGCCGCGACAAAGCGCAAGCTCAACTCAATAAGGTGCGCGACGACCTGACGAGTCGCTTCGTGCGGATGGAGCGCGAGTTCGTGCCGCTGCTACAGGAGCTCGCCGAAGAGTTCCTCGGCATGCCGCTGCAGGTTGACCTGGAGCGCCGTGGTCATCACGTCGGCCTGCGTCTCACGTTCGATGGCTCCGAGCGCGCCAGCCCTGACGCGCTCTCGGAGAGCCAGCGCTACTTCATGGATATTGCGCTGCGCATGGCGCTGGCTCAGAAGCTGTCGCGCTCGCTGTACCCCGCCACGTTGTACGTGGACACTCCAGAGGGCTCGCTGGACATCTCCTACGAGAGTCGGGCTGGCAGCATGTTCGGCCGCTTCGCCAAGGACAACCTGCTCGTCATGACGGCCAACATCAACACTTCCCGGCTGCTAGTGAACCTAGCCCAGGTCTGTCGTCGCGAGGGCATGGAGCTGGTTCGAATGACCGAGTGGACAGAGCTGTCAGATGTCCAGCAGGAATCCGAGGGCCTGTTCGAGGAAGCGTATGGACAGATCGAGCGTCGACTCGACGGGGGGGACGAGCATTGATCTCCCCGCAAGCGTCGTTTGACACGCTGCAGCTACTCGACACCGTAGGGGCGAGCACGAACGGTGTAACGCTGGGGGAGCTACAGGTGCTTGACTATCTCGGTTGCCTGCTGTCGGTCTACGACGGCGCTCGAGCGCGCGATTGGGGATTCAGGTTCTCGGTGACGGAGACGGGTGCGCCGTTCGCCAAAGATATCGCCGAGGCCGTCGGTTGGCTCGGTCGCACTGGCTGGATCGAGCAAGACGATCGCGTGTTTCGATTGACGCAGGGCGGATGTGTCGAGCTGGAGTTCCAGCGGAGCCTGGCGCCCAACGATCGCCGCTTGCGCTACCTGGATGCCAGCGCCTCGGCAACGCTCTCGATGCCGCTGCCCTCACTCTCCAATGCGCTGTCGAAGGAGCCCGGGCTCAATCGGGCTTTGGGGTTTATGCGGCACAAGATGCTGCTCGACGAGACCAGCCTAGAACTGGTCTCCGATCAGTTCGAAGCTCTCTCCGAGGCGCTTAAGAGGCCTAGAGACGATGACGAGGACTTGACGGTTCCGACGGTTGTCTGGCTGGCGTACCTGGCGGACGAGTACGGCAGCGCAGAGTCGCAAGCGGCGTGAGCTACGAAGCAGAGAAGATGGCCGCACTGGCCCAGGACATGTACACGGTCCACGTCGAGCGCGAGCACGGGCAGCTTGGGATCGAACGTCTACGTGAGGTGCTGAAGGCTGTTCACTCGATTTACTACGGCAAACGCTCGCCAAAGAGCTTCCCCGATGGACTCTTGATATTTGCCACACTCGATCCTGAGTTCCAGCCGCTCGATACCTCCGGCTCGATCGAGATAAGCAAGCCCGTCGAGTTGAAGCGGATGGGAACGGGCGCTGTTGTGCAGGTGCTCGGCGAGAGGAGCCTTCGCGTGTGGCCGCGCGAGGCAATTGACTGGCGGCAGCTGGTGGAGCACGCGATCGTCTATCTGTTCGACGCGACGAATCGACCGGAGGACGGGCCGTCAGAGGCGATCGCGTTGCCGAGCGGGCTGCGAGAGATCGATAACCCAAACGGCTATCCCAGCGCGCTCGCGCCGCCGACCTTCTGGAACCTGGAGGAGGCGCTGGACTACTACACGGGGTCGCTTGCGGCCAGCTCGACATGTCCCACTTTGCGCGAAGCCTGGGCCAGAGAGTCCCAGAATCGACATCTGGTGCTGTGCAACAAGCCAGAGAGGCGGATGCGCCGCTCGCTTGCGGCCCATCTGAGGTCGTCGGTGCGCGACACAATGTCAGTGCGGGTCGACGAGGAGCAGAACGTCTCGGAGACCGAACCGGTCGATATTGAAGTCAGCTGGTCGATGGTCGGTCACATAGCCCTGATCGAGATCAAGTGGCTCGGCCAGAGCCTCAACGAGGCGGGGGACGATCTGGGCACCAAATACGCCGACGCTCGAGCGCGAGAAGGCGCCAGTCAGTTGGCTAACTACCTAGACGAGTGCCATGAACGGCACCCCAAGCACGAGATCAACGGCTACTTGATCGTCTTCGATGCCCGTCGTCGCGGTGTGAAGACCTGGGAGCCTGAGGTGGTGTCCAAGCAGGACGCCTGGCACTATCGCGACCGCGAGATCGACTACCGGGACTCGATCCCTCAGCGCCAGGATTTCCAATCGCCCCGACGTTTGTACTTGGAGCCACGCATCGCCATGTGAGCCGAGGCCGCTTCTATGCTCCAACAGATGTCCGAGAACGACCGTCCAGTTACCGCACATGCGCTTTCCGACCATTCCTCCGCGCCCTTGCAGGCTCCGCCGGAAGAGCATCCAGAGCGCGTCCAGGCGTTGTTGGAGGGCCTCAACGAGCCCCAGCGCGAGGCCGTCACTCACGGCGAGGGGCCGCTGCTGATCCTCGCCGGCGCCGGCAGCGGCAAGACGCGCGTCCTGACCCATCGCATCGCTTTCCTGATCTTCACGGGACAGGCGCATCCGAGTGAGATCCTCGCGATCACGTTCACGAACAAGGCGGCGCAGGAGATGCGCGGGCGCGTCGAACAGTTGCTCGGAGGCAGTATGCGGCGCATGTGGCTGATGACCTTTCACGCCGCCTGCGCACGAATCATGCGCGCGCATGCCGAGCGCCTGGGCTACACCTCGCGTTTCACGATCTACGACCAGGCCGACGCGCGGCGGATGGTCAAGCGCTGCATCGAGGAGGTCGGCGTGGACCCGAAGCGCTTCGCGCCGGCCGCGGTCCACAGCCAGATCTCCCAGGCCAAGAACAAACTGCTTGCGGCCTCGGACTGCGCGCAGGCGACCGGTTCGCCGTTTGAGCAGGTGTTGGCCGAGGTATACCAGCTCTACGAAAGCGAACTGCTGCGCATGAACGCGATGGACTTCGACGATTTGCTGTTCCGCACCGTGAACCTGCTGGAGCTGTTCGAGGACGTGCGCACGCACTACGCACAGAGCTTCAAGCACGTGCTGGTGGATGAGTACCAAGACACGAACCATGCTCAGTACAGGCTGCTGCAGCTGCTCGTCGGTGGTGGTCGCGCCAAGCCGACGGGTGCCCTGGAGGGCACACCCTCAGGGACGCATCCTGAGGGGCGTGGGCAGGCAAGCGGGTCGCGCGTGAACGCTCCCGGATACCGCAACCTGGCGGTCGTCGGCGACGACAGCCAGTCGATCTATAGCTTCCGTGGAGCCGACGTATCGAACATCCTCGACTTCACCGAGGACTTCCCCGACGCGCGCGTGGTCAAGCTGGAGCAGAACTATCGCTCCACGCAGACGATCCTCTCTGCCGCCAACGCTGTCATCGCCAACAACCGCGGCGGGATCGCCAAGCGGCTGTGGAGCGACAAGGGGTCGGGCAGCCCGATCAGGGTGCACGGTCTCGACGACGAGCACGCCGAGGCGCGTTTCGTCGTGGGCGAGGCAGAGCGGCTTGTCGACGAGGGAGCTTCACGCTCCGAGATAGCGATCTTCTACCGCACGAATGCAATGTCGCGCGTGATCGAGGACACCTTGGTCCGGCGCGAGATCGCCTATCAGGTGATCGGTGGTACCAAGTTCTACGAGCGGGCGGAGATCAAGGACGCGGTCGCCTACCTCGCCTGGATCGCCAATCCCTTCGACGTCGTGAGCTTCCAGCGCGTCGCCAATTCGCCAAGACGTGGGCTCGGGCAGACGTCGCTGTCGCGGATCGTCGCCCACTCTGCGAGCGTGGGGGAATCGGTCTGGGAGGTGGCCGCTGCCGCCGATCGCATCCCGGGCTTGGGCGCGGCGGCGATCAAGTCGCTGAGTCGCTTCATGGCGACGATGCAGGATTTGGCTGAGCTGGCACGCGACACCCTGAAGGGCGCACCCTCAGGGGCACACCCTGAAGGGCGTACCCAAGAGGCACACGGCAGGCAGGCAGGCGGCATCCCGGTGGGCGACCTGATGGAGGCGGTGCTCGCCCGTAGCGGTTACGTGGAAGCGCTCGAAGCCGAGTCGCTTGGCCACGGCGAAAAGGCCTTCGAGGCGCAGGGCCGCGTCGAAAACCTGCAACAGCTCGTCGAGGTGGCGCACGAGTTCGACGCCAACAACCCGGCCGAGGCGGACACGCTCGAGCAGTTCCTGCAGGAGATCGCGCTCAAGGCCGACGGCGACTCGCGTAAAGACGACGAGGGACTTGTAACGCTGATGACCCTGCACAACGCCAAGGGTCTCGAGTACCCGATCGTGTTCGTGGCGGGCTGCGAGGAGGGCGTCTTTCCGCACCAGCGCGCGCTCGACGAAGGCGGCATCGAGGAGGAGCGGCGCCTCTTCTACGTGGCGGTGACCCGCGCGATGCGCGAGCTGTATCTCACATACGCCAGGCGCCGCTCGGTTTTCGGCGCTTCCACCTTCGGTCTCGCGAGCCGTTTCCTCGACGAGATTCCCGCGGACTTGTGTGAACGTGAGGAGCTACCTGCCCGTGCCCCGGGGGGTATGGCGCGTCCCCGCGGGGTGGGCATCGGAGTGGGAGTCGGCGCGGGCGTAGGCGGCTCCGCGAGCATGGGTGCACGTGGTGGGGGCGGGGGCGGCGACTGGGCCTCGGCCTCTCGCTCGGCCGAACCGGTGGCCTCCTATCGCCTCGGCGATGACATCGTGCACGCCGCGTTCGGTGAGGGCGTCGTCACCGGCGTCGAGCCGGGCGGGATCATCGTTGTGCGCTTCGCCGGAGATGGCAGTGAGCGAAAGTTGATGGCCGACTATGCCCCGGTCAGCCGTCGCTGATGCCAGACCCGCTGTTTTGCTGTTCCGACCGGTGCATGCACCGGTCGGCCCGACAGTGCATGCACTGTCGGGAACCGGGCCGCATGCGGCCCGGTTCGGGGACGTACATGTACGTCCCCGCGAGTCGGTGCATGCACCGACTGGAACATCATCAATACGATTCGATCCGTGACGGCGACAATCATCGACGGCAAGGCCATAGCCGCACGCGTGCGTGCGGATGTCGCACGCGACGTCGCCGAACTCGTGGCGGAGGGAGCACAGCCGCCCGGCCTGGCGACGGTGCTCGTCGGCGAGGACCCAGCCTCGGCCGTATACGTGGGCGGTAAGCAGCGCGCGTGCGCGGAGGTCGGGATGACGCCGTATGACGAACGCCTCCCCGCGGATGCCACATTCGAGCAGGTCGCCGGTCGTCTGCAAGCGCTCAACGATGACCCGGCTGTCAGTGGCGTCTTGCTGCAGTTGCCGTTGCCCGATCATCTCGATGGCCGGGCGCTGACGGGCCTGATCGACCCGCGCAAGGATGTCGACGGACTCACGCCGGTCAACGCGGGCTTGCTCTCGCTCGGACGGCCGGGCCTGCGCCCGTGCACGCCCTCGGGCGTGATCGAGCTGCTCGCAAGCGCAGGCGCACAGCTCGAAGGAGCCGAGGCGGTCGTCGTGGGGCGCTCGAACCTGTTCGGCAAGCCGATGGCGCAGTTGCTGCTGGAGGCGAACGCGACCGTCACGATCTGCCATTCGCGCACGCGAGACCTGCGCGAGGTGTGCGCTCGCGCGGACATCCTGATCGCGGCCGTGGGCAGGGCGAGAATCGTCAAGCGCGACTTCGTCAAGCCGGGCGCGATCGTGATCGACGTCGGCATGAACCGCCTCTCGCCGGAGCAGGCGGGCACCAAGAGCGGCCTCGTCGGCGATGTCGACTTCGCGGCGGTGAGCGAGGTCGCGAGCGCGATCACGCCGGTGCCGGGCGGCGTCGGGCCGATGACGATCGCGATGCTTCTCAACAACACGTTGCAAGCTGCCCGCGCTCAGCGCGACCCGTCCGCCGGAATGGCGGTGGGGACATGACCGAGCTCATGTGTTGGCGGACGGCAAAGGCGGCGAGGTGGGGCCCAATGGAGCTCATCCGACTGCGCCCGGCTAAGAGGGCGGGCAAGGCACGATGAAGCTCACTCGCTTGCGCTCGGGAGAGCTGCTCGCCCTCGTGGGTGCGATCCTGGCGATCGTCGCGCTCACGCGTCCCTGGTATGAAAACGCTGGAGTCCTGTTCAGCGCCTGGGCCACGTTTGGGCCGGCGGTCGTCCTGATCATGATCGCCGCGCTGAGCGCCCTGGTGCTGGTGCTCACCACGCTCGCCGAGCGCTCGACCGCTTTCCCGGTGGCGTCAGCGGTTTGGAGTGTTCTGTTCGGGCTGGTCGGCACGATCGCCGCGATCGTGCGCGTGCTCGAGCGGCCAGACTCGGCAACCTCGTTGTGCGCGGGTGCCTGGCTGGCGCTGGCGGGCACGATCCTGATCTTCGCGGGCTCGTGGCAGTCGATGCGCGACGAACGCACGTCGCTGTACCCGCCGGCCAGCCCCGAGCCGCGCAAACTCGCCACCTAGAATGCGCAGCCGATGATCGACCGCGACGAGGTATTGCACGTAGCCGCCCTGGCGCGCCTGCGCCTGAGCGAGGATGAGATCGAGCCGATGGCGCGCGAGCTCTCGGCTGTGCTGGACCACGTGGCCAAGATCGCCGAGCTCGACCTGGAGGGCGTCCCGGTCACCACGCATGTCGCCGAGGTGACAGGCAGACTGCGCCCGGACGAGCCGTGCGAGTCGCTCCCACGCGAGGTCGTGCTTGCCCAGGCGCCGGTCGTCAGCGGCGATGGTTTCCTCGTCCCCTCCCCGCAGGCATGACGATGCGCCGCGTCACCCCGAGCCCGGACGCATAGGCATGAGCATCGGTTTTGAGGGTCGGCTCGCATGAGCGCGAGCGAGCTGCTGGATCTGTCCGCGGCGGCCGCCGCACAGGCGCTTGCCGCCGGCGAACTCGAGGCGAGCGAACTGTTCGACGCCTACCGCGTGCGCGCAGCCGCCGACGAGCTGAACTGCTTCACCTGGGTCGCGCCCGAAGACCCGGCGCCTCAGCTTGCGGTGCCCCAGTCCGGAACTCCGCTGGGCGGCGTGCCGCTGGCGGTCAAGGACCTGTTCTGCACAAAGGACGTGCCGAGTCAATCCGGCTCGCGCATCCTCGAGGGCTACCTGCCGCCGTACACCGCCACCGTGGTCGAACGTCTCCAGAGCGTTGGCGCGCCGCTGCTGGCCAAGACCAACCAGGACGAGTTCGCGATGGGCTCCTCCAACGAGAACTCCGCCTACGGTCCGGTGCTCAACCCGTGGGACCGCACGCGCGTGCCAGGCGGCTCCTCGGGCGGCAGCGCCGCGGCGGTGGCGGCCGGTTTGGCGCCGTGGGCGCTCGGCACCGATACGGGCGGCTCGATCCGCCAGCCGGCCGCCCTGTGCGGGATCGTCGGCATGAAGCCGACATACGGCGCGGTCTCGCGCTACGGGATGATCGCTTTCGCCTCTTCACTGGACCAGGCGGGCCCGCTGACACGCGACGTCAGCGACGCGGCTCTGATGCTGCGCCACATGGTCGGCCGCGACGAGTGCGACGCCACCTCTTTGAGCTTTCCGTACGAGATCGCGTTGCCGAGCGCCGAGAGCCTCGAGGGGATCCGCTTGGGCGTGCCCGAGGAGCTGACAGGCGAGGGCATCGAAGCGGGCGTGCTCGCCGCCTTCAACGCCAGCTTGCGGCAGGCCGAGCGATTGGGCGCAAAGATCGAACAGGTGCGCCTGCCGCACGCCCCACATGCGCTGTCGGCCTATTACGTGATCGCCCCGGCCGAGGCATCGTCGAACCTGGCCCGCTTCGACGGGGTCCGCTATGGCTTGCGGGTCGATGCGGAGGACTTGGTGGGCATGTACACGCAAACGCGCCACGACGGCTTCGGCGCCGAGGTCAAGCGGCGCATCATGCTCGGCACCTACGTGTTGTCCTCCGGCTACTACGACGCCTTCTACGGCCGCGCCCAACGGGTGCGCACGAAGATCGTCGAGGACTTCCGCTCTGTCTTCGAGCGTGTCGATTTCGTCGTCACGCCGACGAGCCCGACCGTGGCCTTCGAGCTGGGCGCCAAGACCGGCGATCCGCTGTCGATGTATCTCAACGATTTCTGTACGGTGCCAATGTCGCTGGCAGGCATTCCAGCGATCTCGATCCCGTGTGGGCTGAGCGATGGTCTCCCGGTCGGACTGCAACTCGCCGGCCCCGCCTTCAGCGAGAACGCTCTGCTTGACGCGGCGTACGCGCTGGAGCAGGCGATCGGCTTCGATTCGACCCCGGCGCGTCCGCCCGCCCACCACGACGGTGGGTCCCGGGAAGGGGGGCTATGAGCAAACACGCCATTTTCGTCTGCCTGCGTGCTTGGGATGTATGCCTTCAAATTGGCGATGCCCCGCGCGCGCGGGGGGGGCATGGCTCATGACGACCGCCTACGAGCCCGTCATCGGCCTGGAGATCCACATCCAGCTGGCCACCCGTACGAAGATGTTCTGCGGCTGCGAGCT
>DATHMQ010000027.1:0-34955 GCA_035486935.1 Solirubrobacteraceae bacterium
ATCCGCGGCTGCGGGCCGGGGTCGTTGTAGCTGTAGGCGGTGGCATGTGACGGGATGCGGAGGCGCTCGGTCGAGCCGCTGCCACCGGGGCGGCCGGCCGTGTCAGATGCCGGTATCCTCTGAGAACTCGCCTGAGGCGACTTACACACGGCCATCCGGCCAGAGCAGCGAAAGACCAAAATCCCTGCAAACAGGGCATTTTGGGGGACTGGTGTAACGGTAACATGGGGGTCTCCAAAACCCTTGCTCGAGGTTCGATTCCTCGGTCCCCCGCCTCGTTCCCGGGCGAAATGCCCATAAAGTAAGGCGTTTCCCGGACATTGTGCGGAAAGGCACGAGTCTACCGAAGTGCAGCTGCGGGACCCCTAGGGCGCATCGGGCGCGAGCGTGCTTGCGGTATCTGGTTGGTGGACAATGCCGGCGCGAGCAATCGGGAGGTTGCCGCCGCTGTCGGTATAGCTCGACACACTCAGGCCATTGCTCTGCTTGCTCGGGCTTGAGTGTATGGATCTGCTCGACAAGCGCGCCGGCGCGCCCGGGCGCCCAAATGCTTGGCAGGTCACCCAACGCGGGTCTCAGATTGTCGGTTCGCTGCGGGAGCGAGGATTATGGGCTGATCTCCCGGAGTTCGCCACCGGTAGCGGCGGGCATCTAGCCACTAATCGTGAGTAACACATCGGCGGACTGCTGGTTTCTGTGTTACATCTTGATTTCTGTGGCACGTACGCTTAGGGTCGCTGAACATGCCTTGAAATGCCCAATAAATGAAGGAGGTAGGATGGTTAACCGATTGTCCCTTCTCAGTCGCAATGCTCGTCTTGCGATCATGCTCGGATCGATGCTCACGTTGGTGTGGGTAGCAAATGCCTCGGCGGCCGAAATCGAATGGCGGCAGGGCGCGGGCGCGCTGTCGAGCACCGTGGAATCGGAATCGACTGGGACCTTTAAGCTGATCGACAGTGGCAGGTCCGGCGGAGCGTTCTCGCTCAGCTGCAGTGGCGCTCTTACCCGGAAGGTCGGTCCCGGGGCCGCGGGCGAAGTCACCAACCTGAACTTCAGTCTGTGTAACACGCCGGCAAGCGAATGTGAGGCGGGACACAGCATCGAATACGAAGATCTCAACCTGCCGTGGCACTCCGAACTCTCGATCGTGAGCGGAAAAGCGCAGGATTCCATCAGCTCGGGCGGGAAAGGCAACCCCGGCCTGCGCATCTACTGCACGGTGGGCGGCATACCACACAAATTGGCGGAGGAATGCACCGGTAAATTGAGGATCGGAGCGACAAATACGACCTCCGGCGTCGAAGGATCGTTTGACGGCGAACAGCTCAGCTGCATCGCCTTTGGAGTGGCGAGCAAAGGAACGGTGGAAGGCTCGCTCCTGACCACTGCCAAAAGCGGTGCCGCGCTCCAAGTGACCCAGCATGAGAACTGGTTTCAGGGTGGCAAAGCACTGACGGGCTCGATCGCCACAAAACAGTCCGGCACGATCATCCTGACCGTGCTCAAAGGAACCACGAAGGTCGAATGCAAAGACGCGGGCGAAGGATCGGCCGGCGTCTCCGGACTGGACGAACTCACGAAACTCTCGTTCTCGAGTTGCAAACTCCTGCCGGGAGCGGAATGCGATTCCGGAACGACTCCCACAGTAGCCGCGCTGAACCTACCGTGGAAATCGGAACTGGTCCTCGCCGAAGGGCTCACGCCACGGACTCACGACCTGAGCCTGCCGGGCGCGAGCGGATCGCCTGGGTTCATGGTGCGCTGCGTCGTGGGTGGCATCCTCATCACCGTCTCCGAATGCACCGCCTCGGCGCTGACGATGGGTGCCAAAAACGTCGGCACCGGCGTCGAAGGAGCCTTCTACGGAGAAATGCCGACGTGCACGAGAAAATTCGCACCAAGCATATTGGAAGGCACGCAGCTGATCCAGGCTACGACAGGATCGGCGCTCGAAGTCGCGTTCCCCTAAACCACGCGGGCCGCGCCGCACGCGTGAGCCCAGCGATCTCGCGGTCAACGGCCGGTTCCCACCCGCAAGGTGGGGCCGGCCGTGCCCGTTCCAGACGACCGCGATGCTGGTGGATATCGCGATGATCCCCATGGCCCAGTTTCAGTTCCAGTTGGCGGATGGACATTGACCCGAGACTAGCGTCGGAAGACAAATTAGCGTGCGTTCGTGATAGGCATATCCCGGCGACTGCATTGAGTGACACCGACGAAAGCCTCAAGCGAACACTGCGGGTCACCGACGACCTGACGATCCCGCTGTCGGAGGTCGCAATCCGTGCAAGCCGCTCGTCCGGGCCGGGCGGCCAGCACGCCAACGTCACCGCCTCCCGGGTCGAAGCGAGCTTTGACGTGCATGCCTCGCCGACGCTGACCGAGGCGCAACGGGATCGGATACTGGCTCGTGTCGGCCCCCGCGTGGTCGCGATCGCGCAGGACGAGCGCTCGCAAGCCCGCAATCGAGAGTTGGCACTGGCTCGCTTGGCCGAGCGGCTTGCAAGCGCTCTGGCCGTTCCCAAGCATCGCCGCGCCACTCGTCCCACCGCGGCCTCGCGCGAGCGCCGCCTTCAAGCCAAGCGCCAGCGGACTGAACGTAAGCGCGAGCGTCGCCCGCCCGAGGACTAGGGAGAGGCAGCGTGAGAGTTCGCATCGAGCCGTTGTCCTAACCTTGGCTTCGTGAAGCACGCTCCAGCCGCCCTCATCGAGTTCCCCGCCGACGATCCCCAGCGCGCGCTGCGGTTTTGGAGTGGGTTTCTCGGTGTCGAGCTGGAGGTTCGTCAGGGTACGGAGGGGGATGGCTGGCAAACGCGCTCGCAGGCCCCGGCGATCGGCGTCCATGAGCGGGGGCGGGGCCCGGGCGATTCGTTCTCGCTGCCGTATTTCTCCGTGGACGATATGGCCGAGGCGCTCGCGAACGTCCAGGCGCTGGGCGGGAGCGTCGTGCATCCGGGCGAGAAGTGGGCGGTCTGCAAGGACTCCGAGGGGAGCCCATTCGGACTTACAGGTGCTGGCGAACTATGAGGAGACGGCTATGGAGCTGAGAAGCGAGCAGGTTGACTACGACAGTCCAGCCGGGGGCGTGTCCGCATATCTAAGTCGCCCGGTCGCAGCGGACGGCCCACTGCCCGGCGTCGTAGTGATCCAGGAGATATGGGGTGTCGATCGTCATATCCAAGACGTGGCCGAGCGTCTTGCCGGCGCCGGCTATGCAGCTCTGGCACCCGACCTGTACTCCGCCGGTGGAGGCAGACCGCCGGTTCTGGCTGCCGAGCGGGTCGCAGCGGCCAAGGCCTTTCTCAACTCGATTCCTCCGGGGCAGTGGATGGCTGTGCTCGGCGATGACGCTCGCCGGGCGGAGGCCCTCTCGAAGCTCCCTGAGGAGCAAGCTCGCAATGTCGGCGAGACCATTGCGGCCCTGTTTGGCGGGGCTGGCGGAGACTCCGAGCGCCATCTGAGCGTTCTAAGAGCCGCGGTCGCCTTCTTGAGTGCAAATCCGGCATGCGCAGGGCGGCCGGTCGGTTCGATCGGCTTCTGCTTGGGTGGCGCGCTGTCGGCGCTGCTGGCTTGCGAGGAGCCTGAGTTGAGCGCGGCAGTCGTCTACTACGGCTCCTCCCCGGAGGAGGAGCGGGTCGGCTCGATCCATTGTCCGCTGTGCGGCTTCTACGGGCAGGACGACCCGCGCATCGTGTCCGGGCTGCCCGCCTTCGACGCTGCTCTGAGCGCGGCCGGCGCGGATCACGAGTTGCGTATCTATCCAGACACAGGACACGCCTTCTTCAACGACACTCGGCCGAGCTATCGGCCCGAGGCCGCCAGAGACGCGTGGAGCCGTACGCTCGCCTTCTTCGCCCAGACGCTCGCGCCGCTTGTAACGGTGGCGGTGGAGCAGGCAGGGAGTCCAGCCTGATGCGCTCTCAGGAAGCAAACGTGGCTGGCGAGCAATCGCCGAACGAGCAGGCCGATGAGAAGCGGGGGCGCGTTGCTTGGTTCTTGTTCGGCGTTCGCTATGCCCTCCCAGTTGCGGCCGTGATCGCCGGTGTGATCGTGATGTCGCTTGGGAGCGAATCCGACCTGGAGGGCGGCGCCGGCATCATCGGCGCCGGGCTGGCGATCTATGCGATCAACTGGCTCTACCGCGCTGCTTTCGAGGGCGATCGCGTCGAGCGCGAGAAGGAGGAGGCGGCACGGGCCTACCTCGCCGAGCATGGACACTGGCCGGACGAAGCGCCTCGCACAAGAGGCCGCAGGGACAGGCTCAGCCGACCGAGCTAAGCCGGCGTGGCTTCGCGGGGCATGAGGGAGACGCTCGCCTGGTCGAGCGAGGGTGCGACGAGGGGCGGCGCGACCTCGTTCTCGCCACGCAGGCGACGATATGGCCACACGACGTTGCAGTAGGAGAGCACGCGTCGCCGATCCTCCTCCTCGCAAGCGACGATCGCAGCGCCGATGCGCCATTCCTGACCGTGCGCCAAGCATGAGCGCACAGCTACCTCCAGTCGGGTCGGAATCGGCTCTCCGCTGACGCCCGGAAGCTGGACGGTGAGTTCCGCGAGCGTTCCGACTGGCAGTGGGCGCGAGAGCTCGAAGCCCACACCGCCGGTCGTTATGTCGTGCATGCGTCCGAGCAACGAGGGATCGTCGTCGGGGAGGTCTCCGCTGGGGACGATCACCGCCGCGGCTGCGATTGGGGTCCGGTACTCGCCTCGTAGCTGTCGCCGGCGTCCGACGAATGTAAGCGTGCGCACGATTCGGCGCAGCTCGAAAGCGCCCAGTAGGGGCACGAACCAGGCGGCGAAACCGTGCATCGCCGGCAGCGGTCCCACGCCTGTGTCCTCGGCGATCCTCAGCACAAGGCCCAAGCCCAGGAGCAGGGCGAGCACGAGCAATGCTCGAAACTGGCGTACCGCTTCCCAGCCGCCGCGGTCGATGCCCTCCTTCGGCGTCACGCGAAAGCTCGTGCGACCTGGGCGAACGATGCAGCGCAGCGCACGCGTGAAGATCTCGGCGGTACACAGTTCATAGTGAGTCGCCTCGCCACTGCTCTGCTTTCCACGGCAAAGGGCCGAGCCGGCAAGCACCATCAGCACAGTCGCGGGAGCCCACAGTGCTGCCAAGGCCAGCGGGGCGATGCGCAGTGGGAGCGCTCCACTCCACAGCACGGCCGCGAGCACGAGCACCATCAGTAGACGCATCGGACCTGCCAGATAGGACAGCAGGCTGGCCAGGTAGCTCATGCGCTGGCCCAAGGTCAGCTCACGCGCGCGCAGAGGGCTCTCCGGCGTGGTGAACACCGCCAGGTTGCCACGAGCCCAACGGTCGCGCTGGAGTAGGTAGGCGGCGAGGTCGTGAGGCGCGCGTCCCTGCGCGATGATGCGGTCGTCATAGTGGGTGCGCCAACCACGCCGGTGGAGCTTGATCGTGGTGTGGAAGTCCTCGGCGATCGTTTCGGTCGCCACACCTCCGATCGAGAGCAGCGCCTCGCGTCGCATCAGCGCGCACGAGCCGCACCAGAAGGCGGCGTCGTGGCGGTCCTTGCCAATGCAGATGGCCGAGAAGAACACCGACTGCTCGTGACGGCCGAGGTCATAGTGTTGGATCGAGTCGTGGTTCGAGAAGTCGTGTGGAGTTTGCACCAAGGCCACCTCGGGGTCCTCGAAATAGCCGACCATCGTGTCCAGGGCATCGGGCAGCGGCACGTGATCGGCGTCGAGCACGAGCACCAGCTCGCCCTTCGTCAGCGGCAGCGCATGGTTGATGTTGCCGGCCTTGGCATGGCTTTTGTCGGGACGGATCATGTAGCGCACTCCCCACTGGCGGGCAAGCTCTGCGACCTCGGGACGGGTACCGTCGTCCAAGAGCCAAGTTGTGTGTGGGTAGCTCATGAGCGCACAGCCGGCGAGCGTCGCCTCGAGCACGCTTGGCGCCTCGTCGTAGGTGCAGATGTACACGTCGACGCTTCTTCCCGGCGATGCGGCCGGTCGCTCGCGGGGCGTCACGTTCCACGTCAGCCATGCCAGCGCCGCGAGATTCCACAGGCCGTAGCACTCGGCTAGTAGCAGGCAAGACCAAAGAACGGGGTTGGAATGATGCCAGCTCCAGCCGATGCGCCAAGCGAGATACGCCGTCGACCAGCCCAGCGCGATGGCGACCAGCAAGCGCAGCGGGCGGGGATGATTTGCCCACCATGACCCCCAGCTTTTTGCGACTGTGGCGTTGTTGCCAATACGCTCGGGCGGCTTTGCCGGCCGTGGCAATCCGCACAGCACCCAGCCGAGCAGACCGAGTGCCGTCCGCGGTCTTGGCAGACGACCTCCTAGATGCCCTGCAAAGCTACGCATGTGCAGCTCATCGGCTCTCTCAGGGCTCTGGTTGAGCTGGGGGAGTCGTCTTGAAGGGCGATTTGCGAGCCTTAGCGCATGTACCACGTCGAGCTGCGCCAATTCCCCCACAACTTCTGCCGCTTCAACCTCACTGAGACGGAGTTGCACGAGGCCGTCCTCGACGCATGGGCGCGAGGTGAGTGGATCGAGTTCGGGGAACGCAAGTGGAACCCTCAGCAGGCCAAGCTGATCGTGGTGGAGGGTCCGCAGATTCCGCTCGAGCAGCTCTCGATGGGGCGTGGCTGGCGAATCGCCGAACGCGAGGGCAAGGACGTCACCGAGCAACTGATCGCAGCGGTGCACAGCGCGAATGCCTCGGCGGCGGGGAGCGCCGTGACGGGTGAACAAGCGTGCTCTCAGGCGGCGGCTACGCGCGGTCTGGACCCGGCGACCGCTTCGCTGGTGGCGGAACTGCTCGGTCTGCTTGGCGAGGAGCCCCTACCCTTGATGCGAGCCTGGCAGCTCGCGCTGGAGGGTCACCCGAACCGGACCCCGAGCGAATGCCTGGCGCTGGCCGAAGGCCTCGTGCGCGGCTGATCTGACGCTAGACTTCGCCTACCAAACGTGGTGGGCGTAGCTCAGTTGGTAGAGCTCCGGGTTGTGGTCTCGGCGGTCGCGGGTTCGAATCCCGTCGCTCACCCTCACGAAAGGCCTGCAAAACAGGCATTTTTGACAGACACGTAGCTGCGCCGAGCCCCAAACGGGGAACAAACGGGGAACAAAACTTGCAGCAAACGGGCGCCGAAGCAACTGTCGCCCATCTCCTAAAGCGGGCGCCGGCTTGCCGGCCATCGTTGCATCCCCGATGGGGATGCGGCCGGGGCTGCGATCGGCTCCCGCATCGGGCGGGGCCATCCATCTAAAGGAGGGCGGCAATGTCCGCTGGACTCACAACCTCAGATTCGATGTTCTCTGTCCGCGTTACCCCGTGGCACGGTCTCGGGGCGGTGTTGGATCGACCGCCGGCGAGTGTCGCGGAGGCGATCGAGGCGGCGGCCCTCGGTTGGGGCGTCGTCAAGAAGCCGCTCGCGGTCGACATCGGATCGCACCTGCCCGATGTGCTGCGCTACAAGAAGCTACCCGGCTACTACGCCACCGTCCGTCAGGACACCAACGAGGAGTTGGGAGTTGTCGGCGAGCGCTATCGGATCGTGCAGAACCATGAAGCGTTCGCGTTCGTCGACCAGCTGCCCGATGTCCGCGTCGACGGCCGCGAGGGCGTGGGTGCGCTTGTGGGTGTCTACTCCGATCACGATCATCCAGCACGTCCTTTCAATTGAGGTCTCGTTTGAGTGGACCTCCGGCGGACAGCTCTGAGTGAGGGCGGTTTTGCCACGCTCCTATCAAGTCACGCCAGCGATCCCGGACGACGGTGGGCGACACAACGGCCGCAGGTCAGGCACTTCGCCGACAAACAGACTACGAGTCAGCCCACCGCCGGCCCGGACCTAAACCGGCCAGTCGGACGCCAAACACAGACAACCCAGTCACGGCTCTCAGCAAGCTGAGAGCAACCACAATCTGAGTGCTTAGCTCGACGCCACCATCCGGTGCCGAGCAGCTTCGCACTCGTTGCTCCTACGCATGAAAGTCAAGGGTGAGGGTCTGTCCCGGACAGACCCACTGGTTGGACCGAGGAGCAACAGACAGAGATGCTTTGCGCGCTAGCGACCTGGCGCTCAGAGATCGACGACGCCGGTACAGACCCACGCGACGAGATCGCCTTCCAAACCCAGCTCAACGACTACGCCCACACCCTCCAACGAGAAGGCGGAGGCGTCACAAAGACATGGACACCCGGAGCCCCACCCGACGACTGGTCCCCCAATTAACCATCATGACGGCGTTCAGTGTTAGGTCAGCCGCGTCGCAACGGCCTAGTCTTGGAGATTGCCAGTTTGGTCTCCTCAGCGGATCTTGTCTGCTAATGCGGCGGCGCTCGCTGAACTCGGTCAGACACTCAAGGAGGGATTGTCTGGTGAAGTCTGGCCACGGCTCGTCGCGAAATATGAGCTCGGAGTATGCGGCTTGCCAGAGCAGGTAGTTAGAGAGTCGCCGCTCGCTTCCGGTGCGGATGATGATGTCAGGGTCGTGCATCTCTTGTGCGTACAGGCAGGTACGGAACTCTTGTTCGTCCCCGCCGGTGAATCGCTCTGCGGCGTCGAGGATCTCCGCGCGTCCGCCGTAATTGAGGGCAATGAACAAAGCTAGACGTTGGTTGTCTGCGGTTATTGTTTCGGCCTTGTGCATCTGCTCTACTAGCCCGCTCGGAATGTCTTCTCGACGTCCAATGAAGCGCATACAGATCTTTTGACGGTGAAGCTCAGAGGTCTCCTGGGCGATGCGCTGGGCGAGCATCGCGATAAGGCCCTGTACCTCATCTGCGGGTCGTGACCAGTTCTCTGTTGAGAATGAGTACACGGTCAGCTCCTCAATGCCGAGTTCTACCGCGTCGCGCAGCCTGGCCTTCAGTGTGTCGGCGCCTGCCTTGTGGCCGTCGTGGACGGATAATCCATGCGATTGTGCCCAGCGGCCGTTGCCGTCGGCGATGATCGCGACGTAGCGTGCTCGATAGGGATCGTGGTCTGGCTCCGTCGCGGTGGCCACTATTGGTGGCCTTCGCACCGGGCCGTTTGGCGGGCTTGCTTTGCGGCCCGCCATGTGCGCATGACTCCAAGGGTGGGGGTGATGAGCGGCTTGAGTTCCTGGCGAACTTGGCGGGTAACGGGTCGTGCAAAGTCTCCATTGGCCGCTGGCGCTGAGATGTAGTAGGCGGCGACACCGACGAGAGTCATTACATGGTGTGCGCCATTAGGCAAAGGCGAGGCGTACTCGACGCCGCGCCGCGCCGCGCCGGCAAGGTCTTTGGCGAGGAGGTTATGGTCAGGGTAGTAGCGGATGTAGCCGACCTGACCTGTCTGCACGTCGCGTTCATGGTCGACGAGGCTGTCGAGCATCGTGCTCAGCACGGCGATCGAGAGATAAACGGTATCGATTGCTGCGGCCTGCTTAAGTGTGATGTGCTCATCGGCGGCCGTGGCGATCAGTGCGTGGATGGTAAGTACCGAGGAGGCTGCGCCCGCGAGGAACTCCTGCCATCCGAGTGGCGTTCCGTAGACCTCCGCTCTGGCCCACTGTTCAAGCTGGCTCGCCCCAAGTTGTGGGACAGCGTGGGCTCGTATCTGTGCCTCGGTACAGCGCTCCGCGGCCCGTCGAGCAGAGTGAGCGACTGTGGTCGCGGAGGGCAACTCTGCCAGTGCTTTCCGCACGACATCGACCAACTCCTCTAGGTAGCCGCCGTCGTTGTCCGGCCGGGAGGAGTAGTAGTCGCGGGTTGGCTCTGTGTGGAGGGTGATTGCGTCAGTGAAGGCTCGGTACAGATTGTGTCCGTCGTGGAGCGGGTCGACTGTGGGTCGCTCGGTCAGTCCGTCGAGATAGTCGTACATGACCTCATAGGCCACAATTGCTTCGATAACGGACTGACGGTGCTCTCGTGGCGCGAGCGTGGCGAGCGTTGCGGCGACCTCGGCGTTGAACCGCTCCTCAAATAGCTTTTCGAGCGCTAGTGTTCGGAGCGCTGAGTCCTTAATGGCACGGGCGTGCATCTCCCATCGTCTGAGCTGCTTACCAACCACTGGGGCGATGAGAGGCCAGAAGCGGACGTTTGCAATAAGTAGGGCTACGCCGGCTCGGGTTAGGAGTCGGCGATCACCAAATGCAGACATTTGGGGCTCGAATCAAGCGCCCATTGGTGCTCGCGTGTATATGGGGCTCTACCGAGAAGGTGCGTGCGCCCGTTACTCATTGAGGGCGAGTGTTGCGGGTACGCCCGAGGCGAACCAGCCGGGTAGAGAGACGATCAAGAGTACGGCAATGATGACAAGTGCGAAAATTTCGATGGGGCGCTGGCCTGTTGCTACGCCTGCGACTGGAAAACCAGTCACGTGCTTTAGGTAACCGTCGATTACCACCTGACCATATATGCCGGCTATCGCACCACTCAAGCATCCTGCGCTGAGCATCAGCGTTGATTCGACGAGGAGCACGAGTTGAAGTTGAGGGCGCGGGGCGCCTTCGAGTCGGAGTTCGGCGAGCGACTGTCGTCTTTGCCAGATGCTCGATCCGAGTGCCGCGGCCATTGCGAGGATCGCCGTGGCTACCAGCAGAGTTGATATCTCGTCAAGTTGCTGTAGTCCTTCGCCAGCGATGGCGTCGAATCGGTCTGCTCGAGCATGCGCAGTGATGGCTTCCAAGCCGCTCTTTGTGCCGAGTGCAATGCCGATCTCTCGCAGTGCGAGCCCGATAGGTGTGCTCTTAGTTAGATTAATCCCAAGAGCCGAGGGCTCCGAAGTTGCCCAGAATCGGGTGTAATCGTTGATGCTCATCATTACCACCCCCGAGGTCCAACCAAAGTTGGTGGTTGTGGCGGCCAGCTTGAACTTTATGGTGCCTGTTGGAGTCGGAAGGTCTAGCACTCCCCCGGGCCTGACGTGACGTTCTTCTGCGATCTGCTTCGACACGGTGATCCAGCCTTCTTGACGCAGATGCTGGGCAGCAGTGGCGGCATTGCCTTCGACTATCTGGCTGTTCAGCAATCTGATACTTGTGCTGGTCGGTCTTGCAATGATCCATACGCGCCGCTGGCCAATTGTCATAAACTCACTTTGGAAGACATGGACGCTGGCGACTCCCGATATCCTGCTGATGCGAGACGGATAATGGCCGGGCCGGAAATTGTTGGCTGCCGCTGTGTCCCTTGGATTCGTCACCCAGATGGAGGCATCGGCAGCGTCGGCACTCGCGAAACTATGTAGCCCACGAAGTAGATCGTCGCGTGCGCCGCCGAGCGCGATACTGCCAAAAAGTGCGACTGCTCCCGTCGCGGCAAGAGCTAGTGACCGCAGCGTTGTGCTTTTTAGCGAGGAGAGCGCCAGCGGCAAAACTGTAAAATTCGGATTGACGGACGCAAGGGCATCACATACCCGCAGGACGATCCCAAAGACCAAAGGAACAGCAAGTATGGTTGCCAATGCGAGTACGACACACGCGATTAGTGCCGCACTTGGAACCAAGATAAATAGGCCGCTTGTGAGCACTACAAGACTCACTGTAGTCATCGCCAACCACCGTCTGGCATTCGCTGGCAGTCCGCCGCCGTCATCCGCTCTGGCGAAGACGGCGTCTAGGGGGTGTCCGCGACGCAGATCCTGCAGCAACACCAGCGAGGCAAGGCACGTTGCCAGCACTCCTCCCGCAACGGAGAGGGCTACAGGCTGAGCCCCTATCTTCGTGCTCGTGCCGAGTGTGAAAGTTTGCGCGAGATAGGCCACTGACGGGTGGAAGAGCCCTATCGATAGGGCATAGCCGCCGAGCAGGCCGATCAGGCAGGCTGCGAGCCCCAAGCACAGCGCCTCAAAGAGGACCATCTGTACGATCGCGGTGCGTGGGGTACCGTCGAGGCGTAGATCGGCGATCGCTTCGCGTCGCTCGGGGACAGTGAGCAGCATCGCGTTGAACGCGAACAGGAAGCCCAACAGGGCGCTTAGACCGGCGAAAAGCTCGCTTGCCTGGTTGCTTGGACGTAGCGCCTCGCGCAGCAGCGAGACGTCCTGGTTGGCTGCAGCGACGGTTAGGTGTCCGCCAGTGAGTCTGTCCAACTCGGCGCGTACGGTAGCCTCGTGTCCGGGTTGGCTCTGGATGAGGATGCGGCTGACACGGTGAGGTAGACCGGCGAGTTCCTGCAGACGGAAGAGCGGCGTGATCGCGATCTGGGCGGTGGACAGTGCGCCTGCGGTTTCGTGTCCCAAAATCGCAGATACGTCCAGCCGGATTGCTCTCCCACGAAGATCCACCGTCACTGCGGATGGCCTGGTGATCCCAAGTGCGCTCGCGCTCGCCTCACTGAGACCGATGCCTTCTGAGAGTACTCCGCTGGGTAGGGTGTGGGAGAGGCCATCCATCACTGCGAGGCGGACGCTGGCACCCGCGACAGTGACCGCTACCAGACGGCCGTCCGGGCCGACGATGGTAGCTGCCTGTTCAAGGAATAGTCCCGCATGCACGACGCCAGGGAGGCGTTCCACCTGGGTAATCAGATGTTCGTCAAAACCATTCGGTCCACGCGCGCGCAGCTGCAGATCCGCTGGGCCGATCACCGCACGCACCACATTGTTTGCGGAACTCGTGACCCCGTTGCTGGCAACGGTGACCGCGAAAACGAGCGCCACCGCGACCGCTACTCCAACACCAGCAAGCAGCTCCTGCATCGCATGTACCCGTAGCCGTCGGCCGTAGAAGTAGACGAGAGCACGCGTCCGCATCAAGCCGTGCCACTTCGAGTAGTCAACGCTGTCCAAGGCTGCTCACCCTGGAGCGGGCACGGATTGCGCTTGCGCATCGTTGGGCGAGTCCGTGCTGCTGAGGTGATCACCGTCGAGAAGGTTGCCGTCGTGCAGTGTGCAACAACGGTCGGCGATGCCAGCGATTTCGGTGTCGTGGGTGACGAGTAGCACGCACGCGTCGCGCTCGCGCGCAACCGATCTCAACAGCTCTACTATCTCTCGGCTCCGGGTGCTGTCGAGGTTCCCGGTGGGCTCATCAGCGAGGATTAGCCCCGGTTCGGGGGCGAGTGCGCGAGCGATCGCGACGCGTTGGCGCTCGCCGCCGGACAACTTCTCGGGGGTATGCCGCAAGCGGCTGGCGAGCCCGACGCGCTCAAGCCAAGGCAGCGCACGGGCCTGTGACTGGTGTACCCCCACGCCGCTGATGAGCAGCTTGCGGGCCGCGTTCTCCAAGGCCGGGACGCGGGACATCAGACGGAAGTTCTGGAAAATGAACCCGACATCCCGCAACAGGTATTCGCTTGCCTCACGCTCAGAGAAGGAGGCGATGTCCCGCCCCTGGTAGCGGATCGTGCCCGAGTCCGGTTTCAAGAGCGCTGCGATCAGCAACAACAGCGTCGTCTTGCCGGAGCCGCTGGGGCCGAGCAGGGCGAGCATTTCCCCGGGGGGGATCCTGAAGCTCACGCCATCGACAGCGCGCACCGTCTCCTCTGTCCCTTGGTAATGCTTGGCTACGCCTTCGAGTTCCAGCATTTCCTGCCGCGCCTGTCTCCGGCTATCCGCGTGCCTGCCGATGGCGGGTGAGGTCCGACACGGGCGCGAGGTCCGGTGTCAGCTCACCCTCTAGCTTGCCTTTGTCGAGCGCGAGTACACGGTCTGCTCCCAAGAAGCCGGTGCCTTCGCCCGTGCTGGAGAGGATCGCCATGCCGTCATCGGCGAGCGAACGCAACAGCTTGAGGATGCCGTCTCGATCGAGCAGCTCTACGCCGAGCGTCGGCTCATCGATAACGAGCAGACGCGGACTGCAGGTGAGCGCACGCGCGATCGCTACACGCACCGTTTCATCGGTCTTCAGTTCAGTCGCTGGGAATTCGGCACACGGGCTGGCCTGTACGCGCTCCAACGCTCCCCAGGCATGAGCAAGCGCTACGGGTTGTGGAACCCTGCGGCCGAGCTGTCCCGCAATCAGCTGGTCGAGGACGGTTGGTCCTTGCCGGCGACGAAAATCTCGTCGGCAGTAGCCGACGTCCTCGCCGAGCTTCTTCCGATCCCGCGTGGTGAGGTCGCCGCCGTCGAACCGGACTGTCCCTGTGTCTGGCGTTTCGATCCCGGCGGCGATCCGCAACAACGTGGAGCGCCCGGATTGACGCTCGCCCCAAACGACGATCATTTCGCCCGCCTGGATCTCCATCGACACGTCGTTGAGGGCGACGCGGGCACCGTGCTTGTAGCGCTTGCCTATGCGCTCAAGCTCAAGGAGAGCCATCGCCGGTGACGCTCCTTGCGCGCTGCTCGAACCGGGCGCGGGCGAACCGCAGCCAGGAAAGCATCCCCCCGGCCGCGATACGTTGCTGCTCAGCGACGAGCTCGTCGATCAATGCGCCGCGAGAGCCGCCTACAGAGCCCTCCGATCCGCGTCCGATCTGGCCTGCCTTCTCCAGGTACTCGCGTCGAAAACGACCGATTAGATTGATGGCGGTCACCGGATGGTGAGCAAAGATCGCTAGTTGTCTTGCCCATAGCTCCAGGCTGCGACGCTGTGCGTCCATCTGCTCCACATACCAGTCCTCAAAGTGGCTGGTCCCGGGGGCGGTGACTCGGTAGTGCGGCTTGGGTTGGCGGCCTGTCCCGACTTCGGGGATGGTCTCGATGAACCCTCGGCTTTCCAGTTCGTCGAGTGCTGTGTAGATATGCGAGCTGCCGCTGACGGGGAGCAGATCCGCATACAGGCGCTGGTATCGGTTGTATAGCTCCAGGCCATAGCTGGGACGTTCGATGACCAGACCAAGGACCGCCCAATAGACGACCGAGGTCATAGCCCGACCGGGGGTCTTTCTTAGTGATGTCTTTGGCATTGAACTATGCAGCGTACTGGAAGTTCGGGCCTGCAGAAAAGCCCTATCTCCTGGCCTGTTTGGGGTGTTCCAAACTTTGGACCCTAAAACAATGCCTAGCTAAACGGCACGAAGAGTCCGATCATGCCGACCGTGGTGTCTATGGATACGCAATGGGTAAGCGGTGGTCGAGTGCTCGGCAAGCCGGCATCGACTGGGCTCTGCGACCCGGGCGGTATGAGCGACGAGCAGGGGCCGCTCGCCTTCGTCCGATTCCGCGACGGGTGCGACCCGCCCACGCACCCGAGAGAGGAGATGGTTCAGGTCCGCGGCGGGTTGGCGCCGCGCTTTTCTCGCTCGTTGTCAGTGTCCTGCGGCGGGTCGAGCGTCAGGGAGGCTTCCGTGGGGCCTGACGTTCGACCCGCCGAGATGCCTCCGTTAGCCAAGGAGACGGCTTCGGCGATCACGACCCACCGGAATTAGGATGACCGCGCCCAAGTCAGGGCAGGTGCCGACGCTACGTGAGCCCCAGTATTCGCAATCACTGGAGCGCGGCCTATCGATTCTCGGGTGCTTCACGCCCCAGCGGTCCGTGCTCGGGATCGCTGAGATCGCCGACGATCTTGGGATGAGCCGCTCGACCACTCACAGGTATGTGATCACGCTCGCCGCGCTTGGGTTTCTTGAGCAGGGTGCGTCGCGCAAGTACCGCTTGGGGTTGCGTGTCACCGATCTGAGTATGTCGGCGTTGAATTCAACCGGCTTGCGTGAGCCGTCGCGTCCGTACTTGGAGGAGCTTCGCCAGAGCACCTCCTATACCGCGAACCTGTCGGTGCTCGACGGTCCGGAGATCCTGTACGTGGAACGTGCACGGAGCTTCCAGCGCGGGCAAAACAAGATAGACCTAAACCTGCGTCCCGGCTCACGCCTGCCGGCCTACTGCACCTCGATGGGTAAGGTCCTGCTGGCGAACCTGCCGGAGACCGAGCAGCGCGAGCTGATCGGCGATATGACGCTCAAGCCGTCGCGGGCCGAACTCGATCACCAGCAAGAAGGCGCTGCGCACCGTGCTCGAGCACGTGCTCGAGGAGGGCATCGCCGTCAACGACGAAGAGCTGACGCAGGGTCTCTGCTCGATGGCCACACCCATCCGCAACGAGTCGAGTGACGTCGTTGCCGTCATCAACATCGCCGTCCACACTTCTATGATCTCGCTCGACGCGCTCGTCGACGCGCTCGACCCGCACTTGGCGGCCACAGCCGACGACATCTCGGCACGGCTCGGGTATCGGCGAGATGACGAGGTGAGGCGGTAGCGATGTTCCGTATGACCGCTGCACGATATTTGGTGGTCGGGATCAATCGATGAAATGGGAAACATAGCTAAGTTTGCTGTGTGGCGGTTGACTAGGTTGCGTGTGAACATTTGATAGGAGGGTTGGGGGTATGAGGTCTGCGTCGCGGTTTTCGCTTGCGTGTTTGGTGTGCGTTATTCTCGGTTTGGTAGGTTGGTCATTGGCTGCGCAGGCCGCGCAGCGGAGCGCCGTGCGTGTTGTGGGTCGTGGGGTGTCCTCGTACCATCACTCTTTTCGGCCTGGGATTCGACGTGGGCGTGTTTATGTGAGGAGTTCTCGTCGTGTCTTTTCGTCGCCGCGTCGGGGGGTGCGGGATGGTTATCGCGTGGGCGTTCTTGGTCACGTGGCGACTGTGGGGTCTGGGTCGCTGTTGGCCAGTCCGTTGGTTATCAGTGGCTCGCCGACTGAAGGTGAACAGGTTCAGGCGCAGCGTGCGGCAGCGTTGGCGAGTCCCGAAGCCGTGCTGTCCAGGGCGGAGTCGGAAACGGCGTATGAATCGCTGTCCGTGCAGGAAAGCCAGGAAGTGGATGACCGGCTTATGGGTGAAGTAATTGACGAACCGGACGGTGGCCCGCCAAAGCTGCCTGCCGGGCAGCGGGTATCCTCGTTCTCCTCGCCTTTCTCTGCCGCCCTGGAACTGCCCGAAGGAGGGCGTGGCGCGCTGAACAGTCTCGCACCGATCGCCGTCGAAGATTCCTCCTCCAAACGGCTCGTCCCGATCGACCTGACCCCTCGCCAGACGGGTTCTGGTTTTGAAGCGAGCACGCCGGCGACTGGGATGCATGTGCGGGTTGGCGGGAGGCTCAGTGAAGGCGCGTCGTTGTCGGACATCGGGATAACGCTGACTCCAGTGAGCGAGGACGGCGCGTCGCTTGAAGGTAGTGGCGTAATCGATGCGGCAAGCGTTTTCTACGGTGATAGCGAAGATGCCCAGGCGGGGGTCCTGGACGTCGATAGTCTGATAAAGCTGGGTACGTATGGGTTCAGCGAGGAGACGATCTTGCGCAGTCGCCGTTCACCGCAGAAGCTTTTCTTCAAGGTCGGGATGCCCGAAGGCGCGAGCTTGGTGCAGGCGCAGGAAGGCTCTGGGGTAGTGCGGGTTATCCACGCTGGTCAGACGGTGGCGCGGATCGTCGCGCCGTCTGGACGGGATGTTGAAGGGACTGTGGTTCCTCTGTCGCTCGGTGTGTCGGGTGACTTGTTGACGTTGAGCGTCGAACATGGGGTTGGGCAGTATAGGCTTCCGATAGAGGTCGACCCGACGATAGAAGACACGACACTGTTGCTGTCGGGGAACTGGGCGTTTGGGACGAACTCGACGGATTTCGTTGGCTACGAAGAAATCTTGGAGTACCACGCGATCGGGGTGAAATCGAATCCTAAAGGCGGCAAATATGAATCTGGGCAGTACGGCATTGTTCAGTACCCCACTCAACATGAATCGCGGATCTACAAGTTCTTTGCCGACTCCGAACAGTTTGACAATCGGATCACCAAACAGATCGAACCGTACGTCTTCGTAGCCAACAGCAAAAAAGAAATCGAAACCAACGGTGGCAAACCTACCGTTCTGCCGTTCGAAGGGGCAAGCGAAACGACGTTGTGTGTCGAATCGGGTTGTGCAACGGGGTCTGTCGCGGCACACCACGAAAATTTCGCTGAGCTGGAGGAGTATGCGACCACCAGCGGCGAAGGCGGGTTTGCCGCGCAGTTGAAGGCCGGTACATTCGTCGCGATCGCGCAGGAAAAAGGCCCGGCGGTGAGCGTCGATACGACCGACGCCATGTTTGGGTCGGCGCCGAATGGTGCGTATCCGGGACAATGGGTCAATGGTGGGGGGAAGGTCGGGACTGTCCCGGTCGATCCGGGTATCGGTATCAGCGCGGCCAGTTACAGCTCGCCTCAGGCTTCGGGCTGGGGCCACGGCTTGCAGGCGGTGCCCGGATGTCAGGGAGCGCAGTGCGACGAGTGTTGGAACTACGCGAGCAGATGCGAATCCGGTCATAGCACCAGCGGCGAACCGCTCACGTACAGTCTCAGCGGTTTGCCTGACGGCAAAGACACGGTCGAAGTCAAAGTCGAGAACGCTACCGGTGAGACGGCGTCGATCAGCGGGACGGTGTCGATGGACAGCACCCCGCCGCACTCTATTGCGCTGTCTGGTCTGGGGCCTGGTGGGCAGGTGGGCGCTGGCGAATACCACCTGAAAGCCGAAGCCACGGACGGCTCCGGCTCGACGCCGAGCTCGGGCGTGAAGTCACTGGCGTTGTATATCGACGGCCACGAAGTGGGTTCTCCGTCTGGGTCTTGTACTGAAGGGCCGTGTACGGCGCACGGGGAATGGACTATCTTCGGGCATGAATATGCAACTGGTCGGCACACGGCGACGGTCCTCGCCACGGACAACGCGGGCAACACCTCCAGCGAATCGTTCACGATGACCGTCCATCCGGCCGACCCGCTAGCACTGGGTCCGGGCGCGGTCAACCCGCAGTCGGGCGAGTTCTCGCTGAGCGCGACCGACGTGTCGATGGGCGGCGGGCTGACGGTCGGCCGCAGCTATGGCTCCCAGCACTTGACGGCCGGCGCGGGGGGTCCTCTGGGGCCGCAGTGGAGCGTAGCTATGGGTGGTCAGGAGAGCCTCGTCAAACAGCCGGACGGGAGTATGGTCCTGACTGACTCGGCGGGTGCGCAGACGATCTTCGCGCCGGACGGCAAAGGCGGCTTCATCTCGCCGGTGGGCGACTCGAACTTGACGCTGTCGAGCACGCCGTGCGAAACGGGCAAGAGCGAAGACATGCTCAAGAACGCGGCGGCTAAGACGACGACGTGTTTCGCGGTTCCGCCGAGCGGCTCTGGCGAAGTGTGGGCGCCAAGCCTCGTGCAGGGGACAGCGCCGAGCGACACTGTGATCTACCGTTACGAAACGGCTGAAGTTCCGAAAGGTTCTGGCAAGAAGCTGACGCGGCCCAGGGAGGCGCTTGCGCCTGTGCCGGCGGGCGTGACGTGCTCGTTTGAAGTCAAACCGACCGAACTGCAACACGGCTGTCGGGTTCTGACGTTCAACTATGCGGAAACGACGACGGCGAAAGGCGAAGCCCCGGCGGAATGGGGCGATGTGGAAGGCCAGTTGACGCGTGTGTATTACACCGGTTATGACCCTGTTAGCAAAGGTATGCACGAAGTTGAAGTCGCGCACTACCTCTACGACAAACGGGGCCGCCTGCGCGCGGAGTGGGATCCGCGTATCTCCCCGGCGCTGAAGACGACCTACGGTTATGACACCGAAAGTCATGTGACCGCGCTCTCCCAGCCAGGCCAGCAACCGTGGCTGTTTACCTACGGGATGCTCTCCGGGGACGCGCATACGGGGCGGTTGATGAGCGTTACGCGTCCAAGCGCATCCACACTGCTGGGCTCGGGCGTGGCGCCGGTCAACAGCGAAGCGCCGAAACTGTCCACCACAAACCCAAAACAGGGCACCGAAGTGACGGTCTCGACCGGCGGGTGGACCAACAGCCCGGGGGCCTATGGGTATCAGTGGGAACACTGCAATGAAACCGGCGGGGAATGCGCTCCGATCACTGGCGCCGTCAACCCTGGCTACACCCCGCGCTACAGCGATGAAGAACATACGTTGCGCGCGACGGTCACCGCGACCAACTCGGGCGGGTCCACCTCCGCCTCGAGCACTCTCAGTGCGGTCGTACCGGCCAAAGAATTCCCGCCGACCTTTCAGCTTGAATTTGGGTCGCTCGGCACCGAACACGGCCAGTTCAAAGGACCGTCGTACGCGGCTGTCTCCGGAGGATCAGTGTATGTGAGCGACACGGGCAACAACCGTATCCAGACATTCTCCTCAAACGGCTCCTATTCTGCCACGATCGGGTCGGTAGGCACTGGAAGTGGCCAATTCAAAGAACCGACTGGCGTCGCTGCCTACCCTGCTAGCAACGGGTATCTGTGGGTAGTGGATGCTGGCAACAAACGAATCCAGTGGTTCAACGGTGGAAGCTTCAAACACGAAGCGAGCGTCAGCCCCGGCGAAGCCGAAGCTCTCGCCGGCGCGAGCGTCAGCCCAGGTATTGACTCGATGTGGGAAAACCAGTGGGTCGCCAAAGGCGGCACCAGCCCTGGTATCGATCAGTTTTTGGCCGTGGAAGGGATCGGTGAGCTGCACGGTGGCGTCTTCGGCTCTGTGGGCACAGGCAACGGTCAGCTCAAAGAACCCTCTGCGGTGGCGTGGTATCCACAGGCTGAATGGTTGCTCGTCGCCGACACCGCCAACAATCGAGTGCAGGCCTTCGAAGCGTCAGGGAAATATGTCAACCAGTTCGGTTCACTTGGCACCGGTAACGGTCAGTTCAAAGGACCAAAGGGCATCGCGGTCGACTCCAAGGGCGACGTGTGGGTCGCGGACACGGGCAACAACCGTATCGAGGAGTTCGCGTACAACTCAAGGAAATCAAACTGGCAATACCTGGCGAAGTTCGGTATTGAAGGCACCAGCCAGGGCCAGTTCAAAACACCGCTGGGCATGGCGAGCGAAGGGTCCATTGGTGTCTATGTGGTGGACAGCGCCAACAACCGAGTACAGAAGCTCACGCCCCACGAACGCCCCGCAGACCCACCACTACCGCCGCCCAATCCGCCCAATCCGGGCTCGAGCTCGGTGTGGACGGTCGAGTATCAGGTGCCGGTGTCGGGTACGGGCGCACCGTACGCGATGGGCAAATCCGAAGTGGAAAAATGGGGTCAAAATGACCTCCCGGTGGAAGCGAGCGCGATCTTCCCGCCCGATGAGCCGATGGGCTGGCCGGCCAAGGACTACCGGCGGGCGACCGTCTACTACAGGGACAGCACCGAACGGACCGTCAACGTCGCGACGCCGAGCGGCGGCATCTCCACGAGCGAATACAACGCCAACAACGACGTGGTGCGCGGGCTGACCGCGGACAATCGCGCGAGTGCGCTCAAAGAAGAAGCGAAATCTGCCGAAGTCGCAGGCAAGCTCGATACGCAGAGCGAATACAACAGCGAAGGCACCGAGCTCTTGAGCACGCTCGGTCCGCGCCACACGGTGAAGCTCTCAAACGGCAAAGAAGTCCAGGCGCGCAGCCACACCGTCTACCACTACGACGAAGGTGCGCCTACCGAAGGCGGTCCCTACAGGCTCGTGACCAAGACGACCCAGGGCGCACAGACAGAAACAGAAGGCGAACAGGATGTTCGCACGACCGTCACGTCCTACTCCGGCCAGAACGGACTCGGCTGGAAACTACGCGGTCCGACGGCGGTCACAACCGACCCCAACGGGCTGGCCTTGACGCATACGACGACGTATGACGAAGCGACGGGCAACGTGATCGAAAGCACAACGCCCGCGGGTAACGCACCGAACCAATCCCCTACCTATTCGACGTCGTTTGGTTCCTACGGCGTGGAAGCGGGTCATCTGCGCGGCCCGGAGGGCATGGCGACAGATCTTTCGGGGAACGTGTGGGTCACGGACAGCCTGAACAGTCGGATTGAGGAGTGGAACGCCAAAGGAGAATTCGTGCGTGCAGTCGGCTCGGAAGGGACCGGCAATGGGCAGTTCCAGAAACCGACGGGTATCGCGACGGACTCCAAAGGCGACGTGTGGGTCTCAGACACCGAACACTTCCGCGTGGAGGAGTTCAGCTCCGAAGGAGTCTGGATCAGGACGTGCGGCTCCTACGGTTCAGGCAACGACCAGTTCTACGTACCCGAAGGCCTGAGGGTCGACTCCTCCGGGCACGTGTGGGTGGCCGATCGCGGCAACAACCGGATTGAGGAGCTCGACTCCGAATGCAAATACATCCGCAGCATTACCAAGGGCGCGGAGAGCCCCTACGACGTAGCGCTTGACTCATCCGGTAACGTTTGGGTCACCTACGAGCAGGAATCCCAGGTCGCGGAGTTCACCGCTGAAGGCTCGCTGATACGTGCGTGGGGAACCAAAGGCACAGGGACGGGCCAGATCTTCGGCGCACATTATCTGAGTATCGGTCCGGGAGGCGATATCTGGCTTGTGGAATACGAGAACGATCGCGTGCAAGTATTCACGCCGACCGGGGAATACCTCTACGGGTTCGGCAGCAAGGGGTCAGCGTCGGGACAATTTTTATATCCCGACGGTATCGCGATCTCCGGCTCCAACGTCTACGTCCTTGACAGCGGAGTGTTCTGGGAAAACACAGGGAACAGCCGTATCGAGAAATGGTCCCAGGCAGAATCAGCGAGCATCAAAGACACACACGACACCCAGACGATCTACTACTCCTCCAAAGAAGAAGCCAGCGTCGCGGCGTGCCGCAACCATCCGGAATGGGCGAACCTACCGTGCCAGACCCAACCCGCGAAACAACCGGAAACCAGCGGTCTACCGAACCTGCCCGTCACGACGATCACCTCCTACAACATGCTGGACGAGCCGCTGAGCACGACCAGCACCGTCGGCACGAGCACCCGCACCACGACCATGACCTATGACGAAGCCGGTCGGACGCTAACGAGCGAAACGGCCTCCACGGTCGGTACATCGCTGCCGAAGGTCACCGACAAATACGAAGAACACACCGGTGCGCTGATCGAACAGAGCACGACGACCGGGTCGCTGAAGAGTGAATTCAACCCGCTCGGCCAGCTCACAAGCTATACCGACGCGGACGGCAACACGACCAAATACGAATACGAAGGCGAAGGCAGCTATCAGGGCGAAAAAGAAAAGGATGGGCGCTTGAAGCACGTGGATGATGGCAAGGGCGCTCAGGCTTATACGTACGACGAAACGACCGGTGCGCTCACGAAACTCGTCGATACGCAGGGCACGCACGCGTTGACGTTCACGGCGTCCTATGATGTCGAAGGAAACATGACTAATGAGGGCTACCCGAACGGCATGAGTGCCGACTACACGCTCAACCAGGCCGGCGAAACGACCGCCCTGAGCTATGTCAAGACGACTAACTGCAGCGAAAATTGTACTTGGTTCAGTGACACTGCGGTGCTTTCGATCCACCGTCAGTGGATGACTCAGCAGAGCAGTCTTGCGTCGGAGAGCTATACTTACGATCAGGCCGGTAGGCTGACCCAGACCCTTGAAAACGTTGGTAGTGAAGGCTGTACGACTCGTATCTACGCCTACGACGAAGAAACCAACCGACTGAGCCTGACGACCCGTCCACCGGGTGCGGGTGGCGCGTGCTCAGCCGAAGGCGGGAGCGTGGAAGCCCACAGCTACGATCCCGCGAATCGCTTGGTCGATGCGGGCACGGCCTACGAACCGTTCGGTGAAACGGCTAAGCTGTCCGCCTCAGACGCTGGTGGCGGCTCAGAACTGCAGAGCACATTCTATGTGGACGGTCAGCTGCATGAACAGAAACAGGGCGAACAGACAGTCGGCTATGAACTGGACCCAGCCGGGCGTGCACGCAGGACTACGGACACGGGCACCGTCAACTCCACGTACACGAGCCACTATGCGGGTTCGGGCGGCTCGCCCTCCTGGACGGTCGAACCCGTCTCAGGCCATTGGACCCGTTACGTGACGGGGATCGGTGGGTTCGCCGCGATCGAGACGGACACCACAGAACCAGTCCTTCAACTGGCCGACCTTCAGGGCAACATCGTCGCGAGGGCGTCAATCAGCGAAACCGCGACCAAACTCCTCGCCACCGAACGGCCAACCGAGTACGGCGTGCCGACCAGCACCAAACCCGAAAAGTACTCCTGGCTCGGCAGCGACATGGTCCCGACCGAACTGCCCTCCGGCGTAGTCGCGACGGGCGCCCGCTCCTACGTATCCAGGCTCGGGCGCTTCCTGCAGACCGATCCCGTTCCCGGCGGCTCGGCCAACGCCTACGCCTACACCTATGGCGACCCGGTCAACACCAGCGACCCCAGCGGAGAATACACAGCCGAAGTCAACGGTGCCGGGATGGAAGTCGCGAGCGAAGCCGGCGCCGGAATCGCCGCTGAACGCCGAGTCGCAGAAGAAGCCGCAGCCAGAGCCGAAGCCGAACAAAAAGCCGCAGAAGCAGCGTTCTGGTCCCAAGGAGTCGCAAGCGAAGCACCAGAGCCGGAAGAAGCCATACCGGCAGAAGTCATGGTGCTGACCCTCCATCTTGGCGGAGGCGGACACGGCAAGCGCGCACGAGCAGCAAACTTCAGCCTAAAAGCGGCCTTCAACAAGGTAGAGAAAGTCGTAAGCAGTACGTTCAAAAAGGCGCGAACGGCGGTAGAAGCCTACGGCAATGAACTATGGGAGGACGTGAACTCCGAGCTGTTCCAGAAGTCCTTGGAGTGCGTCAAGGGAGCCAATGATCTTTACGAGAAACTTGAAGGTGAGAATTGGAAGGAGTATCCGTTGGTCGTTGCATCGATATACCTTGTTGGATGTGCCGGTGGCACGGAAGATGTTGAATGGGGTTAGGCCCAGCTGACAAGATGTCTAGCGAACGCAGCGGTGAGTTGTGGTGGCGACGGGTCGTCGCCGCTGTTGTGGATAGCTGCTTTACAGTTCTGCTTATCGAGGTACTACTAACGGTCTTTGGATATAAAACGTTGGTCCAACAGGGCCATGTAGTGCATGATGTGGCAGCACGCATTTTTGGGCTAATCGGCGCCGCCTTTTATTACTCGACTGTTATGACAGTAACGGATGGACGGACTCTTGGCAAGCTGGCTATGGGGATCCGCGTGGTTCGCACTGACAGGCGCCCTATGGATCCGGTGCGCGCTACCTGGCGTGAGGTTATAGTCAAGGTTGCGTTGTTTGGCACGCTCGCCTCGCTTCCGATTGGGGGAGGCGGAGCATTTACCATATTGCGGTCGGTGGGCCTATTGCTCGTGGCACTGGATCTTCTATGGCCGCTCTGGGACAGAGAAAACAGGGCGCTTCACGATATGCTGGCCGGCACACGCGTCTTGCGTAGATTTACCGCTGTCGAAATGCGGAGTCTGGTAAAGGGATGAAGGGTATAGAAATAATTGAGGAGCCCGATTCGTCGCATCGGGTGCTAACTCATCACCTCGCTCGTTACCGTAAACTATCCTTGCTAGCGAGCATTCTTATTGCGGCGCTTATCTTGACGGTAGTACCGGGCTACGCGACGGCACGCCCGCGTGATTTCGGATCTACCAAGACGTACCTAAACGCGCTTTATAGGCTATTGCATGTAGAACAGATCGAGCTGCCGGTGAGTAAGACTAACGCTAATGAGCTGACTAGCCGCGTGTCTCGTAAATGTCGCGGTGTAGTGACTAGTGTGCACCGCACTAAACAGGCGGCTCTACTCAATCTCGAGATTGGAGGAGCCCTTGCGGCCGTTATGGCAAGACCTGACCGTGCCCAGACGGTGAGCTTTGTACGCACAGTGAGCGCCCTACGATGGGATGATCGACGTGTAGCCGATGATGTTGAGGCGTACGTTCATAAACTGACGGCGGAAATGCACTTGACTCGAGTACCGAACCTATGCGTGGATGTTATGGCCTGGGTTCGATCTGGTTTCCAGAAGGTCGACCCTGATTCAGTCCGCTTCGTCAAGGAAGTTCGGACCGCAGATGCGGGCCCCGAAGATGTCCCGAGAGGGATATTGAAAGGATATGAGGAGCCAGGAGAGAGTCACCTCCTGCAAAAGATCGCGAATGCTGAAAAATACCTAGAAAGCTCTGGACTACAGGCCCTATTTGTAGCATGGGCGCGGTTGCTTAAAGTGGTCGGACTGTAGTAGGACTGAACCGCCCCGGGAAAGACGGCTCTCGCGCCGACGCAGTTGGATGGGGGATTGCGCAAGAAAGGGGTAAGTCATACCACCAACTATAGAGACGCAGACAAAGTAAAGTGCTATGATAGTGCTCGCAATTTCCGTGACAGACGTGCCATGCCAAGCACGGCCCAACGGCTGTTCGTCCGATAACGTAACCGGCTTCATATTGATCGTTCTGCTTGTAGCGGCCCTGGTCTTCCTTGTGTCGGCGACCGTCTGGTTTCGGTGGAATCGTGGGCCTTTTCCGTGGCTAATGAAAATCGCGACTATGTGGAGGCGGAAAGATCCACGGGAATAGGGCGGTTCCTCCTCAAACATCTCGAAGAACAGTCTGCGACGAGAGTGCTCTCGGAGATGCGGCACTCTGCCAGTTCAACACCGATGTCGTGTTCGCTGCTGCGTTGACGTTCACGGCCTCCTACGGCGTTGAAGACAACATGACCAGCGAAGGCTATCCAAACGACATGAGCGCCGGTAACCGGCCCCGTTTGGTGTCCATTACTCAGGGACCGGAGTGCGCCCAGAGTTGGAGGTCGATGATGTGATCGTGATCTGACATAAAGCTCGTCGTTGCCTGCCGGTGTGAGTCCGGTCCGGGTAGCGGTGAGGGGGATCGAGCGTCCCGAGTCCTCGGACACTGTGAGGCGGTGGGACTTCTTGCGTCCGGGTATCTCAAGTGCTCGGCAAAGTTCTTCGCCGGCCTCCTGCATCGTCGCCCGACTGGTGGTGGCGATCACGATTGCGTCCTCTTGGCGCATTCGCGCCAGCTCTCGCTCAGCTTCGGCTCTGGTCATCCCGTCGCGCGCCCGGTGTGCGAGCCGGTCCGATCTTGCGCTGGATCTTGCGGCCGTCGGGGGCGTACCACGAGCCAATCCAGCTTTGTCGGCTCCCGACGAGCGGGAGCGCACACAGTGGTACTTCGCACGCTACGCCGCGCATCTGCCGCCTGCTGGAGAGATCGCCTTGTTCAACCGCGGTTGGTACAACCGGGCGGGCGTCGAGCATGTGATGGGCTATTGCAGCCCCGAGGAGTACGAGGAGTTCCTGCGCTTCTGTCCCCAGTTCGAGCAGTCGCTGCAGAGGGAAGGGATCACGCTCGTAAAGTATTGGCTGTCGGTCTCAGACGAGGAGCAGGAGCGCCGTTTCGAGAAGCGTCTGACAGACCCGCGCAAGCGTTGGAAGTTCAGCCCCACCGACCTACAGGCCCGAGCGCGTTGGGTTGACTATGCCGAAGCGAAGGACCGCATGTTCGCTCGCACCGATATCGACCACAGCCCGTGGCACGTCGTCGAGGTGGACGACAAGCGCACCGCCAGGCTGAACCTCATCAGCCACCTGCTCTCATTGATCCCCTATGAGCACCCCGACGAGACCGAGAAGATAAAGCTCCCGCCACGCCAGCGCCGCAAGTACAAGCGTCCACCGAAGCAGTCTGAGCGCGAGATACCAGTGCGCTACACGGTCAGTTGAACCTAGGAGAGGCGGGCTTACAGCTGCTCGCTATGTTCGGCCAGGACACGCCGACTACCTCGCGAAGCGTGCAACGACTCCTCGTCCTGTGCGAACTGCAGCGGCGTGGCGCTGCCGAGACGACCTGGCGACGATGGGTCGCGACCGAACATCAGCGCCACGTTCCAGTCCATCAGCAACCGCAGCTTGCGCCCGAGACCTGGCATCAGCAGCAGGTGGTAGGTTCGCGCCAATAGCCACGCTGGCAGTCCGCGCCAGCGCACGCCGAGTGTGATCGCGACGGCCTTGTTGTGACCGAGCTCTGCCACGACTCCGGCGGTGCGGTAGCGGAAGGCGCCCAGCGGTCTGTGCTCCAGCGCGGCGGCAATGTTCGATGCTGCCAGACGCCCTTGGCGGATCGCGTGCTGAGCCGTTGGCGGGCACGCCTGTCCCTGCCTAGCCGGGTCGGGCACCGCGGCACAGTCTCCGATCGCCCACACGCCCGGATGGCCCGTGACACGCAGCTCTCTATCGACCGCGATCCGCCCACCGTCATCTAGCGGCAAGCCAAGCGAGCAGACCACTGGGCTGGGCGCCACGCCGGCCGTCCACACGACGGTGCGTGCTGGGATCTGCTCGCCGCTCGAGAGTGTCGCGCCACGTGCTGTCACGGCCGCGAGCGTTGTGCGCGTCTCGATCTCGATGCCGCGGCCCAGCAGCTCTTGCGCGGCAAACGCGGACAGGCTTGCCGGCACCTCGGGCATGATCCGCTCTTGTGCCTCGACGAGCACCCAACGCATGCCCACCGCACGACAGCGCGGGTACAGCTCGATCGCCTGCGCGGCAAAGTCCTGCAGCTCCGCCAGGCCCTCGAGGCCTGCGTAGCCGGCGCCCACGAATACGAAGCCGAGATACTCGGCGCGACGCACCGGGTCCTCCAGCGACTCGGCGATGTCCAGACACGTGAGCACCTGGTTGCGCAATGCCGTCGCATCCGACAAGGACTTCAGACCGGTCGCGTGCTCGGCCAGGCCGGGGATCGGCAGCGTGCGCGAGACCGATCCCAGCGCGACGAGCAAATGGTCGTAGTCGAGTGTGAGGCGCTCGCCGTCGACGCGGCGCACCAGCAGTCGCCGGGACTCGGGGTCCGCGCCCGTGACGCTCCCAATCAACAGCTCGGTTCGCTTGAGCTGCGAGCGCAACGGAACGACGACGTGGCGGGGATCGAGCGTGCCTCCTGCCGTACCCGGCAACAAGGGCGTGTAGAGCATGAAGTTCGAGTCGTTGACCAGCGTGACACGAGCCCCTCGGGTCGCGGCAAGCCGCTCCAGCGCCCTGGCGGCATAGAAGCCGCCAAAGCCGCCACCGGCGATCACAATCTGTCTGGCCATACCTTGACGGTAGCCCTCAAAAGCCGTTGAGACCAATGTCACAAGCGTGTTACAAAGTCCCGCCGGTTTGGTTTGGGGGATTTGTTCGTGCCGGCTACCGGTACGGGCGGCTGGGCCCGAGACAGAAGAGCCTCAGGCGATTCCGAGCAGTCGCGGCAGCCGATCCAATGACGGCATCGGCTCAGCACCCGCCTGTCGTATGGCCGCCTCATCGCTGTCGGCGACGTAGCCTAGGACACGCATGCCGGCCGCTACCGCCGCGGCGGCTCCGGAAGCTGTGTCCTCGACGACGACACAGCGAGACGGCTCCACGCCCATCGTCGAAGCTGCGTGCAGGAACAGGTCAGGGTGGGGCTTGCCACGCGGAACGTCGTGCGCTGAGAAGAGCGTTCCGTCGGGGAATAGCTCACGGAGGCCTGTCAGATCGAGCGACAGGCGCGTCTTCTCGAGTTTTCCCTGGGATGCGACGCACACAGCGATCCCGGCGCCAACGACATCCCGCACGGCATCCGCGGCGCCCGGCACGGGCCGCAGGTCTCTATGGAACGCCTCGGTTCGATCGCGCTCATAGTTGGCGAGCCAGTCCGCTGGAAGCGGGTGGCCGAGCTTCTCCTCTGCTCGAGAGACCACTTCGGAGAGCAGCAGTCCCTGATAATCGCGCCGGGCCTCCGCCAAAGTGGTTGGCAATCCCTCGACGCAGAGCGCGCGCGCAAGCACGTCATTGGAGATGACCTCGCTGTCGACCAAGACGCCGTCGCAGTCGAAGATGACGAGCTGTGGAGCGTGCATCGACGGGATCCTGACGCATGCGCCGCTCCGACTCATCCCGGCGCTCGCGCTCGCGGGCCAGCTCGCGTTCTTCGCCGGCGCCGACTTCGAAGAACACAAGCAACAGCCCTCCACCCAGCCCGAGCGATATCAACACGATCGTGGACACTTCGCCGGCGACTCCCCCGACTAGGATGGCGCACACAACTCCAGCCAGGACCAGCCCAGTAGCGAGTCCGAACATCACCAGGCGCAAACGACGGTTCATAGTTCAACGGTAGAGGCCATGAGCACCACCGCAAATCCAACTTCCCTAACCGAGCGCCCCGCCTGGGGTGAGCTGGCCGCCCACCAAAGCGAGATCGCGAACACCTCGCTACGCGAGCTGTTCGCCAAGGACCCCGCGCGCGGTGAGCGCCTCACGGCCGAGGGCCCGGGCTTCTACTTGGACTATTCAAAGAACCGCGTAACCGACGAGACAATCCGCCTGCTGATCGAACTGGCCAAGCAGTCCGGCCTCGCCGAGCGCACGGCCGCGATGTTCGCCGGCGAGCGCATCAACGTCTCGGAGGATCGCTCCGTTCTGCACGTGGCGCTGCGCCTGCCAAGGAGCGCCTCGTTGCTGGTTGACGGGGTCGATGTGGTGCGGGAGGTCCATTCGACACTGGACCGGATGTCCGCCTTCTGCGAGCGCGTCCGCTCCGGAGAGTGGAGGGGTCACACCGGCAAGCCGATCTCCAGCGTGGTCAACATCGGCATCGGTGGCTCGGACCTCGGTCCGGTCATGGCCTACGAGGCGCTTCGCCACTACAGCGCGCGGGAGCTGACTTTCCGCTTCGTCTCGAACGTCGACTCCATCGACTTCGTCGAGGCGACCCGTGACCTTGATCCCGAGCAGACGCTGTTCATCGTCTCCTCGAAGACGTTCACGACCTTGGAGACGATGACCAACGCCCGCTCCGCGCGCGAGTGGTCGCTGGCGGCCTTGGGCGATGAGGCGGCGATCGCCAAGCACTTCGTCGCCGTCTCCACGAACGCGAGCGCAGTGGCCGAGTTCGGGATCGACACGGAGAACATGTTCGGCTTCTGGGACTGGGTGGGGGGTCGCTACTCGATGGACTCGGCGATCGGCCTCTCGACGATGCTGGCAATTGGCCCTGATGGCTTTCACGAGTTGCTCGCCGGCTTCCACGCGATGGACGAGCATTTCCGCAGCGCCCCATTCGCGCGCAACCTGCCGGTGCTGATGGGCCTGCTTGCCGTCTGGTACTCCAACTTCTTCGGGGCGCAGACGGTCGGAGTCATGCCGTACAGCCAGTACCTCAAGCGCTTCCCGGCCTACCTGCAACAACTGGCGATGGAGTCGAACGGCAAGCACGTGACGCTCGATGGCGCCCAGGTCGATTACGACACCGGCGCGATCTACTGGGGTGAGCCCGGCACCAACGGACAGCACTCCTTCTACCAGCTGATCCATCAAGGCACGAGGCTGATCCCCGTTGACCTGATCGGCTTCGCGCAATCGTTGAACCCGCTGCGCAACCACCACGACCTGCTCATGTCCAACGTCTTTGCTCAAGCCGAGGCGTTGGCATTTGGCAAGACCGAGGAGCAATTGCGCGCTGAAGGTGTAGCGGAGGCGATCGTCCCTCACCGCGTCATGCAAGGCAACCGCCCGACAAACGTTCTGCTGGCCGAGCAGCTCACCCCGCACACGCTTGGAGCGCTGATTGCCCTGTATGAGCACAGCGTCTTCACGCAGGGCACGATCTGGGGCATCGACTCCTTCGACCAGTGGGGCGTCGAGCTGGGCAAGGCGCTGGCCAAGCGCATCATCCCTGAGCTGGAAGCCGAGCAGGACCCGGAGCTCGAGCACGACAGCTCAACTAATGCGCTGATCCGCCGCTACCGTTCACTACTGGACCGATGAGCGGCGATCGAACATGAGCGTCAGACCGAACGCATACCGCAAGAGCGCGGAGCGAACACACGCCGCATGAGCGTCGAGCGAGCCCCCACGACATGAGCACCGAGCGAGCACGCACGAGATGAGCGCCGAGCAGATCCCGATCGAGGTCATCTCCGATGACGTGTCAGTGGCCCTGCGCGCCGCCGAGATCGTCGTCGAGCACGCCACTGCCGCAGTCGCGGCCCGCCGCATGTTCACGCTGGCCGTCAGCGGCGGCCACACCCCGGGCCAGATGTTCGCCGAGTTGGCACGTCGCAAAGACTTCCCGTGGGACCAATCGGCGATCTATCAAGTCGACGAGCGCATCGCACCTGATGGCGACCCCAATCGCAACCTGACGCTCCTATGGGACAGCCTGCCCGAGGCGGCTTTCAGCCAGCTGCATCCGATGCCGGTCACGGCCGGCAACCTGGACGAGGCAGCGGTTCGCTACGCAACCGTCTTGCCGGAGCGCTTCGACCTGGTCCACCTGGGCATCGGCGCTGACGGGCACACGGCCTCTCTAGTCCCGGGCGACCCGGTCCTGGATGTCATGGACAGCGACGTGGCGCTTACGGCCGAGTACATGAGCCTGCGACGCATGACTGTCACCTACCCGGTGCTGAACCGCGCGAGGGCACTACTGTGGCTGATCACCGGCAAGGAAAAGCGTGACGCGCTGAGTCGACTGGAAGCCGGCGACGAGTCGATCCCGGCCGGGCGAGTCTCGCGCGCGCAGGCACAGATCGTGGCCGACGCCGCTGCCACCGGGCGCTGAGGAGAAATTCCAAAAGCGCGGTGCCCCCGCCTGCCTGCCCCCCGCCATGGGGGGTGCCCCGCATGGGGTACATGCGCGGAGACACGCGGCAAATTTGCGCTAGACAGGCAGCGGCTGGCGCGCCGACGCCGCCTGCTCCTGAAGCTCGCTGAGCACCGCGAGCATCGACTCGACCTCGCACTCGCTCTTCGGCCAGGGCTTCTCAGGGTGGTCCTCGAGCGTCTTCAGCCCATTGCCGGTGATGATCGCCACCACGGTCGCGTCGGGATCGAGCTCGCCCGACTCCGCCAGCTTTTTGAGTACCGCGATCGTGGTGCCGCCGGCCGGCTCGGTCAGGATCCCCTCGGTTTCGGCGAGCAGGTCGATCCCGGCGAAGATCTCCTCGTCGTTGGCCGTGCCGGCACTGCCTTTGCGCGAGAGGACAGCGTCGATCACCAGATAGCCGTCGCCGGGAGAGCCGATCGCCAGCGAGTGTGCGATCGTCGTCGGGTTGCGTGGCTGGATCTCAGGCTCACCGGAAACGATCGCGTCGGCGATCGGCGAGCACCCCTCCGGCTGGGCGATGTGCATCTTCGTCGCGCTTGTCTCGGCCAGCCCGACCGTCTCCAACTCGACCAGTCCCTTGTGCAGCCGTGAGGAAAGCGTCCCGCCGGCGGTGGCGGAGACGATGTGGTCCGGTGCCCTCCAGCCGAGCTGCTCGACGATCTCGAAAACCGCTGTCTTGGCACCCTCGGCGTAGAACGGCCGCAGCGTGATGTTGGCAAACTCGAGTCCGCTGGCTGCCGCCACCTTCTTGCACTCGCGGTTGGCTTCGTCGTAGTTGCCGGCAACCTGGCAGACCCGCGCGCCAAGCGCGCGGCAGACGCGCGCCTTGGTCTGCTCCAGGCGGTTGGGATAGAAGACATAGGGCGTGAGCCCGGCCTTGGCCGCCAGCGCAGCGACGGCTGTGCCGACGTTGCCGGTGGAGACGCAGCCGATCTCGGTCTTGCCGAGCTCGAGCGCTCGTGCGATCGCGCTCGAGACCACCCTGTCCTTGTAGGAAAAGCTCGGTCGCTGGGAGCTGTCGTCCTTCAAATACAGTTTGCTCAAGCCCAGTCGTGCCCCAAGCCGGTTCGCCGGGATCAACGGCGTCATGCCCGACACCTGCCCGACTTCGGCCTGAGCGTGGGCCGAGCGGATCGGTGACAGCTCGGACAACCGCCAGATGTTGTGGGGGCGCTCGTCCATCGGCAGCTCACGTAGACGGCTCTTGGCGAGCTCGTAGTCGTAGGCGACGTCGAAGCACTTGCCGCACGTGGGGCAAAAGGCCTCAGTGTCGGTAATCGGCCGTTTGACATCGCAGCGCTGGCACACCAGTTCGGTCACGCACGAGCGCGTCGTCTCGTTCGGGTCTGCGTGCCCTGTAGCGGTGCTCATCGGGTCTCACCCCTTCTTCGTTGGTCGGGTTTGTCCAAGTCATCGTGGCACAAGCTCCCCCTGAGGCCACGACGCGTCTATCTCCGCGCCGGCCGGTGTCGAGTCGATCAGTAGTTGCTCGGCGATGTGCGGAGCGAACGGCATCAGCACGCGCGCAAGCATCTGCAGCGCGTCGATCAGTGCCTCGTAGTCCTCGGCACACAGCCGGCCGCGCTTGGCGATCACGCGCTTCTCGTAGTCGCGGATGCGGTCGAACAGCCGCATCACGTTGCGAACAGCGCTGTGCATCTCGAGCTCGCGGGCGTCCTCGGTGATCTTCTCGACAGCGGTCTCGCACCATTGCTGCAAACGCTTGCGCAGGTGCTCGGTCTTGTCGGGCCCGATCGCGCCGATTTGCTCGCCGTCGGTCGCCGCACCGTTCACGGTGCCCTGACTCAGCTCGGCGGGATCGAGTGTGAAGCGAGCATGCGAGTAGTCCCAAAGCTGGCGCAGGAAGCGGTGACAGCGCTTGACGTCACCGTCGCTCCAGTTCAACGAGCGCTGCGCGCGAGCGGCGAACAGCACCGCCAGTCGCACGGTGTCGGCCCCGTACTGCGCCACCAGTTCGTCGGGATCGACCACGTTGCCAAGATGCTTGCTCATCTTGCGCCCGTCCCTGATCACCATCTCGTGAAATAGGCAACCGGCGAACGGCTCGCCGTCCGACAGGAACTCGAGCGGTCCGATGTCGCGCAGCGCCTTGGTCACGGTGCGCTGGTCGAACACGAAGTTGCCGCTGTCCGATCCGGCGACGACGCGCTCGCAGGGCAGCCAAGCGCGCAAGTCCTCGAGCGCCAGGATGTGCTCCAAGCTCTGCTCCCGCTCGGCGAGAGGCACGCAAACCGGCACCCAAAGCCACAGTGCGTCGAAGTGACAGTCGAGCGTGTCGGTCTCACGCGTCGCGGCACCGCCGCACTTGGGACAGGTGGTCTGCACGAAATCCTCGCGCTCGGCAAGCGGATTGCCTGTGCCGGTCGGCGTCACGTCGAGCGGCAGGATCACGGGCAGCGCGTCCTTGGGCAGCGGCACCGTCCCGCAGCCGTCGCAATAGACGATCGGGATCGGCGTGCCCCAGGAGCGCTGTCTGGAGATGGTGAAGTCGTTGGCCCGGTAGCGAACGGCCTCGCGCGCGCCGGAAACCGAGGCATGAGGCTGGGTTGTGGGGATGTCTCCAGGGGCTGTATCCCTCGTGTGCCTGCTTGCGCCCTTCAGGGTGTCCCCATCGGGGAGCGC
>DATHMQ010000028.1:0-10787 GCA_035486935.1 Solirubrobacteraceae bacterium
CTTCGGCGCACTGAACGACACGTCGATCCCCCCGCCACGACCACCGCCAGCTCCCTCCGGACGCAACCAATCCCCGCTGCCGGGATGACGGCCCTCCATGAGCGCGATGAAATCCCGGCCGTCTACGGTGCCGTCCGAGACGATGCCAAGACGCTCAAGGGTCGCCCGATCTGTATGCCAGCGGCCAGGAGCCTGCACCGCCTCGCTCGTCGGGCCAAGGTAGTAATCGCCTCGCTCCGGGGCGACCGTCTTTGACTCCAGATAGCGCGCATAGCCCACTGCGGAATCGGCCTTGATGCTCATCGCCGTCATCACAATGCGCGCCATCATAAGCAATCGTTCAGACGCTTTAAAGCACACCGTGCATCTAGTCTGTGCATGCTGCCAGCCTGTCGGGGACCGGGAGCATGCTCCGGGAACCGGGTGCTGGCATTCGGTCGCAGCGGCCGAATTGCCGGACGCGTAGCTGGCAGCAAGGAATGCCGTTTGCTGTGTTGTCCGGTAGGTAGGGTTGGGTCCTGGGCTGGTGACGGACTGGCTCGTAGTCTGTTTGTCGGCGTTGTGCCTGACCTGCGGCCGTTGTGTCGCCCACCGTCGTCGAGCCATTCGGCGAAGCCACGGCATCCTGATCTCCCCGTCACCAGCTTCGCCAGATGATCCTCATGGTCCATGCCACTAGCGTCCCGATCACGACTCCTGACGCCACCGTTGCAGGAGTCCGAAGCGCCGTTACCGCAACTGCGATGACGAGAACAGTACAGAGCGCCGTCTCGACAATGAATCGTCGCCAGGCGATGGCAGCACGCGTTGGACCCTGCTGCTGGCTTGTCGATGACATATCAGCGCTCAACTCCGTGTGGTGTCGGACGCTGTTCGGTTTGCGCAAATAGCCTAAATGCCTCTCGCACCCTGATGACGTGCTGAGCAAGCGGGATCACTACAAGTGCCCGAGGCCGCAACGGCTCACGCACAGCGCCGAGCAGGGTTGGGAGATCAGACGCCACGGCTAGTCGACCCGTCTCAGCCTCAAGAACGAGATCTAGGAAACCCTCTGACTCGATCGAGCGAGCTTGGTGGATAAGGGCGTCTGTAAAGCCTTCACGTCTCTGCCAACGCCAGATGGCCGCGAGCTCTCTGGGGCCGAGGAAGGACCGCAGCGCGCCGACGATCACCAACTCGAGCACATCAGCTTCCGTGTATGCGTTGTCCTCAGCGATCCTTACTAGGCCCTCGCTTGCCCAATGGTGCCAGGTCGCACGCGGAATACCCGTAATGGCCTGCATACGGCGCTGAGACACCCATCCTTGATGCGAGTTGTCCAAAGACACCGGCCCATTCTGCCGCTTCTACTTGCACACATCAAGATGCCCATAACACGGCCTATTCCAGCAAAAAGTGGGCCATATTACGGGCCTGGGTCGTTCAAGGCTCCAGACGAGGCAGGCTCCCCGCGAATCTGATCCAGCACTACGCACTCCATGACGAGCAGAACGCTTCCTCGCAATTTCCGCGCTTCGCTTGACATAGGAGCAACTGCCGTTTTGTTGCCGCCGTGGCGTTCTGACGCTCGTACGCGTCCTTGGATGGGAGGCCGGTCGCTCGCGCTCAGAGGACCTCCGGCTGTCGGGCGTGGACAGGCGTTCGGGTGCCGGCTGCTCTCGGACCGATGGCCATAGTGATGTCCCGGCGCGAGCATGACAGCGGGCAGAAGCCGGCGCCAGCAGGCGCCCACAACGCGGGCGCCAGCCCGCGAGGCAACTTCAGCACGGCACAAGCCGCGCCATCACCATCCACCCCCCACTCGCTCGTCCGTCCGGCACACCAAGCGCGAGGCGACCGTCGAGCGCCTATGAGAAGGTTGGCCATATGAGCCTGCGCTACCGGCTGCTCTACCGACTCGGCATCACACCCGGGATCAGGATCACGTTCCCAGCGAGTTGGCCGCACTCGTCGAAGGACCTACGGCGCTCACTACCGGGCTTGCACTCGACATCGGCTGCGGCACCGGCACCCAATCGGTCTACCTCGCCCAACACGGATGGCAGGTAACCGGAGTAGATGCGGTCCCACACGCGCTCGCGCAGGCACAACAGCGCGCCACAACGGCGGGAGTGAGCGTCCGCTGGTTGGCCGCCGATGTCGGCGCGCTAAACGAGCGCGGGCTCGACAGCGGATTCGGATTGCTCCACGACCGCGGCTGCTACCACGACCTGCCCGCCAAGGTCCGCGACGGCTACGCCTACGGTGTCAGCTCGCTGGCCGCACCCGGCGCCACACTGCTGCTGATGGCGTTCGTACCCGGCGCCCGCCGACCCGGCGCTCCCAGCGGAGCGTCCGAGGAAGAGATACAGCAACGCTTCGGTGAGCATTGGGACCTCCTCTCGGTACAGAGCGACAGCAGCCCCGACCCGCCCGGACCGATGCGACACGTACCACGGCTTTGGTATCGATTGCGGCGACGGTAAAACGGACCGAGACGACCGGGACGGCGAGCCTGGGAAACGGTCTTACCGATAGCGCCTGCAGGTCAGCCGCGCCGAGTAACAGGTCGCGCTCCACGATACCCGCAACACGGTTCACAGCGCGGGATTCGCGGGCTCAGGCTAGGAGGCGAAGAAGCCAGCGATCATTACGCGAATATGTTCAGTATTCGCGGGGGTCGCGCACGACATCGAATGGGCCGTGTCGTAGCGCGAACCGTGTTGGTTCGGCTTAAGCGGGAATACTCCGAAGGTGCATGCCCATCCCTTGGGTCCGCGAAACGTCGCTGCCGCACCACCCGGCACGACGTGCCCAAGCGCGAACCTGACGACGCGTCGCGCGCTGGCACACGCGAGCGTTCCGATCTCGACAACCACTTCAGTTCGGGGGCTCCCCTTCACGGTGACTGTCCCGCAGTCCCGGCTCGCGCCATGCGCTATCGACGCAGCGTGCCCGCTGCCAGCGTACAAGAGAAAAAACGAGCCGAGTAGCAGGCCGAAACGTAGGCGCCTCATGACCAAGCCAGCCTAGCCGAGCGATCAGAACCATCCCGGACGCTCATCGTGATGCCGCGACCAATCGCCACAGACCGATCGCGCGCCAAACAACCCACGTGGCGAGGAGCACGCATACGACCGCCGTAAGCCACCCCACGTGCTTTCCACGCGAGATCTCCAACCCGAAGCCCAACAACGCGAACACCAGAAAGACAGCCACAGCCGAGAACAACAACGCTCCCAGGAGAATGAGCCGGGGAGATTGCTCGACGTTGAAGCCCCGATAGCGCAACGGCCGTCGCATTCCCTACGGCGTAAAGGCCAGCGGCAACACTGACCTATTGGAGGGTCTCGCGCATGATCGTCGCATGTTCAAAGGCTCAGGACAGTGCTTCGTGCTGTTACCAAGCGTAGCGAGCTGAATAGAGCATGACCCGCGCAGGTGAACTCTGGGGCGACCGGTCACTCGATGGACCAAGCAACATGCAAGTCTTGGCCGTCCTTCTCGAACTGAACTTTGGCATAACTGCCGTCGGTGGGCACAATACCCCGCTCAGCGAGATCGCGAATTGACCAGGAGCCGCTCACGCCATCCAACTGGGCTTTGACCGGCAGCGTGAACAGAAATGGCAGAAGAGAGCAGGTTGACGTCCAGCTTGTGCCATCCGTCGAGTCGACCGACGAACAGATCACTCCACAAACGTGTCCATCCTCCGCGACGACTGGGCCTCCGCTCATACCTGACAACGACGGAAAATCGCCCTGTAGAGCGGGGAAGTTGATCATCACCGTATCTCTCCCCTGCCCATAACGCTCCTCAACCCGACCCCTGGAAGCCATGACTCGCTGATCGATGCGGATCGTCGGCATTCCGTCCTCGTTCACGCTAGTGACCACAGCCCGCGCTTTGGCATAACCAAGCGCAAACAAGTAGGACCCAACCGCCGGAGCCCGAGTCGTTAGCGGGGCACACATGAATACGGGCTGCTTCCCGCTTGCAGGAGCGAGGGTCCTCGTCGTGAGAATAGCGAGATCGTGTGAGGCATTCATAGCTACATTCGAGATAGGGATCGGTAGATAATGAACGGCCTCCTTACCCAACAGAAGTTCATCCGTAAGAAACATCGCATGCAGGACCATATTGGGCGGTAACCCAGGAGCAGCCGCGTGAACATCAGCCAGAACCGGATCAAGCACATGCCTCGCGGTCACCAACAGCTGCGGACCGATCGCAAACGCAGTCCCAAGCGCCTGGGCACCGACAAGCATTTTGTCAGCGTATTCGAAGACAACCAAGAGCATTACCCAGCGTTGGACCGGATGGGGAAACTCATAATCCGCCTGCTCGGACAGGTCGACCAAGTTGTCGTCGCCGAAGTTGATCACGAACACGACATCATTCTAATGTCCCAGGCGCAGGCTTGATCCATTGGCCTTCAGTTGCGCGTCAAGCCATTCTCGGCCGCATACCACATTCCCCACCGGACGCATCCACAGGACAGAGCGAGCTCCGGACGTGTGTGGGAGACTCCAATGTGGTGCGGGCGACTGACTGACCCGAAGAGCAGGCCTCAGGGGCTTGACCTGCCGCGCGGATTGGCCTTCGAGGCCGAAAAATGCGCGCCCCTCGTCGCCGCCCGTACCACTATGCCAGCGACTGATCGCGCCGCGACGGCACTCGCACAGACCCGGTCGAAAAAGTTTTTGGCCGGTTTGGCGGGTTGGCGGTCAGTAGGTATGTGCTTGATGACGATCACATCTCTGCGGAGCCGTCTGAGGAGCCTGTTCGTGGGCCGAGTCGAGGGCCGGCTGTTGGTGGCTATGAAGGTCTTCGGGCGGGCGAGGCTATCGCTGCTGTTCGGGTGCTTGGGCTGCGGCCGTGCTTGGAGCGGGTCGAGGGTTATGAGGCCGGGCTGCATGGATTTGTCGTCTCTCAGGAGCCATCGGACGGTGCAGAGGTCTCGCCTGACAGTCAGGTCTTTCTCTACGTTGCCTCGCCAGCGCGGACGATCGTCGGGAACCCGACGCAAGACACCAGGGACGAGGCGATGGTCGAGACCTCAGACCAAGCGAGGGATGTGGCCGACGCTCGGGACAGCGATGGTCTGGACGGCGGCGATGTAGGCAATGAGGATGTGGAGGACGACGCCACCGGCGTTGACGAGGCGGCCGAAGCCGTCGTTGAGGACGCCTTTGCCAGTGACCTCGATCGCTGGGAAGGCCACGACGACGGAGCGAGCGACAGCAGCAGCGCGGGTTGCTCTGATGAGTTTGGAGCGTCCCCAGAGGAAGACACGCGGGAGCTTGGTGCGTCTGGGCCGGCGTTCGCCGAGGAGTCTGAGGGGGGCGAGGATTTCGATGGGTTTGCTGATGAGCCGGTCGAGCCGGCGCGGGTTTGGCGTGGAGGGTTGCCTGGTGCGCTTCCGCGACGTCGGCTGAGCTCGCGGCGCTCATCGCACGAGGGTGTTTGGCGGCGGCTGCCTTTGAGTGTGCAACTGGCGGTTATTGCGCTTCTCGGGTTTTCGGCGGTCGTGGTGCTTGTCTCGCTTGCCACTGGTGTGAGGTCCTCCTCGCGTGGCACTCAGCGGCCGCGCCCAGTTGTGTCGGGGACTCGGTCTGGTGGTGCTCGTCCGGTTGTGGCCCGGCCGCCGGTGGTGACAGCGCGGCCGGTGGTTTCGCCGTCGGTTTCCTCCGCGCGGGCCGGCCGGCAGAGGGCGCGGCGTGTCGCGGTACGGGAACGAACAGCAATCCCCTCCCAATCCCCGACTGTACCCACACCGCCATCGGTGTCGACGGCTGCGCCCGTGCCGTCGCCGTCTGGTGAATCAGCAGCGGCGACCGAAGAACACGCGATTCGGGAGTTCGGACCGTGAGTTTGTCAATCAAACAGAAAGAGGTGACAAGGATGTCCTGTCGTTGGATGTGTCGGGCTGTGCCCGACTGGTTGGTGACAGCTGCGGCCGTTGTTGTGATGGTGGCGCTTTGCCTGTTGTTGGGTGGGCATGTCGATGCGTTGAAGGCCGCGGGTCTTGCGGGCGGGTCGGCTATCGGCGGGGTCTCGGGGTTCTTCAGCGCGATCACGTCGAACCTGGTGTGGCTCGGTGTGACGGTTGTGGGTTTCGCGATTGTTTTGATCGCGATCTTGTTTTTGAGTGGTCATTCGCGTGCGCATGACATCGCGTTGAAGGTCGGTGTTGGCGTGTTTTTGTTGATCGCTGCCCCCGGGATCGTGGCGTAGGGGCGTGGTGAGCATGCTGCTTGGTTTGCTGGGGCTCCCGTCGATCGGGTCGATCGTCGAAGGGATCGTCAACTTCTTCTTTCAGGACGTCGCGCGTGCGCTCGTCCCGAATTTTTTGAAGAACGCGTCGGTCTCCACGATCAAGTGGTTGGTCGCGGTCCCGGACCCCTCCAGTTGGACGCACATCGGCCGGCTGGAGGGGAACATGCTCTATCTCGCGGTCTCACTGTTGAGTGTCAGCTTCACCGCCGCCGTAGTGCGATATCTGGTGGTTGGACTGAGCGGCTCCGGCCATCCGTTGCAGGCGCTGGCCTCCACGTTCGTCTCAGCTGGACTGCTCGTCGCATATCCGTGGGCGGCCTCGCAGATGGTCGCGATGATCAACACGCTGACCAATGCGGTGTTGAGCTTCCCGATCGTCGGTGAAGGTTTGCGCCAGACGGTGGGAATCATGTTCGGCGGCGCGCTGCTCGTCGGCTCGGGCGGCGTGTTCCTGGCGTTGCTTGTGATCGTGGGCGTGGTGTTGGGCGCGATCATGTTCGCGCTGAAGGTCTTTTTGTTGCTCGCGTTCGCGTTGTTGTATGTGACGGGTCCGTTGGTGATCGCGGTGCGCCCGCTGCCAGAGCTTGCGCACCTCTCACGCGCATGGGGGACCGCTCTGCTGGGTATCTCGCTTGTGCCGGTCGGCTGGACGATCCTGTTCGCCGTCGCGGGTGCGCTCAGCCTCGACGCGACGTCGTTCGGTGCGGTCGGGAAAACGGGCGTGGTCGGTGCGTTGCCGACCCATATCGCGGGTGTGTTTGCCGCGCTGCTTACTTTCTTTTTGGCGGTGAAGCTGCCGTTTGGGGTACTCGGCCGGGTGCGCGGGATGCTCGGCGGCGTTGGTGGCGGCGGACATTCGCAGAGCGCTTCCGGCGATGGTGGCTTTCAACGGGTTGCCGATGCCAACGCCCATTTGCGCACTAGGACGTTGCAGGCCGGTCGTGCTGTTGGGCTCGCGGCGGGCGCGCTCGGCGCACCAGCTGGTGGAGCGGTTGGTGCAGCGGCACGAGCTGCCGGCCGGTTTTCGGGCCCACTTGCGTTTGGTGCCTCACTAGCCGGCGGGATGGCCGGTGCGCGTATTGGCGACGCGGGTTCACGGTTGGCGCGAAGTAAGGCCGGACAGGCGGTTGCGGGCTCCTCCCGGGCGCAGGGGTTGCGTGAGCGTTTTGCCCGTGCCGGGCGTGTACTCAGCGACGGCCCACATCAGCCCCACGACGACGCACACTCGACCGACAACAACGCCAAGCTTGCTGGGGAGAGGACGGGAGCTGACGTGCGTGCCGGCGCTGGCGAGGATCGGGGTTCGTCTGGCAAGTCGGGCGGCGATGAGGGAGCTCGCGGCACAGGTCGGACTGGGCGCGAGGGGGGTGCATCTTCGAGGGCGCCGCAACCAAAGCAGCGTGAACAGAGCGCCGGCGCAAGCGCAAGCCCGCGATCCGCACCACCGGCCAAGCCGGATGCTCGCCAAGCAGGACCTGGAGACGCTGCTCGGCCTCGTGCCAGCCGTGATTCCAGTGGCGGCAAGCAGACCAGTCGCAGCAACGAGGGTCCAGCAGCGGCCGGTGGCAAGGAGCGTGAGGCGGTAAGTGCGCCTGGTGCAAACCCACGACGGCCGCCGACGCCTACGAGCGGCCAGGGGAACTCGTCGTCGGGGTCGGCTTCGAAGCGTGGGCCAGAGTCCTCTGGGAAGCCCAAGCGTGTTGGGGAGACACCGGGCGGTGTGTCCTCGACTGGCGCGCAACAGGGCAAACCGTCGCGGCCGGCTGGTGGGTCTGCGCGACCGTCAAAGCAGCCGGCTGGCACAGACGCCGCGTCGCCACGGGCGCCGCGTCAGTCTCCGCGTCGGGATGGTGGCTCGACCAGCAGGCCGCGGGCTGCGGGGGGTGGTTCTGCTCGCGCGCCGCGGGCGAGGGTGTCCGGTCCCACAAGTCGGTCGGGCGGGTCGCGGCGCTCTTCACGCCAGGCCTCGCGACCGGAGTCGAACGAGCCGGGGCGGTTTGGGTGGTTTCGCTTCAAACGAGCGAATGGGAGGGGGTGAGCGGCTGTGCACCGTACGTATCGGTGGCTTGACGCTCCTCCCCGCCTCTTCGGGTTGAGCTTCCGCCAATGGTTGCTGCTGGTGCTCGCCATCGGCGCTGGATATGGGCTTGTTCGGGCTTTGCATGTTCCTGGGAAGGTCGCGGTGTCTGCCGGCGTGTTCGTGATCGGTTTGCCCGCGACGCTTGCCTACCTCTCCGAGGGCGACAGTCTGACGTTCGGACGGGTGCTGGTCGACGCGCTCGCGTGGGTCGCAGTCTGCCGTGCTTTCCAGCCCGGTGCTGCTGTGCCGTCGCATCGGCTGCCGGTCGTGCGTGTCCGCGAACACGAGAGCGAAGACACACACCGTGAGGTGGCGCTTCCGGCGGAGGGGCTACTCGAGCAGCTGGTTGGCGATGGGCGGTGGGACGCGTGAGGCGCCGTCGTGAGGATTCTGTTGCGTCGCTGCTCGGGCTCGCCGCGATCGGCCAGGACGGGACCGCGATCCGCTGCGATGGCGTCTACTTGCGTTATCTGGAGGTCTCGCCGGTCAACCCGCTGGTCTGTGACGAGCAGACCAACGAGCAGCTCTCCACGGCGTTCGGTGGCGTCCTTGGACGGTTGGAGGGTGGCCAGAGTTTGCAGTTGTATGTGCAGGCGCGGCCGCTGCCAATCGATGAGCTTGTCTCTCAGGAGGCGCAGTCGGTAGCGCTCGCCGCCGCCACAGCTGAGCGTGAAGACCAGGCGGGGGTGGGACGGGCGATCCGTCGCCTTGGGATCGCTGTCGAGCACTCGTTGCGCACTCATTGCGAGGCGGTCGCCGCGATGTCCATCCGGTATCTGATCGTCGTGCCGTGGCGCCCGGTCGGTCTGCCGCGGCGACGTCGGGGGGAGTTGTGTTTCACAGGAAAGGCACACGAGCGTGCTTTGCGTGATTCACACCGACAGGCAGACGGGATTCGTCGTGATCTGGAAGCGATGCGCCTCACCGTCCATCCGCTCGACGGTAGTGAAGTGCTCGACCTGCTCTGGAGTCGCTTCGACCCCGACAGTCTGCGTGACAGCGCACCGCCGGCGAGCTTCATGCGACCCGACGCGCTCGGACTACCCAATCCCGGCGAGCCGATCGAGCAGACACTCGCACGCACCCGCTCGCTGCAGGAGGCAGTCTGTGCCGTGCCGCTTGACTTCTCTGCCCGCTCATACGCGCGGGTCGGGGACGCGTTGGAGCAGGTGTCTTATCTGTCGGGTGTGCCAGAGCGCACATGGCTTGGGTGGATGTTGCACTTCATGCAGACCCCGCTGCCGTTCGCCTTGTCGGTGCACGTGGTCGCTACCGATCGTTTGCGTGAACGACAGGCGCAACGGCGGCGTTGGAAGCGTTTGCGAGGTGTCAACCTCGGCGTCGAGCAGCGCGGACGACCGGTTGACCCGACAGCGGTCGAGCAGGAGCGCGAGGCAGAGGAGCTGACCCACGATCTCGCCGTCAGCGCCGGCGCCGGCATCTACAAGGTCAGCGTCTACCTACAACTCTCCCAACCACTCCCAGCGGACAACGCCGAGGAAGGAGTACAGGCGTCTCGGGTGCAAGAGGCCACGGAGGTCTTGGCCGAGCATGCGCAGTCCAATGCGCGTGAGGTGACGCTCGTCAGTGACGCACGCCTTGATCGTGGCGTGCTCGCACAACGCACTTTGTGGGAGTCCTCTCTGCCATTGGCCCGCGACCGCGCCCGCAGGTCGCGCAAGTACCTGACACGCAACCTCGCCGACACGTGGCCGCTGGTATCGACGAGCTGTGGGTCGCCGAAGGGGATCCCGCTCGGCTATGCCCAACCGGGTCGCACGTTGGAGCGGCTTGACCCGTTCGATCCCGAGCATGAAAACCACATGCTGATCGTCAATGGACGCTCCGGAACAGGCAAGACGATGACCGTCAACATCCTGCTGATCCGAGCGATCTGCAAGGGCCTACGCGCAACAGTCATCGACCGCGCCGGACACTTCCAGTTCCTCGCCTCACTCGTCCCCGGCGCAGTGCAGGTCGCACTCGGCGGTCGCCGTAATAAGGAGGCAGTCTGTCCCTGGGATGTCCCCGACCCTGGACGGGTGGAGCAGAGCAAGGTCGACTATCTCCTCGCCCTCCATTCGCTGTTGCTCTCTCGCCAGGACAGTGCTCGTGGCCTGGGTGATCTGGAGGAGAACCTGTTGGGGCTCGCGATCCGCGAGACCTACGCCCGTTGCTCGTTGACCGGAGAGCAGCCGCGTGAGCTGATCCTCCAAGAGGAGCTATACCGCCGCGAAACAGCCGAGGCGACCGCCGGCGCGAGCGACATCGCCGCGACGCTACGCAACCTCGCACTGCGCCTGAACAACTATGTCGGAGACGGCCCCTACGCCTATCTCACCGACTGGCCCACAACAGTCGCCCACGACGCACCGTTGGTGATCTTCGACACGCGTGCGATCCCCGACTCGCGTGCCGGCGCCGCACTGTTCATCGTCGTTGAGCACGT
>DATHMQ010000029.1:0-24567 GCA_035486935.1 Solirubrobacteraceae bacterium
CACCGGCGCGTGCGATCGGGGGCCATACCGTGGGCCTTCGAGTAGTCGCCAAGGAGGCGTTCGAGGTGGCTGTGTCTGCTCGGCGGACGTCTGGGCGCTTTGAACTCTGTGCTCACCGCCGCATCCCCGAACCCGCCTTCACACCCAGCTCTCGGCGCAGCTGAGCGGACTCCTTGCGAGTCAGCCTGCCATTGCTCACGCCATGATCGACAGCTTGAGCGATCAACGCCGGGCCAAGATTGCTGGCGTGGCTTTGGCGGATGGCGTGTGCTGGGGTTACTATCGGGATCCCTTCGTAGAACGTTATCTCGTCCTCGCTCAGCGTCTCGTGATGGATCCGATACAGCGCCGGAACCTCGCGTCGTATGCGGTGCTTGCGTGGGACCGTGAGGTGGATCTTGCTTGGGTTGACATCGCTTAGCTCGTACAGGTCGAGCGCGGTCTCATGCGAGAGCACGCCACGCGTACCCCTGGGCCACAGCGTCGCCTCCATATAGGAGTCAAGCGGGGACATCGGGAAGTGGCGCAAACGGTAGAGCCCGTGTCCACGACGCTCGAGCGTTCCGTGCTCGGCCATCCGTATCAGCGTCATTGGCTGGATGCCCAACTGGCGAGCATCGTGCTGACTCACAAAGCCGTACTGATCGGCCGCGACATCGGCTAGTCGGTTGAACACAGCCCCAGGCACCGGGACAAAATAGCACAAAACATGCTAGTTTGTCCTACCCGTCGATCTGCCTTCCAGCACGGCTATGCCCACATCAGCGTCAGCGACATCGTCGCCCACGCCCACATCTCCCGCAACGTCTTCTACTCCCACTTTTCCGACAAGGGGGGCGCGGCCGCCGAGGCGATCCGCACCAACTTCGAAGCGGCCATGCAGGCCGCCGCTCACGCCTTCTTCGCCGAGGATCCCTGGCCCGAGCGACTGTGGCGCGGCGGCTACGCGCTCACTTCCCACTTCTTCTCAAATCCGCAGCTCGCCTACCTGACGCTCGTCGAGCTGCACGCGATCCGCCCCGAGGTGACCCGCATCGCCCACGAACGCCTGATGGCCTTCACCCTGCTCTTCGAGGAGGGCTACCGCCAGCATCCCGGCGCCCACTTCCTGCCTCGCCTGGCCTCCGAGGTGCTCGCCGCCGCCGTCTTCGAGCTCGAGTATCTGGAGGTGCCCCGCAAACTGCAAACCCCCACCCGCGACTACCGCGGCGAACGCGCCTACATCTGTCTGGCGCCCTTCATGGGGCCCGAGGCCGCCGGCGAGTTCGTAGCCGGCAAGGCCGCCGCCGGGCGCTAACGCCTGCCGTACCTCCGCCGAGCCTGCTTCTCACACTTCCCCAGCTTGCCCGCATGAGCGCCGTAGCGCTTGTGACAGGCCTTCAATGCCTTCGCCAGCTTCTGCGCTTTGGTGAGCTTTTTCGTCGTGCTCCCTGTCGTGCTCGGGAAGATCCCCGTTTCCGTCGGGAACACGATCGCGGGCGTCCCCAGCAGCGGCGGCGTCAACGGCAATGTCAACGAGTAGGTGCTGCCCGGCGTGGTGAACGTGACCGCCTGCCCATAACTGGTGCCGTTGCTGTTCGTCGCCGACAGCCGGTAGTAATAGGTCGTATCGGGCGCGAGGCCTTCAAGCCTCAGCGCCACTTCGTGCGGCAAGCTGTCGCTGCCGGGCACCAAGCCAGAGATATCGGTCCCATACGCTTCGCTGCCGCCGATTTCAAACACGTAGCTCGCGGCACCGCCCTCCGGATTGACACTGCCCGACAGCGTCGCGCTCGTCAGCGTCACGCCGCTCGCCGCGGCGGTTGTGACGACAAGCGCGCCCTGACTGGCCGTGGTGAACGTCGCATCCGCGCCGATGCTCGTGCCGGTGCCTGGTTCGGGGGCGTTGCTTGCCACCACCCGGTAGTGGTAGGTGGTGTCCGGTGCGAGCCCTTCCAGCGTTTGCTGCACCGCGTCGTAGGCGACGTTCGCGCCGACTTCGCCGCTTGGCGTCTTGGCGCCGTGTTCGTAGGGGTTTGCGCATCCCGCGCAGTATTCTCCCGCCGCCACGTATTCGATCTGGTACGTCGTCGCGCTGTTCTCGGGGTCGATCTTCGCGTTCAGCTGGACCGAGTGCGTCCCTATCCGCGAGCTTTCCTGGCCTATGATCGCCGGCGGCTCTGCGGCGGTTTTGAACGTGCCGTTTCCACCGAACGCCGTGCGTGTCACACCTTCGATTTCGCGGCTGGCCACCAGCCGGCAGTCATACGTCTGGGCCGGTTCGAGACCCGTCAAGACCGCTTGCGCCGCCACCACCACGCCCTGGGCGGCCGAGGATTCCTCCACGTTGCCCTGCGTCCCGTAGGAGCTGCTGAGCCCGTATTCCAGGTGATACTTGGTGAGGAACGCATCCGGTTCCAATGACGCATTGAGCGTCGCCCCTTCAGTCGTCTCGCCGCTTGCCGTGCACGGTGTCAGGCCCTGCACGGCCGGGAGTGTGGTGAACGGCTGCGGCGCGCTTACTGACTTGCCGAACCTGTTTGTCGTCACCAGGCAGACCGTATAAGCGGTTTCCAGCGCGAGACCGGCTACCGCCGCCGACACTTTGCCGCCCGCGGCGCCTTTGCCCGGGGTTGTCGTCTTTGCTCCCAGACCGTCGCATCCAGACCCCGCTTCGTAGGAGAAGTAGTACCCCACTTCTCCGCCGCCCGCGCCCAGCGTGCCGTTGAGCGTCGCCGAGGTCGCGCCGAGTTCCGTCGCCGCTTCGGTTGTCGGCGCCGGCGGTTTTTCGCCTTCTTCGAACATGAAGATGTCGTTGCCGGGGACGTTGGCTGCATACACCATGTGCGTGCCGGCGTTTACCGCGATGCCGTTGCCATATCCCGTCGGCGCTTCTGTTTCTTTTTCTGAGCCGAAAACGACCGGTTCCGGCTTCGATTCTTCTGATGTTTCATACGCGCCAATAGCAGATCCGCTTTCGGCGATGACGTTGTTGATGTAGATGTCACCGGTCGAGGGATCCACGGCAACGCCTTGAGCCTCTTCAGGGCTCCTGACCATCTGCCGAAGCGGGACACCTTCGGCGCTGTACTCCTTGACCGAGCCCGCGCCGGCTTCCGACACATAGACATTGCCCTCGGCGTCGATTGCCAAGCCCCACGGCCTGGATTCCGGAGAGAACTGGCTCACATACGCACCACCGGCGCCAAAGATGTCAACCAAGTGATTTTCGTGGTCGGATACGTAGAGATCGCCGCCGAACAGGCCGCTGCCGGCCGGGCTAACAGCCACCCCGTCGGGGTCGGAGAAAGGCACGATCGTGCCTCCTTCGCCTGTCGGCGTCCCGCTCAACTGCGACCCCGGTACATATACGCCTTCGCCGCTGAACTCGTCGACCACATTGTGGCCCGAGTCGGCCACCCACACGTCGCCGTCGGACTGGTCCACCGCGATCGCTGTGGGTTCGAGCAGCGGGCCGCCGGGCGCGTCGCTGCCGTCGAACTGGCCTTCGTATTTACCGCTTGAGCCGAAGTACTCAACGCGACCGTTGCCGCGATCCACCACGTACACGCGCCCGCCGGCCTGACTCACTGCCACCCCGACCGGACCGTTGAACTGTCCCGCTTCGGCGCCCGCGCCGCCGAAGGAGCCAATGAACCCGTGATTCAGAGAAGCAAGCGCCGGGTCGCCCCCGACCGCCAGCGCCCCGCCCGACACGCCAAGGATGACCAGTGCCGCCGACAGCGGCTTGCCGATACGCATCACGAGCTCCTCCCTTTGCCTTGACCGTTACCGGCTCTTCGCGCCTGCTTTGCCTTGGCTTTCTTTAGCGGCGGGCAGCCCGCGACCGCGATCTTCGTGGACTGTTTGATGACGGCGCCGTTCTGCGCGACGAACGACGTCGGCATCTTCAGGCTGCTCTTGCACAGGTTCCCGTTGGCCGCCAGCGCCGAGTACTTGCCCTCGGGCAGGTACAGCTCGAAAGTGCCGACCGGCACGTCGGGGATCGCATTGAACGTCGAGCTCGTGATCCCGGCTTTGCTGATGAACGTTTCCCCGTGCAAGTCCACCCTCACCCCATCCCCCTGCAGCACGACGATCAGTTCGGGGAACTTCGCCCCGCCGTATGAGACGAAGTACGCCGGGCCGCTCAGCGCGACCGGCAACAGCGGCGTCGTAGCCCTGACGCTGCCTACAACCGACGCCGCCGGACAGCTCGCGGGGTTGGCTTCGAACGTCGCCGCCAGGCACGCCTGCTGCAACGTCTTCAGCCGCGCCGGCAGCTGCTTGGGCAAGTCCACCTTGACCTTGGCGATATTTGCCTCGCTGCCTTGCGCCGCCTTTGGATAGCTGAGCCGCACGTCGAGGCTGGCGCCCAGCGCCCTTGATGTCTTGCCCGAGGCCGTCACGCTGAACTGCGGTTTGAACTCCAGCGCCGCGCAGTCCCCAGCCTGGAACGGCACCGACTCCTGCGGCGTCGCCCCCAGCGAGCCCTGTAGCGACGCCAAGATCTTCGTGTGTTCGCAGCTTGTCGGATTGAATGTGAATTCCGGGCGGTTCACATTTACGGTGACGCTGCGCACCTGTAGCGGCACTCCTTGCAGGATCGTCGGCAGCGGGTCGGAGGTGATCGTCACCGCCGCACTCAGCGGATCGACGTTGATCGCCGCGCGGACGATCACGTTGCCGAGGTTGAACGGCCCCGCCACCGCCGGCACCACGAACGTAAGCCCGAACGGCGCGCCTTTGTACGGCCCGGTCAGGTACGCGCGCCCACCTGTCACCGCGAACGGGTCTTCGCCCGCGCCGACCGCGGCGCTGACTTCGCCGATCTCGCTTTGCGCGCCGCACTGACCCGTCTGCGCCTGCGGTTCCTCGCACAAGGGAACGTGCGAGAGCATCGCCAGCAAGCCAGGTGGCATGTGTACCTGGATCGCGCCCAGCTCCTGTTCGGAGGCCTGACGCGAGAACGTCGCCACGAACGGGCTGTAACCGCCCGCCTGGTTGCTTGTCGTACCCGCCGACAGCGTCGGATTGAATGTGCCCGTAGCGCAGCCCGAAGCGACTTGGAAGCTCGACTGCGGCGTCGCGGGTGGGCCCGACGCGGGCGCCGACCACGGCGTCAACAGCGATGTCGTCGTGTACGTACCGCACACCGCCGGCACCAGCGGCGCGCGCGGACCGCCGAAGAAGTTCAATTTCAGTTCGCTGTAGGGCAGTTGCGGCAGGTTCTTGAAGCGCGCCGTCAACTGGCCCGTGATCGGGTTCAGGCTGACTTCGCCTGCCGTCTTTATCAGAATCCCGCTGCCTTCTACCACCACATACATCGCGATCAGCGAGCCGAACGGGTTCGAGCCCTGAGCCGGCCCCGCGTTGCCCTGCTGCGCCAGATACACCGACCCGAGCAACTTGTCGTGCAGCAGCGGCGTCACCGTTTCCACCGAGGCGATCTTCGACGCCTGCGGACACGACGGCGCCGACGCGCTGCCCAAACCGATCTGCGCTTCGCTGCACGCTTCCAGACCGCCCACCGCCGCCGGCGACACCGACAGGCCCGCCGGCAGCGTCACGACCGCTTCGCGCAGGTTTGCCGTCGCCGGCGATCCCAGGCTTTCGACCTGCGGAATCTTCAACGAGACGCCTACGCCCGTCGGCGTATCCGCCACCGTCGTTTCCGGCTTGACTTCGATCGACGGCTCGAAGCTGAGCGTTTCACATCCCGTCCACGGCCCCAGCGGCGCGGAGGAGACAAGCCCGGTCCAGATCCCCGATTCCTGCCATGATTCCGCCCGCATCGACGTTGAGAGTTCTTCACGCACTTGCCCATCGGCCGATTCCGCGGCGACTGGGCAGCGCGTTGGCAGCGTCAGGAACGGCTTGCCTGTTCTTGCGACTTCGCAACCAACCTTACAGCCGGCAAGACTAAACCTTTCATTGTCGTGACTTGCAACCGAGGGATCGCCCCACAATGTCAGTTCGGCCTTGTCGAGCTGAAGAAACTCTGAAAGGCCGGGAATTTCGGCGCCAATCGTGTAATAACCGCCCGCGTGCACCTTCCCGACAATGTGCACGATCAAGTATATCCCGGGAGTATCGATGCCAAGCTCGCCAGGCACCGTGGGCGAGGAGGGCGCTACGTTATACACCGCCAAGGCACCAAGAGGCGCAACATTGAGAGTGCCGTTCACACCCACGTTCGCGCTTTCCCCGCGCAATAGACCGACCTGGCTGCCCGGCGGACACCTTTCCAGCGCGAGCTGTTCTTCGCTGCACTTTTCCACGCCGAGCAGGTTGACAACCAAGCCGGCCGGCAGCACCGCTTCAAGCGTCCTCACGTTGCCGTCAGGGACTTCCAACCCAAAGTTTACTTCAGTCGTCGGATGATGATTGAAGCCCAACGACACGGTAAGCGAATATGGGTGCGAGCCGGCCTGCACAGCTGGCGCCCCACCGGCTTCCCGTGTCTGCGCGCCAACGCGTTCGATACCAAACGTTTCGCTTGCCGATGCCACCGAGACGGGAAACACAATCAAGACCAACACCATCAAGGCTGGCAGAGAGAACAAGCTGAGCTTATCTGAAATACGCATAATTACTTGCTCCCCTTGCGATCGCCGGACTTCTTGGCCTTGCGCTGCCTAACGCATTTGCCCTTCTTCTTCACAAAGCCCTTCTTACACTGCTTTACTCCCTTCGGCTTCGGCTTCGCCACGGCCTTTGCTTCCACCGGCGGCGCCAGGTTCCCCGGCCCTGAGAAGACCTGACTCACAGGCACACCGAGCGCCGCGGGGGGAACCTGCGCCGCGCGACACGCTTCACCCAGACACGGGGTGACCGCCGCCGCGGCGTTCTGCGCCGCGATTCCACCCCCTTCGCGCGCATCGTACATATCGATCAATTCGTCGTTGTCCTGCTTGACGAGCGACTGCTGCGTGAAGAAGAACACGTCGCCACCGCTCGCGCTTGCTTCGGCAAAATACGACGGCTCCTCGCTCTGCCCAGTCGAGATCAAATACAGACAGCCATCGCTCTGTCCAACCCCACAACTGCCCGCACCTTCGCGCTCCCACTCATACACGTCCATCTCGCCATTTGTATCCTTCGGCAACAGCGCTTCTTCGGTCTCGAAGAACACACGGCTGCCATCTTCGGTGAGGTTACGCGGCAGATCAAAGGGATACAATGGCCCCGGACTCAAGAATTTGCCGGGGATCTCAAGGTGATAAAGCAATGTATCGCTCCTCGCCGGTATCCCGCTCGGGTTACACGAAATACACCTCACCTGTCCGGTCTCAGCGTCGTACACATACACCTCGTTGCAAGGCGCCGCCCCTTCGTCTTCGATGCAGTCGTTGCCTGTTCCCCGATTGTCATAGCCGGTCACATTCCCCCTAGAGGTGAACATCAGCGTACGACCATCCGCACTAACCCGCGCCGTCTTAGCCCCTTCGCTAGGACCACCAAGTGCATTGCCCAAGTAGAGCAGTGCATGAGGAGTCCAGTCATCTAGCTGGCCGGCGTCGGTGACGAGGGAGATCGTACCTTCGTGCCACACATAAATGTTTCCGCTACCAGGAACTGCACCGTGCGCCAGCACGCTCCCGGAAGCAAAATATACGTATGAACCGTCGCTTGCGATGCCCAGTACTCCCAAAACACTAGCGCCTTCGCCAGTCAACGCTTCACGCTTTTCGCCCTCCCCTTCAATGTCGAACCGGTAGAGCTCCCCGTGTTCGATGTAGAACACCTGCGATCCGTCCGGAGTCGCCGCCTGCCATTCCGCCTGTCCTTCGGAGACCGGAACCGTCCGTTTAGCCCGCGGTTCACGCATATACAGCCGGCCTGTCCCTTGGTCGGTGAAAGACACGCGCGAACCGTCAGCAGAGACAGCATTCTGCACAAAATAGGGCACTTTCCCTTCGTTGCCATCGGGTAGAACCGTGCCTCGTTCAGCCTCCCCTGGCCCATACGATCCCGCTGTCCCTCCGTTCGATGGCAGGCTTTCACCTTTTGGCAAAATATCAACAAGGCTTACGCGCCCTTCATCCCATTCATACATGTTGCGGATCCTATCTGGACGACATGTACCTATGGTACATACTACTTCGGTACGCAACTGCCCTGCGTATGCTGCTTCGGGAAGCAGTCGGTCAGCCGATTCAAAGAAGAAGCGCGAGTCACTGTCCGCCGCTGCAACAAAGAAGAAGCTCAGTATTTCATTCGCCGGCGCCTGAAACAGCAATCGATAAGTCCCACTCGCATTATCGCGTAGATAGATAGCTCCCCTGCCTTCGATCAGTCCCGGTTCGGCTACAAGTGGTGGCTGATTGAAAGACTTCACGAGGGTATATGAGAGGTCTTCCGTCTCTCCTACGGGGTACGCGGAACTGCCAAGATCCGACGACGGATCCTGATTATCTGTCAGCCATTCTCCGCTTACCCCTTCCGATATCCTAGTGCTCAAATAAGAGTTGAACAGTTGGGATGAGCCTTCGTGGGCACCCTCGCGTGGCGGATACGGTATCTCCGAGTTGAACATCACCGCCTGGCCCGATGGAGCCCCGCGAACTGTCCCCACAAAGCCAGCGACATCGCTCAAGTTCTTTTCCACCGGCGAGACCTGCTCATAGGCCCGGCAGTCCGGCAGCGCCTGCGACGCAGGGTTTTCAGCCCGGAGAGCTTCATTAGGGCACCCCGCCGCCACCGCCGGCCCCGCCTCCACAAGCAAAGCCGCCGCGAGCACGACCAAAGCAAGCCAGTTGAGCGCCGCGGCCCGGAGAGGGACTGGGCCGCGACGCCCACGGGACTGCTCGCGTCGTGGAGGGGTCCAGGCACGGGCGGCCCCTTGAACCTCGCTCCTGGGAGAGAGCGCTGTCCAAGCTCTGTCAGCCGCACACAGCCCAGCCCTCCGCCATGCACCGACCATCCAGGCCACGCCTCCGCTGAAACCACTCATCCCCTTGCCCCTCCGTTCCCCTCGTACTGCTCCATTAGCAGACAATAGAAGTAGTTATACAGCCGCGCGAACTTGCTGTCAAGTCCATGTTGTTGGACGCCATTACGGTACTTTACGGACGAAGCTGATAGGTTTAGGCCGTGCCTTTGACGGGCTTCTGGGACCACGTCCTAGCCCCGTCCGTGACGCTCGCCCTTCCTCGCATATCTGCTGTGCCTCCTGTCCGACCCGCCGGACAGAGCCCTTGATTAAAACAGACGACAAAAGTACATATATCATCACCGCATGGACTCTGTCAATCCCGCTCAATCGCACGCGCCCACCGAGCTACCCGGCTCAAAGCGGACGGCGATATGCGCCGAAGTCGAGGCGCTCGTCCGTGAAGCCGCGGACACGGCCCGCGCTACTGGGGCCGAGCCCTGCACCGCCGTCGTGCAGGCCCTGCTGGCGTTCGCGTTCGAGCAACCCGATCGCTCGCGGCTGCTGTTCTGCGATTCTCTTGCTGGCGGCGCACAGGCGCGCTCGCAACGCGATGCGCTCGTCAGCCTCGCCGCGGACGTGGTCGAGCAGGCGTGGCAGTCCTCTGAGAGCCTCGGCGGTCCCGACGTGCCCGCCCTTGCGATCCTTGGCGGCAGCTTCCGGCTTTTGGCCTGGTCGAGCTCCCCCGCGGGCGCGGAGCGCACGCGCGAGGAGCTCTCGGACATGCTCGAAGCCTGGATCGACTCCTACTGCGTGCCGGACCACACGCCATGCTGGCGCGGGCTCTCGCCCAACGCCAGGTTCGACTGGGTCCCCACCGCCGCTGCCCGCGCCACGCTGCCTGCGGGCTCCGAGCGCGAGCGGATCGTCCACGCGAGCGCCTATGTCATCTTCAGGCGCGGCTACGCGCACACGAGCATCGCGGAGATCCTGGAGCTGGCCGAGGTCGACCTCGGCGAGTTCCACCTGCATTTCCCCTCCCTGCACGCCGCCGCGATGGCGGCGCTCGAGCTGGCCTACGAACGCACGATCATGGGCGCTGCCCGCGCCTACGCGGCCGCGGAGCTCCCCTGGGGCGAGCGCATCTGCCACGTGGGGCAGGCCCTCAACGAGTACTACCGCAGCGATCCCGCGCTGGTCAACCTCGCCATCGTCGAAGCCCACGCGCTCGGCCCCGAGGCGGTGCGCATCGACCACGACCGGCTGATGGCCTTTACCTTCATGCTCGAGCCTGGCTATTCGCAAAGCGCGCACGCGCTCGGGCTGCCGCGCACGATCTCCGAGGCCGTTGCGGCCGCGATGTTCGAGCTCGGATACATCCAATGCAAGCACCTGCTCGCGGACTCGATGCCCGACCTGCTGGCCCAGCGACTGTACGTCACGCTCGCGCCCTTCCTCGGACCGCGGCAGGCCGGCCGGCTCATAGACAGACATTTTCAGTAGAGATACCATGCGGGTGTGAAACATGCCTGTACCACTGGAAAAGGTTGATAGACTTACTTACCATGGAGGGGTTGACAGACAGAGTCAGTAGTCAATCAAAACAATGAGTAGCTGAGCGGACAAAAAGGGTATGTCGGGGACTCTCGGTGAGATACGGATGGCCGCTGAGCCCGCTATAACCTTGCCCGAACCGATGGACTCATCCTCCCCCGTCCGGCCGTCCCGTCCTGCCTCGATTGCCCCAGACGCATCGGGGCAGGAGCTGCGCAAGCAGGCAACCCAGCAGCGCCTGATCGAGGGGATGCTCGACGCCGCCGCCGCGCTTGGCTACGCCGAGGCCTCCGTCGCCGAGGTTCTGGCCCGCTCCGGCGCCTCGCGCACCGCCTTCTATGCCCGCTTCACCGACAGGCACGCCTGTTTCATGGCCGCCCTGCAGGATGTCAGCGAGCGGCTGGACCTGCGCGTCGAGGCGACGCTGAGCTCTGCCGGCGAAGACGTCGAGCCCTGCATCTCGGCGCTTGGCGCGATCGCCGCCTTCGCCAGTGAGGAACCGGCAGCCGCGCAGGTGCTCTTCGGCGAGTCGCTCGCGGCCGGCGCCGCGAGCCGTGCCGTACGTGACGAGCTGATCGAGCGGATCGCCGCCGGAATCGAGGCGCGGTGGCAGCGCCGCGGGCCCGATGCTCCCGGGCTGGACGTCCCCGCCAAGCTACTGGTCGGCGCGGTGTTCCGGCTACTGGCGCTGCGCCTGCGGGTCGGCGTCGGCGGCACGCTCGGGCTGCGGCAGGACCTCGAAATATGGGCCAATGCCTATACGCTCGAGCGCGGGCCATTCCGTTGGCGCTCACCGGCAGGCATCGCGGCCGTCGAGCCGCGCAAGGTCGCAGAGCCCGCGACCCAAGAGATGCCGCGCCAGCTGCCGACGGGCAGGCATCGCCTCGGCGCCGCCGAGGTCGCCGCCAACCAGCGCGAGCGGCTGCTGCGCGGGCTTGCGCTCGCCGCCTACCGCGACGGCTACGCCAAGATCAGCGTCACCGAGATCGTCGCGGCCGCCAAACTCTCCCGCGAGGTCTTCTACGCCCATTTCTCCGAGAAGTCCGAGGCGGCGATCGAGACGCTGCAGCTGAGCTTCGAGCTTGCGATGGCAACCACGATCCGCGCCTTCTTCAGCGCCGAGACCTGGCCCGAGCGTCTGTGGCAGGCGGCCCGTGCGTTCGTCGAGCACTACCGCGCGCACCCGGAATTCTCGAACCTTCTGTTTGTCGAGGCGTACGAGATCGGGCCGAGCGTCCTGCCCTTCCTACAGCAGCGCCGCGAGATCGTCGCGATGCTGATGGAGGAGGGCTACAGCCTGCCGGGCGCCGGCGAGCTGCCCCGCAGCGTCTCCCAAGCGCTCGCCGCCGCCGTGAGCGAGCTCGCCTACCTGCAGGCGCCTCGGGGCGACGGCGAGCCCACACCGGACCTGTTTGCGCACAGCGTCTACATGTGCCTCGCGCCCTTCCTCGGCCCGCGAGCCGCCGGCGAGCTGATCGAAGGGCATCTGGGTCCCGTCCTCGCGAACATGCCGAAACCTGCCGAGACCAAGGACAGCGAGCATGCCCGGGACGAGTTGGTCGCCGCCGCCGCACAGGTCTTCGCCAAGCACGGCTTCCAGGCCGCGACCCTCGATGAGATCGCGGGCGCCGCGGGCTGGCCGCCCGCCACGATCGAGCAGTATTTCTCCGGTAAGGACGACCTCTTCTTCGCCGTCTACGAGGCGGAGGCCGCGTCGCGCGTGCGCGCCGGTGTGCGCTACAGCGAACGTGCGAGCGAGGGCGAGCATGCCGAGCTCGAGTTTCCCCAAGGAGCCCGCGCCTATGCCGACCATTTCATGGCGAGGCTTGCGCGCGATCCGGAGTTCATGGTCCTCTCGCTCGAGTTCCTTGCGCACGCCAGGCGCGACCCCGCCTTGCAGGAGGCCTTCGCCGACCGGTTCGCGTGGGGGCGCCTCGCGACATCGCGCATACTCGAGCAGCGGGCGCAGGATGCCGGGCTTGAGCTGCCGATGGCGGCTGATGAGCTTGGCACGATCCTGCGCGAGCTCGGAACCGGGCTGTCGCTCGCGAAGCTCGCGGACCCCGACGCGATCCCGGACCAGCTCTACGGCGACTTCGTAGAGCTCCTCTTCAAGCTCATCGGCGAGCGCGGCCAATCCACGGCCCAATCCCTGGAGGCCGACGGTGAGCACTGACGACGCCGGCGTGGGCGTGGAGGTGGATGTCATCCTCACCGCCCAGGTGCCACAGCCCCACTGGTATGTCTACCGGCCGCGAGGCGCCACGACGCTCACCCGTTTCGCGCGTGGACTGACCGGGCGCGACGAGGCCGTGCGCTCGCCCTGCCTGGCCTACCTGCTTCGCCACCCGAGCGCCGGCGCGATCTTGATCGACACCGGCATGCATCCTGACGCGCGCGCACACCTGCGCCGCGACTTCGGCGGGCCGATGGGGACCTTGTTTCGCAACCTGCGCGTCGCCGATCAGCCCTTCGACGCGCAGCTGCGCGCGCTCGGCGTCGAGCCCGCCGAGGTCGATCGGGTGCTGATGACTCACCTGCACGTCGACCACACGAGCGGCATGCGCCTGCTTCCCAATGCCCTCTTCACCTGTACAGCCGCCGAGTGGGCTGCGACCCGTCCCCGCTTCGCCGCGGGCAAGGGCTATGTGCGCCACCACCTGCCCAGCGAGTCGCGTATGCGCCTCGTGGACTTCGACAAGACCGGCGAGCCATACGGGGCCTTCTCGCGGACGATCGACCTGCTCGGCGACGGCAGCATTCGCCTCGTCTCCACGCCCGGGCACACCGTCGGGCACATGTCCGTGCTGCTGGCGCTTGCCGACGGGCGACAACTGCTTGTCGTCGGCGACGCCGCCTACACGCTGCGCAACATCTCCGAGCAGATCCTGCCGATGCTGACCGCCGGCGACCGCGACTCGATCCGCTCACTGGCGGAGATCAAGGCCTTCGCCGAACAGACGCCCGAGGCGCTGATAGTCCCCTCCCACGACCCGCTCGCCTGGCAGCAGCTGGACCGGCAGCCGTGGCGCAGTCCCCCGGAGCCACCGCCTAGAAACCCAGTCCGCGCACGCGGCCTGCAGAAGCTGGGTCTATCGCCTGTGCGCTCCCCCGAACCTATCCCTAGCGCTCAAAGCCCACACGCGAAATGGTGGGCGTAGATCGCCAGGCCATGCTTGTAATACAGGCGATGCGCGTCGAAGCGCTCCTGGGCGGTCCCCGAATCGAGGTGCAGCTGACCGCAACCCAGCTTGCGTCCCTCCTCTCCTAGCCACTCGAGCAGCGCGCCCGCGCAACCCCCGCGGCGCGCGTCCGTGGCGGTGCTCAGATCGTCCACATACAGGTGCCTGCCCCACGCCAGGCTCTCGCCCACGCGAAATCCCGCCGCCGCCGCGGCCTGCTCGCGGCCCGGCAGGAAAGCCCCGACCAGCCGGTAGCCCGTCGGGCGCAGCACGTCGTCTACCTGCGCGACGAACTCGGGCTCGCTCTCATACGCCGAGCGCAGCTCGGCTATCGCTTCATGCGCGAGCCGCGTCTCTCCTGCCTGCAGCTCGCGGATCTCGATCGCCGTGTTCATGGCGTTGGTGGCGTCGTCGTCTGCTGCTTCGGCTGCGCCTGCCGCAACGCCGGCGGCTGTTGCTCCGACGACACCGGCGACGGCGCTAGCCGTTGTGCCCACGGGCATGCCGCTTCGAGCTGGCCGGCCAGCGAGAGCAGCGTCGCCTCCTCCGCCGGGCGCCCGACGATCTGGACCGTGAGCGGCAGGCCGTCGGCGCCGTCGTAGAGCGGCACCGTCATCGCCGGCTGGCCCGTCACGTTCCAGATCGCGCCATATGGCGCGAAGCGAGCCGAGGCCTCGAAATCAGCCATCGGCTCCTGCGAGCACGCGTCGATCTCGCCGATCCGCACCGGGCGCTGACCGAGCGAAGGCGTGAGCAGCACGTCGAAGTCGGCGAACATCGCGACCAGCTGGCGGCTCACCGCCTGCAACCTGACCGTGATCGCCATCAGCTCCAGAGCGCTTGTCGCCGCGCCCTGCTGGAACAGCGCCCAGCTCAGCGGCTCGACATGCTCCTCGCTTGGCGCCGTGCCGGCGAGCATCGCCGTCAGCGCGATCGCGCCGGCGATGTGGACCGCCCACATCGCCGTGAACATCGGCATCAGCTCGTGCATGTCCAGCAGCGGCGTCTCGACGATCTCGTGTCCGAGCGTACACAGCAGCTCAGCCGCCTCCTTGGCCGCCTGGATGCACAATGGATCGATCTCCGAGCCGAGCGGCGAGCCCGTGTACAGGCCGACCCGCAAACGACCTGGGTCACGGGCGCATGCCGCGAGGAACGACTGCCCCGGCTCGGGCGCCCAGCTCGCGTCGCCCGGCTCGTAGCCGCCGAGGATGTCGAGCAGCGCGGCGCTGTCGGCGACCGTGCGTGTGAGCACGCCCGGGGTCGCCAGGTAGGACTCGCCGAGCGCCGGCGCCATCGAGATTCGCCCCCGGCTCGGCTTCAGCGCGAACAGGCCGCAGCAGGAAGCCGGCGTCCGCAGCGAGCCGCCGCCGTCCGATCCCTGCGCCAACGGCACCATCCCGCTCGCCACCGCCGCCGCCGCGCCACCCGACGAGCCTCCCGGCGTGCGCTCTGGATCCCACGGGTTTCGGGTCGGACCATTCAGGCGCGGCTCGGTCACCGGCAGGATTCCGAACTCCGGCGAGTTGGTCGTTCCCACGATCACGAAGCCCGCCGCCTTGATGCGACTCACGACATTGTGGTCGAACGTCGCCGGAGCGCCTCCCGCCAGCAATGCCGAGCAGTTTGTCTGCCGAAAGTCCTTCATCGGCGTGAACAAGTCCTTGATCGCGATCGGAACACCCGCGAACGGGCGCTCGTCTCCCGCCCCGACCAACTCCGCGCTCGCCAGCGCACGCTCGCCGTCAAGCGCGGTGAACGCGTTCACCCCCTGGTTGAGCGCCTCGACGCGCTCGAGCGTCGCTTCGATCAGCTCCCGCGCAGCCACCTCCCCCGCACGCACAAGCCCGGCAAGCTCGCTCGCCGGGCGGGTGAGAAGGTTGGCTGTCGCGCTGGCCATACCGAGCTTGATTGTGCGGGAAGGAGGGTTCTCGGCTGCGTTTGCTTCTAGGTCTACGCTTGGTATTCGGCTTGTGGCTGCCTACCGTATACGTTTGCACCAAGAGCTTATCGGATAACGCCGATAGTCAACCATAGCATCCGTCGATCATCAAAATAGGGCTATCAACTAAATGATCTGGGGCTAAAACAGACATAACTAGTATGGATATAACCTTGCCCCTGAATCAGGGGTGACCTCCGCATGCCAAGTGACCCCCACACAGAACCCCACTTCGCCTCCGCCGCCCTTCTCACGATCGACACCCAGCGCGACGTGCTCGACGACGGCGGCTTTCCGATCCCCGGCACCTCCGCCGCCCTCGGCGCGATCGCCCGGCTCGTGCACCGCTTTCGCGAAAGCCGCCTTTCCATCGTCCACGTCGTCCGCATCTACGAGCCCGACGGGCGCAACGCCGAGCCCTGCCGTCGCGAGCTGCTTGCCGGCGGCGCCCAGCTCGTCCTCCGCGGCACGCCCGGCTGCCAGCTCGCCGGCGAGCTGCTTCCCGACCCTGAGCTGCTGCTCGACGAGCAACTGCTGCTTAGCGGCGGGGTGCAAACCCTCGGGGAGCGCGAGGTCGCGATCTACAAGCCCCGCTGGGGAGCCTTCCACCGCACTCCTCTCGAGCAGCACCTGCGCGAGCACCGTGTCTCCACCCTCGTCTTCGCCGGCTGCAACTTCCCCAACTGTCCCCGCACCTCGATCTATGAGGCCAGCGAGCGAGACTTCCGCACCGTCCTCGTCCGCGACGCTGTCTCCGGGCTCTACGAGCGCGGCGAACAAGAGCTACACAACATCGGCGTGCAGATCATGAACAGCGACGAAGTCATCCAAGCCCTCGCCACCACCGTCAACAAGTAGGCCCCCGCCCTAAGGCAATAGCTCGCCAGATGCTTCAGGACCAGCTCGGCGGCGGATACTGGATCCGAGCAGCGAGCGGAAAGGCGCGGAGGCAACCTCGTCTGTGACGTGGGCGACGAGCAAGCCCAAGCGCCGTGCGACAGGACACGGTTTGAGCGGGTCGAGTTCCACAAACGCCCAAGCTCTTGCATCACAAGCAAGCCCTCGCCGCTCCAGGCATCGGCGCCTCCATCACACACGCCCACTAAACTACGTTCAAGTCCTGTTCAATACCGCCGATGAGGTATGCATGCTCAATCTACCGGAGCCGGATCGCGATCAGTTGCCGCGATCCCCGCTGGAGCTGGTCGTATGTCAAGTCAGGTTCGAGTCGATCGTCGGGATCAGCGAGACCGCCAGAGGCCTTGCGTTCTATGAGGCGTTGGGCGGTCGAGATGGGCAATATCGAAACCTGATCCAGGCTCAGTCGCAGGCACTGAACGTGACTTTCGCGCCCGGGGCGAGCCCGACCTTCGCGCAGCCCCAGTCGCTGTCGGGGTGGCAGTTGAAATCCGCCGACGAGAACTGGGAGGTCGAGCTGATGCCCGACCATCTCGGCCTTGAGACCAAGGCTTACTCGACTTGGCAGGATTTCCGCGACCGTTTCTCAGCGGCCCTGGATGCGCTCTCAGAGATTGTGGGCCCAACGCTCGAGCACCGAATCGGGTTGCGCTACATCGACCGGATAGCCGACCTGGAGATCGCCTCGCCCGCAGGCTGGACGCCCTACATCGCCCCTGAGCTGCTGGGCTCGGTTGCTCATCCAACGCTGGGTGGGGCGATCCTCACACAGCAGCAGCAGGTCCTGATCGACCTTGGCGATGATGCCCGCTGCAGGTTTGCCCACGGATTGTTGAAGGCAGACAATGGGCAACTGCACTACTTTTTGGATTACGACATGCATCGCGAGGGAGGCCGCGCGTTTGATAGGCAAGCGATCATGAGCAAGCTCGACGAGTTCAACACCGACGCGCTCAAGCTCTTTCAGGCTTCGGCCACCGATGCCCTGCTTGCCACGTTTACCCACACCTGGAAGTCGTTGCTGCGATCGCAGGTGCAGGCAATGGGGCCGTTGCTGATTGGCCCAATCCGCGAGCACTCGACCTCAGAGCAAATGGACCCCGCTCAGCCTGTCGGCGGCAGCCTACGCGAGCACAGCACCCTGTTGGAAGTTGGACAGGCGGCGCGGCGCGAGCGCACTTTTCGCTCGCGCGCCTACGGTCAGTTCATCGAGTTGGCGCAGTGGCTTGAGCGTAGTCGAGCCGAGACTGCCGACCTGCTTGAGATCGGCCGCACGACGCCCTCTGCGTGGGAGCGCGAGGGACGCGAGCCGCAACCGAGACACGCCCGTCGCCTCTACCAGACGCACGCACTCCTGGATTCCCTGATCTCGCGCCAAGGCTCAGCCGAGACGCACCGTTGGCTTCACGCGGGCAGCCCCAGTCCCTTGGAGCTGATCGCCGGCGGACGGCTGGACCTGGCCGAGGATCGCGCGCACAGCCTCATCTACGGCCACCCGGCGGGCGCGACAGGCGCAATCGATGCGCTGCGTGCAGCCGACCCGGCGGAGGTGCCGCTCGCGAGCACCGGCCGGCCCGTGCGTCGACGCAAGGTGACGGCGCGAACGTCCCGCAGAACCAGTACGTGATCGACGAAGGGCTGGTTCATCCCTGGCCGGTCGAGGTGCTCGAGGCCCTGGAGCGCTTCGAGCAAGGTGACCTGATCGAGTCTCCCCCCGCCGTTTACTCGGCCGATCCGCGCTACCCGCTCTGGCGACCGGCAGGGGATGCGGATGAAAATACCGGCGAGACAGACAGCCGCGAGGCGCATGACGACGGGCCGGTGCTCTATGAACTGGATCCCGCGCCCGCGTATGGCATCGTGACGACCCAGACCTGTGATCTGTGCGAGCAGCGCGAGCGACCCTTGCAGCCGTTCTTCCAGGTGGCCCCCGTGTACCGCTTGGAAGCGCACGCGGACGAACGCGAACGCGGACGTGTGCTGGAACGGGAGAACATCATTGCGATCCCCTCCCCGACCGGCGATCAGGCACAGTGGGTCGCGGACTTGCGAGTCGAGTTCACACTGGAGAAGAGCATGCTGGCCGGCCGCGAGCCGATATGTGTGCTCTCAGAAGCGGAGAAGATCAACTTCGCCCAGGAGCTTGGCGTGCGTCGCGCACGACCGGCGCTGGCAAATGAGATCCACGACGTGATCGTCAGGCTGATCTCCAAAAAGCGCTCGAACAACAAGTCCAGGTCGAGACCGGTGTTTGAGCAGGTTCACAAAGTCTGCTTGGCGATCGAGCAAGGAGGCCGCAGAAAGCCGCTGGCGGTGAGCGTGATCGTCGTAACCAATGGGGCGCTCACCGAGCCCGTCACAGAATGGTTTGCCGCCTGGGAGGACGATGCCCGCGAGCCGGCGCGCGATGTGGGCATCACTCTGCACGCCACCAGCTATCGCGACGCGACCAACTTCGACCTGATCGCAAACGAGCATCTGATCAACCTGCTGTAGCCGGGACCCCGAGCTCGCGGTGCCACGGTCAAAGCAAGCGCCGCCCGCCGATAGGCGACTGTGCCGAGGAGAGCAGACCTGTAGTGGAAAGCAGCGGGAGCGAGGCCGCCAACGTCTCAAAGTGAGCCAGACCCGCCCAAGCTCTCCGGTCCCCAATCACATAAAGCCGCCGCCGCGCCCGACTGACAGCCACGTTGAGCAAATTGGGCTTCTCAGCCGCCCAAGCGCGAGCACCCGGGCGCCTCGCGTCACCCCCAAGCACAAGGATCACAACATCAGCCTCACGGCCCTGCGCCGTATGAATCGTGCCGGCCGTGAGCCCCGGATAACGCTTGCGATACTTCACCAAATTCCGCGCCACCGCCCGAAACGGGCTGATCACAAAAACCTCCGAAAAATCCACCATCTCATAACGCAGGCCCGCCAACAGCTCCTCAAGCGCATCACCCTCCGCCGCAACCCAATTACCACTCGACGGCGCTCCCGGCACGTCGATCCAATGACTACCCGCCAAACGCAACTCCCCACGATCAGGGGTGCAATTCAGCATCTGGCCACCATAGGCAATCTCATTCACAATCTCGAACATCGGAGCCTCACAGCGACGGTGCACATTCAGGGGGATGCCAACCCAAACGGACTGCGACCCATCCTCCCGCCCGCGGTAGGTGCCAAGCGGACATACCTGATCGGCCAAGGTCTGCACCGATGGGTCGCTGCGTAGCCATCCGTGATCGACGCCGTGCTCGGCCCTGAGCACGCGCTCGATACTCCCCGGCAGCTGAACGATCGGCTCCAGCTGCAAAGGGTCACCGACAACCACCGTCCGCCGTACGCGCCAGATCGCACCCACCGCCGCTTGCGGGGCGGCCTGGCCGGCCTCATCGATCAAAAGCCAACCCAGCGCCTGCTGGCCCAAGTGACGGAACACATAAGGAAACGAAGCAAACGTCGTACTCACCAAAGGAACCGCAAGGAAAAGACACTGCCAGGCCGCGCGCGCGGCCTGCGGCGAGACCTCACTTCCTGCCTGGCCCGAAATCAGCTCAGTGGCGCAGCGCAAGCTCGCGCGCATCTTCGGGGCGGCCGCTTCAATGAACGCGCGATGCAAAGCAAGCGCGGCGAGAAACAAATCAACGCGTGCGGCGTTGTAGTCGCCGTCGATCCACGGAGCACAGCGCTCGCGCCGCTCCCGCTCCGAAAGTTCGGCCCAACGGTCATCCGCCGGCAAAGCCTCGGGGAACTCCGCCTCCCAGCGCTCGCGCGCGCCGGGCAGCTCAACCTGGATCTCCCGCGCCCGAGCTTCCGCCGCGCTCCGCGCACTTTCATGGCGCTCGACTGAAGCGACCAGCTCGGTCGTCTGCGCCTCGATCGGCGCCAGACTTGCGCGCGTCTCCCCTGCGGCCTGCTCGGCAGATTCAAGCGCCGTGTTCAGTCGCGCTCGCTGCAAGCGCCAAATGCGCATGGCGCCACCCAGCGTGCGCACCCGCTCCACCAGCGACGGGCGCGCATGCCCGTGCGCCCGCAACGCTTTCCCACAGCGTGTGACGGCGCTTGCGGCAACTCCGGCCGCCTCGCGCAGCACGACCAGCTCAGGCTCGATCTCCTCCAAATCTCCGCGTGCGCTATCGGCGTGGATACGCTCCGCCATCCACTCGGCGACCGCATCTTCGCGTTCGTCCAACAGATCGCTGTAGCCCGCCCGCTCAGCCTGGCTGCTCTCGACCCGCGCAAGCGCTTCCCGAAAGCGCGCCACAGCCTGCTCCCAAGTCGGCGCCGCACCTGCCGACTCCGATCCCGACTCCACCCGCTCCAGAACGTCGCGCATGCCCTCCCACCAGAAACGACTCACGAACGCTTTGTTTTTGGAGCGGTTGCCCAAGACGCCCGCGACCATCGCCCACGCCTCCCGCGGCGGGTCGCAATCCGGTGGGGTTAGCATTTTCGTGGCGATCTCCGGGAAGTAGTCGCACTTCCCTTGCCACTGCGAGTCGATCGCTTCCGCCGATGGGATCTCCGCGCTGACGTTCTCCGCCGCCGCGTTCGTCGCGCACGCCAAGACGACCTCATAGCCACACAACTCCGCAACCGGCGGGTGCACACTCCGTCCCCGCCACGGCAGCGGCTCCGCGAACGCCTCCCTTGGGTCAAGTTCGGCCATCTTCTTTGCCCGCTCCACTACCAGGGCCGCCAAGAGGTCGCGCAGCATCACCGTCTTGCCGGTGCCGGGCGGCCCATTGACCGCCCACACTCCCCGCTCCCGATCGGCGGAGATCTCATTGAGAGCAAGCTGCTGCCCCAACGACGGGACGTTCGCACTGGCGCTTGGCCAGCGACCCAGCGGGATGCGACGTGGCGAGAGCGCCCGGCGCACATCCTTCAAGTCACGCTCCACATCCAGGCGCGCGCCCACATCAACGCGGTTCGCCGGCTTCAAGTATTCGCGCAAAGCACGGCCACAGGCGCCCTGCTCTACAGCGCGCCCGACCTTGCGCAAGTCCTCCGCATAAAAGCTGTTGAGCAGCTCACGATCGCCCGCCGCATACCGCTCGCGCGCGGGAACCTTGCGACTGACAATCCGGATCTCCTCAGCACGACGCAACTCCGCGTCCTCATGCAGCTGATCCAACTCCAGCAGACGCGCCACCAAGTCAAGGCAGCCGTCCAGAGCCTCAACCTCCAGCTCGGCGCCGACGAACCAGCCCTCAGCCTCGAGCTCCCGGGCACGCTCATCCTCAGCCGCAGCGGCAACCTCCCCCTCCCACTCAGCGCGAAACGCCGAGGAAACCCGCTCAAAGCTGGCCGTACCGACCGACGCTGGCCCTTCGCGCAAAGCCTGACCAATCGCCCAAGCGCAACTGGCAAGCACCGGCGAGGCAAGAATCGCACGCCCGTCGTCGGCGACCACAAAAGCCGCAAGCGCACTCTCACCCGCGCGCGGTCGCTCAGCTGGCATCTGCTCATCGGCGGGATACGCCCGGCGCACATCCCCAAAAGCGCGATCCAAGGAATAGACGCCCAAGAAAACCAAGTGCCGCCAAGCCTGCTTCTCCCCCAACCACAGCGCGTGCAACGGATGAGCCGAATGCCACGGGAGCGGTACGCCCACCTCAACCCGCGAGACCCGCTCGTCACCCTCCTCGACCTTGCCGAGCGGCTGAGGTGAGAGCAGCTCCACTCCACGCCAGTAGTCGATCAGGGCGGTGCTGGAGTCAGACGGCATGTAGGCAAGTCCCGGACATTCGGATCGATCATCTCAATCATCGGCGAGACCTGGCTGGATCTGGAGTAGCTGGACGTGCGTGACGCCCTGCAAGGACGAAGCGCCACTGACCCTGACTCCGACGCCCAACACGCACCCGCGCCGAATACCGTCCCAAGCAACCTCTAGCCTCCCGAGCGGGCGAGCAAACCGGCGCAGGGAGGCGCAAGTGCAAACGAACCTCAACCACATAACCCTGAGCGGCAACCTCTGCCGCGACCCCAAGCTCGAAGTCCTCGCCTCCGGCCACGTGGTCTGCGAAATGCACCTGGCCTGCCACTACCGCGCCCGCGACCCGCAGACCGGCCAGTGGCAGGAGCACACCGACTTCATTCCCGTCCGCGCGTTCGCACACCAGGCACGAACCGCTAACGACTACCTGAAGAAGGGCGACGGGGTGGCCCTCGCCGGACGCGTGTGCTCCCGCAAGGTCAAGGACCGCTGGGTGTGCGAGGTAATTGCCCAAACGGTCCAGTTCACATGACAATGGGAGCCCCCACGGACTGCGGACCCAAACCCGCGACGCAGCGCGCGCGAGCCCTACGGCACGAAACAAACCGTCGCGTCGACGGACCACCGCGAGCACGAGCCGACCCGCTGGCGCCGCCAATCCCGATACTGCATACCAGCGGCGCAAACAGACGCCTGAGCGAACTCCTCGCGCGGCCCTGCGTCGCAATCGTAGGTGCCCGCCATAGCACCTATTACGGGCAGGAGACCGCGGCAAAGCTCGCCCGCGAACTCGCACAGGCAGGGCTGACTATCGTGGCGGGCCTGACCGAGGGCATCGAAGCAAGCGCACACCATGCCGTGCTGGCAGCAGGCAGGCCCACGATCGCAGTGGTACCCGGCTCACCCGACACTCCCTATCCATTAGGTCAGAAGCACTTGCACGCAAAGGTGAACGAGCGCGGCAGCGTAGTCGGGACCGCACAGCAAACCGTCCCCACCGACCGCTCCCGCCGCGTCGATCATGATCCGCTACTGGATCGCAACTCTCTGATCGCGCAGCTCGCCCAAGTGGTGATCCTGATCGAGGCAACCAGGGGCGCTGCGGCGATACACACCGCCGAGAGAGCACTGGAGCTCGGCCGCGAGGTGGCGGCGGTGCCGGGAAGGATTACCGACGAAAGTGCGGACGGCCCGAACCGCCTGATCCGCGACGGAGCCCACCCGATACTCGAAGCCAAGGATGTGCTGGACCTACTCGGCTGATATGTCGATCGCAACATCTCCCGATCGGCACTGCGGCAGAACGGCGGCAAAACATATGTCCTGCCGCGGCAAGCCGACTACCCCGCGGGTCAGATCCAGACGTCTTCGCTGAACCCGACGGAGCACTCGCCACGGACGAGCACCCCTCCCGAACCACTGGAGCGCCAAACCTCGCCGGGGCGATCCAGTTGCGCGCGGGCGCGCTCGAACTCCCAAGGCGGCGGGCCGAGGAATTCCACCCGCCGCGCTAGCACGCAGAGCTCCTCACGCTTGCGAGCATCGGGCGTCTCCCAGCGTGTGGAGCGCAGTGACCCGTCGACGACAACGTACCGCTCCGCATACAGATAGCGCGCGATTTTCAGCGCATAGCCACCAAGCACAAGCACATTTACATAACAAGGATCCAGCTCACGGACGGGACCTACCGACTGGCGCAAGAGACAGTTGAGTCGCAGAAAGCAGACAGCGGTGTGCTCGTTCAGCACCCGAACCTCTGGCGGATCGGCAAGCTCGCCGACAAGCAGAATCCGGTTGAGGTCATCGCAAAGAATCGGAATGGGGTCAAGATCGGGCATGGGCTGTCCCCTATTCCGACGAGCAGGTCAAAACAGGACACCTGGCCGAGACGGCGCCGCCTGACTAGCCAATGCCCGCATTCGGCTGGGTCTTCCCTAGTCAAAGTGCGCTCGGCGAAGCATGCTGACGGCATCGCAATTCCGCTCTTCCCATAAGAGCGAGTGGATTTGGATGGGTGGGCGTGCCCGTAGGTCCTAGAGGGCCTCGACCACGTTCGCGTGGCCCGGGCCCCTGGTAATAGTTCGCCGCCCCTCGAACTCGGGTTCGGGGCCGTGGCCGAGACGGCCCCGACCCCTCCGCTCCTCCTCAAAGCATCTTGACCTCGCCACTAGCCGCAAACGACGCAGTCACCCCTCAAAGCGCTCTCGGAACCGCGCCCATACCAGGAACAGCGCAGTTACCCCTCAGGCGCCCTCACAGCGCGATGCAGACTAGATGCACGGCCATGCTGACGCTGTGCGACCACTGTGCTCACGCCGTGCCCGACCGGTGCAGACGATGGCTATTGCTCGACTTTAGGACCGACCCTGAGACGGCCCGAAAAGCCACTCGGCAGTCCGGTCTCTGC
>DATHMQ010000030.1:0-5823 GCA_035486935.1 Solirubrobacteraceae bacterium
CGTCGACCGCCAACCCGAGGTTGACCGCGCCGTCGTCGATCCGATACGGCTTACCCTCGATCTCGGCGAAGTGGTGCACCATGCTCGGCATCTCTTGTGCCGCCTGCACGATCGCGTAGGCGATCAGGTGGGTGAAGGACACCTTGCGCCCGCCGGCCTTCAGCTCGCGGCGGCGCCCGTCGAGCGCCGTCACGGTCAGAGTCCTGAAGCTGGTGGCCGTCGGGATCGAGCGCGACTCGTCCATGTAACGCGCGAGCATCGCCGCGCCGCCCTTCAACAATTGGCGCTCTCCAGTCGGCCCGGTCGCGTCGCCTGACTTTCCATTGGTGGCTTGCGCGCTTGCCGTCCCTCCATTTGCGATGACCCCCAACACGTCGGCCTTGACAATGCGGCCGCCGGGCCCACTTCCTGGCAAGTTCGCGAGGTCGACACCCTCCGTGGCCGCCACGCGCGCCGCCACGGGGGACACGCTCTTGCCGTCGGGCGGCGTTGCCGCTCCGTCGCTGGTCGCTTGCTGGGCGCCTGTGCCCTGCGAAGCGCTCGTGCCGGTTTGGGCAGTGGCGGTACTCGCTTGCGTCGAGCTTGCCAGGCGAGGTTCGGTTGCGCTGTCGTCGCCGTCCCCAGAGGGTCCGTCTCCTGGGGATTGGGCCGACCCTCCGTCGCCCGCGGCAAGCCGCGCGATCACCTGTCCAACACCGACGGTGTCGCCCTCCTCGGCAAGGATTTCGACGACGGTCCCACTGGCAGGCGAGGGCAGCTCGACATCCACCTTGTCGGTGGAGATCTCAACTATCGTGTCGTCGACCTTGATGAAGTCGCCGACCTTGACATGCCATTCGAGGATCGTTCCCTCGGTGACCGACTCGCCGGCGGCAGGGGTCACGACGTCGATCATTTGATTGATCGTGGTGCCGGACGCCATCTGCTGTCACTCTAGCGTGCCTGCCCGCCGGAATTAATTCAGGGCGAGCGGAGCCCGTGTCTCTTCACAGTTGCTTAACGGTTGCTTGACGGACGCGTGGCTCGTTGGTCTGTGCCTTCCGGATATGTCTTTTGGGTACGTACGAACTCGGCGCTACCGAAGAAGGGCCCGATGCCGCCCAGCACTGCCACCGCCACGGCGAGGCGCAGCGGGACGATTTTCATGCGCGCGGCGGTGATGCAAGCAAGCGACATGCCAATCCACAGCAGTCCGTGCGTCCAGCCAAGCAAAAGCGTCTCCGGCTGCGGTTTGCCGAGCGCAAACGCGCAGATCAGCAGCGACGTATACACGCAGGAATGAAAGAAGGACGTCCACTTCAGGCGTGTGAAGGTGGGTGAGGGCTGGGATGGGCCGCCGGGTGGGCCCTCAGCGGTCACGCTTTGCGAGATCTGGCCATCCTTGGTGGCTGCGTTCGCAGTGTTCGGAGCGAGGTCCGAGCGCGACGGCGTCGCTCCGGCCCGGCCCGAACGCGTCACTCCGACAGCCAGCGCGCCATCCTGCGCAGGCTCTCCTCGGCCTCGGGCGGCCACTCCTCGACATCGCTGGGCCACCACGCGTACTCGTCGTGCTCGTGATCGGGCGTCACCTCGGCGCCCTCCTGGAGCCAGGCCTGTCCCACGAACATCACGAGTTGGTGGGGCAAGCGGATCAGGGCCTCTGCGCGCACGCGCGCGGGCGAGACCGACCACTCCTCGTGCAACTCCCTGACCAGCGTGTCGGCTGGGCTCTCGCCGAGATCCACAGCGCCACCAGCGCCCAGCGCCCAACGCCCAGCCCAGGTGGAAAGCCACGCTGCGCGCCTACCCGCCAGCCAGCGCCCGTCAGCGGCACGCGTCAGGCACAGTCCGGCAACGCTGTCCGAAGCATCGGCGCCAACCAGGCGCAGCGCCCAACGCAGCGGCTGCATCTCGAGCTCTATGCCATGTGGTCCCTGCTTGAAGTCGACCAATCGTCCCGCGAGACCATCGTGGCTGGGCGAACCGCGCTGTTGCAAGCTGGCAATCTCAGCGTCCGCGACCCTGGTGTGCTCGGGCGAGGGCTCGAAGTGCTCGCTGCGCCAGCGTGTCTTGACCTGGTTCAGCTCCCACGGTCCACGCGCCAGTAGCTGCGGCAGCTCGTTCGTCGAAGGTTGTGCTCTGGTGGCCATGCCTGGAAGGCTAGCTATCGGGAAGCCGCGGCGAGTAAAGATCCGCTCATGCGGGCGGGAAGGTGAAGATGGATAGTTGCCCTAAATCGCCGATGCCCCCCGCGCGCGCGGGGGGGCATGTCGGTTTTGGGGGACTCTCCCCCTAAGCTCTTGGCGGTGAACGCCCGCAGACGCAAGCACTGGGGTTGGGGCTTTGAGGACGAGCAGCCTTCGCCCGAGGAGGTCCGCGCCGCCGCCGGCGGTCTGGCTACACATCTCGGTTTCCCACCCGTCGAGGTCGAGGACCCGGTGAGTCTGGAGGCTGTGCGTCTACCGGCTCCAAGAGTGGTTGCGCCCGCGGAGCTCGCCGGCATCTGTGCCGCTGACGTGCACGTGCGTGCCTCCCACGCACTCGGCAAGTCCTACTCGGATGTCGTGCTCGGCTTCCGCGGCCATTTTGAGCACCCGCCCGATTTCGTCGCTTCTCCACGCGATGAGCGTGACGTCGAGCGGCTCCTGGAGTGGTGCGCGGCCGAGCGCGTCGCCGCGATCCCCTACGGGGGCGGCACGAGCGTCGTCGGCGGGGTGCAGCCTGTCGTGGACTCCAACTACAACGGAGCGATCTCGATCGATCTTGCGGGACTGCGCCAGGTGGTCGAGGTGGACGAGGTCTCGCGTGCCGCACGCATCCAGGGCGGTGCCACCGGGCCGGACCTGGAGGCGCAACTTGCCGAGCACGGCCTCACCCTGCGCCATTTCCCGCAGTCGTTCGAGCTCTCCACGCTGGGTGGCTGGATCGCCACGCGCGCCGCCGGGCACTTCGCCACCGTGTGGACGCATATCGAGGATTTCGTCGAGTCCGTCCGTGCGATCGCGCCGACGGGTGCGTGGGAGTCGCGACGGCTGCCAGGCTCTGGGGCCGGCCCGAGTCCCGACCGATTGCTCGTCGGCTCGGAGGGCACACTCGGGGTGATCACAGAGGCATGGGTACGAGTCCAGCCGCGACCGACCCACCGCGCCTCGGTGGGGGTGCGCTTTCCGACGTTCGCGATCGGTGCAGAGTGCGTGCGGGCCCTTTCCCAGTCGGGTCTTCACCCGAGCAACTGCCGGTTGATCGATCCGGCCGAGGCGCGCTTCACGATGTCGGGCGACGGTACTTTCGCCCTACTCGTGCTCGGTTTCGAGTCCTGCGATCACCCGGTCGGGCTGTCGATGGACCGTGCGCTCGCCATCTGTGCCGAGCACGGCGGCCTGGCCGGGGGAAGGCGCGAATCCTCAGAGGGCAGAGACAGGTCGCGCGGCGGTGTCGGTGCGGGGGGCGGTGGCACTGGGGTTGGTGGTCCAAAAAAGGGCGATGCCCCCCCCGCGCGCGCGGGCACAACCGAAACGAGCGATGCCGGTGGCGGCATCGGGGCGTGGCGCGAAGCGTTCCTACGTGCTCCCTATGTGCGCGACATCTTCGTTGCGATGGGCGTCCTCTCCGAGACGTTTGAGACCGCGATCACTTGGGATCGCTTCCCTGGTTTCCACGAGCGTGTGATTGCCGCCGCGCGCGCCGCGGCCGAGGACACAAGCGGTGCGGCACACGTCTCCTGTCGCTTCACCCACGTCTACCCGGATGGCCCCGCTCCTTATTACACGGTGCTTGCACCCGCGCAGCGCGGCGAGGAGGTCGAGCAGTGGGCGGCGATCAAGGCGGCAGTGTCCGAGGTGATCGTCGCCGAGGGCGCCACCATCACCCACCACCATGCCGTCGGGCGCGACCATCGACCTTGGTATGACCGTCAGCGCCCCGACCCGTTCGCCGCGGCGTTGCGCGGCGCCAAGGCGGCCGTCGATCCGCAAGCTGTCATGAACCCCGGCGTGCTCGTCGATCCTCTGTCGTGAAGGTTGCCGTACTTGGCCCGGGCGGGGTTGGCGGTCTGGTTGCCGGCGCGCTCGACCGCGCCGGCACGCCTGTGACCGTCGTGGCGCGAGCCGCAACGGTCGAGAAGATCTCCGATCGGGGTCTCGGCGTCAGCAGTGTGCTGCTCGGGGATTTTCTCGTCCACCCGCCGGCCACGGCGCGCCTGGAGCAGTCGGTCGATGTCTTGATCGTGGCGACCAAGGCCGCCGGTATGCAAGAGGCGCTCGAACGGATCGAGGCAGCGCCGAAGCTCGTGCTGGCGCTGCTGAACGGGCTCGACCACGTAGCCGTGTTGCGCGAGCGCTTCGCTCCGGAGACGGTCGTGGCGGGCACGATCCGTGTCGAGGCCGATCGCCCCGAGCCGGGTGTCGTGGTGCATACGAGCAAGTTCTTGCGCGTGGACATGGCCTCCAATTACCCGTCGGCGCGGGCGGCGATGGAGCGCCTGGCGAGCACGCTCTCAGACGCCGGCATCCCGGCGCGTGTAGGCGACGGCGAGGCACAGGTGATGTGGTCCAAGCTCGTACGACTCAACGCCCTGGCCTGCACCACCAGTGCGTACGACAAGCTGCTCGGAGAGATCCGCTCGACGCCGGAGTTGCGTGCCGACTTGGTTGGAGCGATCGAGGAGGGCTGCGCGGTGGCTCAGGCGGAGGGCGCCGCGATTCCGAGCGAGGATCCGCTCGGCGAGCTGACCGCAGCGCACGACACGCTCGGCAGCTCGATGCAACGCGACATCGCCGCGGGGCGCCCGCCGGAGCTTGACGCCATCCCCGGTTCGGTGCTGCGCGCGGCGGCACGACACGGGATCGAGTGCCCCACGATCGAGCGGCTTGTGGCAATGATCGCCGCGCGCGCCGGGGTGCCGTTGCCAGTCGTCGCCTGATCCGTGCGGGCCCTCGGCCTGGACTCCGGCTGGCTGTGAGGCTCAGAGTTCGCTTGGGCTAGCGGGCGAGACCATCGGCAAAGCCTGGGTGGAGACCGCTTCGACGACCTCCTCCTCCGACTCGACGGTGCCCTCGTTGTGCTCGCCGTCGCACAGCACGCGGAAGTTGGCGCTCTGGCCGCTGTCAGCGTGAATCGTGATGCCCGGGAGGATCTCCTCGCCCTCCTCGAGACCGAGGCGCTCCATGTCGAAGTGCGCGAGGCCGATCCCGTAGGCGGTGTGCGTGGGGTTCTCGCGGTCGTGCGCGGCCACGGCCTGCGCGAAGCGCTCCAAGTTCTTGGCGATCTTGCCTGTGTCAGCCATCGCTGGCAGGAAGGGTAGCGCCGCTCGATGAGTTGGTGGCGTCGCCGGCGTCTGCCGAGGCGACAGGATCGGCGACGCTTGCCGTCTCGCCGGCGCCGAGCGCGGCGCGCACGCGCGTGGCCACCTCCGTCGCGAACAGCTCGGTCGCGCGCAGCGCCTTCTCGTGGGGCAGCACGCCGACGCTGATGTGGCCGAGGAAGCGGTCGTGGTCGAACAGTTCGTGGTGGGCGAGGATCTTCGTCGCGACTTCCTCGGGCGTACCGACGAGCAGGTGGCCCTCCGGCGAGCAGCCGGCATCGAACTGGGCACGGCTCATCGGTGGCCAGCCGCGCTCGCGACCGATGCGATTCATCATCTGCGAGTACGGCCCGAAGAACTCGTCGGCCGCGCGCTTGGCGTTCTCGGCTATGTACATGTGCGAGTTGATGCCGACCGCTGGGCCGCCTTGGCCGACAGTCGGTTGGGTTCGATGTGCCTCATAGTGCGAAGACGTGGCGGGACTGTCGCCCCGCGCTCGCTCCTGCTCGCCACGGCGCAGCGCCTCGCGATACAGGTCGACC
>DATHMQ010000031.1:0-8401 GCA_035486935.1 Solirubrobacteraceae bacterium
GATGGACGCATGACCGCAGAGGCCGGCGAGCGCTTCGCCGGTCTTACGGTCATGGAGGCGCGTGAGGCTGTTGTCGCCGAGCTCGAGCGTGAAGGTCGGATCGTCGCACGCGAGGATTACGAGCACGAGGTGCCCTACTCGCACCGCTCCGGTCAGCGCATCGAGCCACTGATCTCGCTGCAATGGTTCATGAGCATGGACGAACTGGCGCGCCCGGCGCTCGCCGCCGTGCGCGAGGGACGCGTGCGGATCGTGCCCGAGAACCATCGGCGCGTCTACCTGGACTGGATGGAGAACATCCGTCCCTGGTGTATCTCGCGCCAGCTCTGGTGGGGCCACCGCCTGCCCGTCTACTACTGTGAAACCTGCGGCCACGTCAACGTAGCGCTCAGCGCACCCGATGCCTGCGTGGAATGCGCAGGGCACCTCCGTCAAGAGGAGGATGTGCTGGACACGTGGTTCTCCTCTGCACTATGGCCATTTGCAACGCTCGGTTGGCCGCAGGACACCCCCGAGCTGAAAGCGTTCTACCCGACGAACGTGCTCTCCACCGCCAGGGACATCCTGTTCCTGTGGGTCGCGCGCATGATCATGATGGGGATCGAGTTGACTGGCGAGGCGCCGTTCTCCGACGTCTACATCCATTCGGTGATTCAGGCACCCGACGGGCGGCGCATGTCCAAGTCGCTGGGCACCGGCATCGACCCATTGCAGGAGATCGACCGTCATGGCGCCGACGCGGTGCGCTTCGGCCTGCTTGCGATGTCCTCCACACAGGACGTTCGCTACTCCGCCGAGAAGGTCCAGCAGGGGCAGGCGCTTGCCAACAAGCTGTTCAACGCAGCGCGCTTCGCACTTGTGCGCATCGACGCGAGCCTTGGATCGGAGCGCGCACAGGCTGTCGAGCCGCAGCCGTTGCCGCGTACGGTCGAGGATCGCTGGATCCTTTCACGACTCGCACGGGTCCTGGCGGACACAGCTGCGTGCATCGAGCAGTACGACTTCTCCCATGCCGCACTCGGCCTCTATGACTTCGTCTACGGCGAGTTGTGCGACTGGTATCTGGAGATCGTCAAGCAGAGGCTGCCCGATCTGGCTGAGTCAGGCAGCGGGAATGACGGTAGGCAGGAGCTCGCCGCGACGTTGCTCTACGTGCTGCGCGAGACGGTCGCTATGGCCCATCCGTTGATCCCGTTTGTCACTGAGGAGCTTTGGCGATACCTCGATGACACGGGCGAGTTGCTCGTCGGCTGTGCCTATCCGCGCGCTCGAGAGGATTTGATCGACCTGCAGGCGGAGGCCGAGCTGGCGCGCACGATCGAGGCGGTAGGGCTGGTGCGCGGTTGGCGGGACTCGGTCGGCGCCAAGGCCGGTCAGTTCGTGGCCGCGCGTCTTTGCGCGGATGGCTACGAGACGACCGGTCCGCTACTTGCCCGTTTGGCGCGTTTGCAGCTTCTCCCCGAGGATCAGCAGTCTCAGGCACTCGATGGGGTGGATGCAGGTCCCATCAATGGGGATGTCTCCGTCGCGGGCGGGGGAGAGCCTTCGGTGGCGCCTACCGTGGTCGCCTCCGTCCCCATCCCCGGTGGCACGGTCGAGGTGCTCTCGGGGGAGGGTCTGGATCTCGGCGCCGCCGAGCGGCGACGCGAGGTCGCCAAGCAGAAGCTGCTCGCGGAGATCGAGCGTGTGCAGGGCAAGCTGGAGCGGCCGGGCTTTGCGGAGAAGGCGCCGGCAGCCGTCGTCGAGGGCGAGCGAGAGCGTCTTGCGCGCTTGCGTGCCGAACTGGAGGTCCTATGAGCCAGGATTGGAGCCCCGAGCATGCCGAGCGTCATTTGCGTTCACTCGAGCTGTTCGGTATGCGCTTTGGACTGGACCGGATACACCGCATGATGACGGTGCTCGGATCGCCCGAGCGCAGCTTCGACTCGATCCACGTGGTGGGTACGAACGGAAAGAGCTCGACAACACGCATGATCGCGGCGATCCTCGAGCGCCACGGGCTGCGTAGTGGCTGCTATCTCTCGCCGCACCTCGTGTCCTATTCCGAGCGTGTTCAGATCGGCGAGCGCGATGTCGAGACGCACGCCTTCGCTGCGGCGATTGCGCGCGCTGCCTGGGCGGCCGAGCGGGTCAACCGCACCCTCGCCGAGGACGACCACGTGACCCAGTTCGAGCTACTGACGGCCGCTGCCTTCTGGGAGCTCGCGCGCCGCGATGCCCAGGTTGTGGTTGTCGAGGCCGGTCTGGGCGGGCGCTATGACGCGACGAACGTGATCGACTCGAAGCTGGCCGCTCTCACCAACGTCGGCCTCGAGCACACGCGCTGGCTTGGTCCCACATTGGCCGATATCGCCACTGAGAAGCTCGCGGTCCTCGGCGAGCGCTCGGTGCTGGCAGTCGGTTCGCAACTGCAGCCGGAGATACTCGCGCTCGCGCGCCGTGTCGCGGCCGAACGTAATGCCGAACTGTTGATCGCAGACGCGGTCCCCGAGGATCTACAGATGGGCGCGCGCGGCTCGTTCCAGCGTGAGAACTTTGCGCTCGCGCGATTGGCGGCGGAGTCCTACCTGCGGCGATCAGGGCTCATCTCGAGCGAGCAGGCCGTGCGAGACGCCGCTATCTCGACGTTGGTTGCGGGTCGTATGCAGGTCCTCGGGGACGACCCGTTCACGGTGGTGGACGGCGCGCACAATCCAGCTGCGGTCGCCGCGCTGGTGGAGTCTTTGCCCGAGCTGCTCGACGGACGCCCGCTGGCGCTGGTGCTCGGTGTGCTCGAGGACAAGGATGCCGCCGCCATGCTCCGTGAGCTGCTGCCGTTGTGCGAGCGGGCCTGGTTCACCGCGCCTCCGAGTCAAAGAGCGCTCTCGCCCGCGACACTGGAATCGCTGGCCGGCCAGCTCGGCTTCGGGCAGTGCACCTGCGAGTCCCAGCCGGCCAAAGCGTTGGCGGCGGCGCGCAACTGGGCGCGCGAGCGCGGCGCCGCGGTTCTGGCAACTGGATCTGTATATCTGGTCGGAGATCTGCTCGCTCATGCGGGGGAGTTCGATCTCGACGTCGCGACAGGGTTTGGGGAGCGCGACGAGCAAGGAGAGCGCTTGCAGGGAAGGGGGTCGCCGTGAACGATGACGGCCCATCGGTACTGACGATGATCGGTGCCGTCGCCTTGATCGTGGCGCTTGTGATCCTCGTGTTCTTTGCTGCCGGGTACGGCTTCGGCCGGCTGTTCCTGTGAGGCCCGAGACCTGCAAGAACATGCCCTCGGAAAGCTTGATCGCGCATTTTTTGCCCGATAGCCTCTAAACTCGGCCGCCCGATGCGCCATCACGGATCGAAGCGCCCCGTTTCACGCGTGCTTGCAGGGAAATCCCTCAGCGGAGCCGTATAGGGTCATCGATGTCACCACCAATCGCCTACTTCGGAATCGAAAGCAAAAGCTTGAGCCTGGTCATCGACTTGTTGATCCTGTTCGTCGTGGTCCTGTACTTCTCGCTGCTGTACTGGACCTACGCGGACGCCCGCCGGCGCATCGCCGATCCGATGCTCGTCGGCTGTGCTACGGTCGCGTCGCTGTTCCCGTTCGTGGGGACGATCGTCTACATGATCCTGCGTCCGCCCGAGTACTTGGAGGACGTGCGCGAGCGCGAACTGGAGTTGCAGGCGGCCGAAGCGCGGCTACACGAACTCGACTACAGCCTCTGCCCCCATTGCGACTATCGCATCGAGCGCGACTTCGTTCGTTGCCCGAGCTGCCTGCGCAAGCTGAAGGAGCGTTGCGTCAGCTGCTCGCGACCGCTCGACCGTGCCTGGACGATCTGCCCGTACTGCGAGACCGACGTGCCCACGACGGCCAAGGCAACGCGACGTGCGGCTCGCTCGGAGCGTACTAGCGCCTCGGCCGCGGCCCGTACCCGCGCTGGCGTCGAGGACGAACTGGAGGTGGCTGCGCTCGATGTGGAGGCGGTATCGCCAGCCCGGGCGCGCGCGGCCAAGCGTGCTGCCGTAAGGGCCCCTGAGCCGGCCACCTTCGTCGGCGAGGTCTCGTTTGCCTCGGAGTCGAACTCTGCCGCCGAGGACCCCGAGACAGGGCGCGAGGATCCCGAGCCTGAAGCCACCGTCAAGCCAAGCTCGCGTCCGCGCGCGCGCCGTCCGCGCCCGACCTCCTGAGCGCCCTCCAACATTCTCTCAAAGACCAGTCGGCCCCGGGCCGCGACTATCTCCTACGAACCAAAGGAACACATGGACCGCACGTTGATCCTCGTAAAGCCGGACGCTTTCGCCCGCTCACTCACGGGCGAGATCGTCGCTCGCTTCGAGCGCAAGGGCCTGCGCATCGTCGCGCTGCGACACATGACCGTGACGCGCGAGCTGGCAGAGCGCCACTACGCCGAGCATGCCGAGAAGCCATTCTTCGATGAGCTGGTGAAGTTCATCACCTCCGGGCCGATCGTGGCGATGGTGCTCGAGGGTCTCGACGCCGTCAAGGCAGCTCGACAGACGATCGGCGCCACCAATCCGCTCGATGCCGCTCCCGGCTCGATCCGTGGCGACTTCGCCATCGAGATGGGCCAGAACATGGTCCACGGCTCGGATTCGGCCGAGTCGGCGGCCCGCGAGGCGGCATTGTTCTTTCCCGAGCTTTCGGCCTGAACAGCCCCGCGGTCGTGGCCGTCGCGACGATCGAGATCTTCATGGCGGCGAACAAGGATTCGAGCAGCTCATGAACGGGCTCGGTCCGCTCGTGCTCGCCTCAGCCTCGCCGCAGCGACGGGCGATCCTCGAGCGCCTGGGGGTGTCGTTCACGGTACGTGCGACCGATGTCGAGGAGATCGAGCAGGGCGAGCCCGAACAGGTGGCGGTCGAGAATGCACTGTTGAAGGCGCGCGCGGCTCACACAGCCAGCGCGCAAGAGACGGTGCTCGGCGTCGATACGCTGGTGGCGCTCGGTACTCGTATCTACGGCAAGCCGGCGGACGAGCATGCGGCATGCGAGACGCTCGCGGCACTCCGCGCAGAGACACACACAGTCCTAAGCGGTATCGCGCTGCTGCGAGGAGATCGCGAGCAGCTGGGCCTCGCACGGACAGAGGTTGTCTTCAGGCAGTGCTCTGAGGAGCTGATCGAGTGGTATGTGGCCAGCGGCGAGTGGCGCGGGCGCGCCGGCGGCTATGCAATCCAGGGGATTGGAGCAGTGCTGGTACGCGAGATTCGCGGGGACTACGAGAATGTTGTCGGCTTGCCCGTGGCCAAGCTCATGGACATGGCCCCCGAGCTTTTCCCCGTACCGGTCGACGACCGGCCCTGAGGTACTTTCCGCTGCAAATACGCTGTCAAGGTTGCAAGCCTTGCGACGGTGTCCGCTAGACTCCACGCGGGTACGCCCCGGAGCGCCGGGATGCCAGCCAACCGGCCAGGCGAAGCCGAATCCGAGCGTGCTTCCTACCTAAAAGATGAGCATCCTCACCTACCTCACAGGGTTCGGTGGCCGCGACATGGCGGTCGACCTGGGAACCGCCAACACGCTCGTATATGTGCGCGGGCGTGGGATCGTGCTGTCCGAGCCGAGTGTGGTGGCGATCGACTCGCGCACCGGCGAGGTGCACGCGGTGGGCATCGAGGCCAAGCGCATGCTCGGTCGCACCCCTGGCACGATCCAAGCTATTCGTCCACTCAAGGACGGCGTGATCGCCGACTTCGACGTGACCGAGGAGATGTTGCGTCACTTCATCCAGAAGGTCCACCAGAACCGCTGGGCCCATCCGCGCGTTGTCGTGTGCGTGCCCTCGGGCGTTACGGGCGTGGAGAAGCGAGCAGTGGAGGAGGCGTGTCTGTCGGCCGGTGCGCGTACGGCCTACCTGATCGAGGAGCCGATGGCCGCCGCGATCGGCGCCGGCTTGCCGGTCGGCGAGCCGACCGGCTCGATGGTTGTCGACATCGGAGGGGGGACCTCCGAGGTGGCGGTCATCTCCCTTGGAGGGATCGTCGTGTCGCAGTCCATCAGGGTTGGCGGGGATGAGATGGATGAGGCGATCATCAACTATGCAAAGAAGGAGTACAAGCTCCTGATCGGCCAGCAGACCGCTGAGGAGCTCAAGCTCGAGATCGGCTCCGCTTGCGCGATGGAGGAGGAGTTGCAGGCCGAGATTCGCGGGCGAGACATGGTGGCAGGCCTACCCAAGACGGTCGTGCTCACCAGCGAGGAGATCCGCCAGGCGCTCGAGGAGCCGCTTTCGCAGATCATCGAGGCGGTCAAGGAGACACTCGACCGCACCCCGCCGGAGCTTGCCTCGGACATCATGGATCGCGGGATCATGCTTGCCGGGGGCGGTGCGTTGCTACAAGGACTCGATCAGCGCTTGCGTGAGGAGACACAAATGCCCGCGCACCTGGCCGAGTCTCCGCTGACGTGCGTGGCGGTCGGGTCGGGGCGCTCGCTCGAGGAGTTCGAGGCGATCCACCGTTCCAACCGCAACTCGCGCAGTCGCCGTCGTCGATGAGCGAACCCTCCGGCTGCCTGCAGTTCGCCGTCTGCGGTGTGTCGCTCGATCGGCTCCACTGGCGCCACCGGCTCGACCGGCGCCACCGTGTGTCTGCCGCTGCCCGCGCGGCACGCGGGTACTCTTTCCCATGAACGCTTCGGAAGGTCCCAATTCGTGTATGAGAAGACGGTTCGACGCAGACGTGCGGTGCTCGCGCTGCTCGTCGTGCTCTCCCTGATACTGCTGACCGCCTACTTCGGCGAGGCTCCGAGCGGTGGTCTGCACTCTGTGCAGCGCGGCTTCTTGACCGTCGTCTCGCCGATCCAGGATGGCGCCAACAAGGCTTTGAAGCCGGTTCGAGACCTGTTCGGCTGGTTTGGCAGCACCCTGAAAGCCAAGAGTCAGAATGCCGAACTGCGCAAGCAGCTCGACAAGCTGCGTTCGCAATACACGGCCAACCAGGAAAACGAACACTCCTACCGGGAACTGGTCAAGCTCTTCCACCTCGACCACGAGCTCAGCATCGCCGACTACAACCCGGTCACGGCCACCGTCGTCTATCAGTCGCCCAACATCTGGTATTCGATCATCACGATCGACCGAGGCTCATCCTCGGGAGTACGCGTCAACGACCCTGTGATCGCCGACGAAGCACTTGTCGGCAAGGTGACCGAGGTCGTCCCAGACGCCGCCCAGGTGAGCTTGATCACCGACAGCGCGGTTGAAGTGACGGCCAAGATCAGCGCAACCGGAGCAGTGGGTCTCGTGCAGCCTCAGGTCGGCGAACCCGGTCGTCTGCTCATGCAGATCTACCAGTCCTCCACGGCAGCCCCCGTGCAAGGCGACTATGTCGTGACCTCGGGCACCGTCGCAAGCCCGGGCGTCTCGCTCTACCCCAAGGGGATCCCGATCGGTCAGGTGACCTCGGTCAACGAACAGGGTGGCTTCAAGTCGGTCGCAGTGAGCCCGCTTGCCGATCTGCGCAGCCTTGAATTCGTGCAGGTGCTGACCTACTCATCCGGCTCGCGGGCGGCCTCGCTCAACAATGTCGCGGCCACCCTGACGCCGACCCATCAGCCCGACCGAGAAGAAGAATCTCAGGGTCAGGGCGGCCAGCTCGCGCAAACGGGAGGAGGCGGCTGATGAATGGGCCGCTCCTCGGCGGGCGCGGAGCCACATCGATCGCAACCGCCCAGCGCTCGGGCACCGACGGAGGGGCGGCATGGCTGCCAGGCTCGCTGGTGTGGCGCGTGGCGGTGCTGTCGGTCGTCGTTGTCTTCATCCAGATCAGTGTCGTCTCAGAGATCCCGGTCTTTGGCGTAAGCGTCGATCTCACGCCGCTCCTGGTCGCGTTCATCGGACTCTTGTGCGGCTCCACGTTGGGCGCCGTCGCCGGCTTCTGTGTTGGGCTGCTGGTCGACCTGGCGTTGATGCAGACGCTTGGCGTTACTTCGCTCACGTTCACGATCATCGGCTACTGGGCCGGTCGCCTGCGCGAGTTGCGCGATCCACAGGCGGCGCTCACGCCTCTGTTCGTCGGAGCGGTCGCGGCGAGCGCGGCGATGGTCGGCTATTCGGTGATCGAGTTCCTACTTGGCGTGGATGCGCCCGTGAGCCTCGAGTTGCTGCGTGAGATCGTGGTCGGCGTCCTGCTCGACACGGTGGTGGCGCTGCCGATGTGGGCGTTGGTGCGCCGCTGCCTGGTTGGCGCCCTGCCCGACGATCCACGCCGCCGCCGCCGCCGCGCCTATACGACCGGCGGTCTCAGCCCGCTCTCACAGGGCAGGGGAGGCGCCAGGTGAGCACGATCGAGCAGCTGCGACCGAGCGATCCACGCGGGGTGGGTGGGCCTTCATCCCCCTCGCTGGCGTTGCGCGTGGCAATCCTCGGCAGCATCGCGCTCGTCATGTTCGGGATCATCTTCT
>DATHMQ010000032.1:0-21103 GCA_035486935.1 Solirubrobacteraceae bacterium
TTGGCACCTGGCGTAGGGCTCGCCGGGTAGGATTGCGAGCCCATTCGGGGTGGGTGGGTACTTCAATCATGGGTACTTCAATCATCGGAGGTTCAGAGGCACCGTGGCAATCGATCTTCAACGAGTTTCAAGCGTGGACACAGAGCCCGGCGAGCTGCCGAGCACGATGGCCGCCTGGGTGATCCGCGAGGAGCGCCAAGGCGAACCGAAGGACGCCTTTCAGCTGGAGGAGATCGAGGTTCCCGAGCCCGGTGCCTTCGAGGTGATCGTGCGCGTGATGGCCGCGGGCGTCAACTACAACAACGTCTGGGCGGCGCTCGGCAAGCCGGTATCGGTGATGAAGTACGGCGACCACCCCGAGTTCGGCCATCACATTGGTGGCTCCGACGCCTCCGGCGTCGTCTGGAAGGTCGGCGCGGGGGTGACGCGCTGGAAGCCCGGCGATGAGGTCGTCGTGCATTGCAACCAGGCCTCCTATGAGGATCCCGAGGTACACGGCCTCGACCCGATGGCCGCGCCGTCGCAGAAGATCTGGGGCTACGAGACGACCTGGGGATCGTTCGCCCAGTTCACCAAGGTGCAGGCCCAGCAGCTGCTGCCAAAGCCGCGGGCGTTGAGCTGGTCGGAGTCGGCCTCCTACGGGCTCGTGTACTTCACCGCCTACCGCATGTTGATCACCCGCTGCGATATGCAGGCCGGTCAGAAGGTGCTGATCTGGGGGGCCGCCGGCGGCCTCGGCGTGTTCGCCACGCAGCTGTGCGCCGCCGCCGGGGCGCACTGCGTCGGCGTCGTCTCCTCCGCGGAGAAGGGCGCGCTGGTGAAGCGCCTCGGCGCCGTGGACTTCATCGACCGGGCCGAGTTCGCGGGGATGATGCGCAAGGGGGGTGAGTCGGCGGAGGAGGAGAAGGCCCGCTTCGGCGTCTCGCGCGAATTCGCCAAGCGCGTCAAGGGGATCCTCGGCGACGCGCCCGACATCGTCTTCGAGCACGTCGGGCAGGCCACGTTCCCGACCTCCGTGTTCACCGTCAAGACGTTTGGCAAGGTCGTGATCTGCGCTGGCACCACCGGCTTCAACCTCGACTTCGACGTGCGCTACCTGTGGATGAAGCAGAAGGAGATCCTCGGCTCGCACTTCGCCAACGCGTATGAGTGCATGAAGGCCAACGAGCTGATCGAGTCGGGGCAGATCAGGCCGGTGCTGTGGCGCACGCTCGGCTTCGAGGGCGTCGCCGAAGCACACCAGTTGATGCTCGAAAACAAGCACCTGGGCAAGATCTCGATCCTCGTCGGCGCCGAGTCCGACAGCGAGGGCAAGACGGCCGATGGCCCGGGTGCGATACACGCCGAGGTTGGAGGTTAATATGGATGGCACGGTAATCGTCCCCTGGTATGCGACAGGTTTTCGCGCGAACGGCTTCGAGGAGGTTCTGGGCGAGGTAGCCGCTGTCGCGCTGCGCTACGGCGCCAGCTCCTATGCGGTGTATCGCTCGAAAGACGACCGCTACCGCTTCCAGCAGTTCGCGCACTTCGCCGAGCACATCGACTGGGAACGCTATTGGGACGGGCCGGAGATGACCGATTTCAGGGTGCGCCACTCCAGCTGGTACCAGATCCCCGTGCTCTACGGCTGGTGGGATCGCACCGCCGCGGGCAATATCGAGGGCGAACCGGTGGTGCCCGTCGCTCCCAACGGCCTCCCCAGCGACGGCCCCAACGGGCATTTGGGCGACGCGCCCAACGGGCAGCCGAGCGATGCGCCCACTCCCCATTACGTGTGAGCTTCGCGCTCGCAAGCGATGATTCCGTCGGAGCGATCTGACGGCCCGGATGCGCGATAGCTCACTGGGGCGCCTGATGCTGGGCGCCCGCCACCCCCCGCTGTGGGCGCGCTGGCTGCTCACGATCTTCGCCTTCGCCGTGGTGACCCTTGCGGTTGTGGTGTTCGTCCACGATCACAGCGAAGGCACCTCCGCCCCGACCAAGTCCGAACGCGAAGCCGAAGTCGAAGCCAATCGCGAGGGGAATATCGTCATCGAAGAAGACCAGGCGCCGCACACAGCTCGGCTTGACGCCGGCGTAGCGACGCTCATCGCACTGGAACGTTCGATCTCGGGCGACGCGCACGACCGGGTCCGGTCCGGAAACCTCACAGGGCCATTTCAGAGCGTGCACTGCGAAGCAAAGGGCGCTGCAGGTGCCAACCGAGCGTTTCGCTGTACCGTCCGCGCCGCCGGCGTGAACTACCCCTACTTGGCCGTGCTCGACGAGCACACACGACAGTTCACGTGGTGCAAGATAGACCCGCCGCCGGCAAGCGGCACGCCGGAAGTTCCCGTGAGCGCGCGCTGTCGTACCTAAAGGGCCTCTGAGAAGGCCGTGGACCAAGTGGAGCTAGGACGCAGAGAGCGAAATGTGCTAAGCACATGAGCGATCGAGGACAACGCTCCGCGCCGTGTCCACGGCCTGCTCAGCACTGCTCCAAGGGCGCCATCGTCAGACCCGCGCCCTTCAGCAGCTCCCAGTAGTGCTCGGCGGCCTCCTGGTGGCCGCCGAAGACGATCGCCTGACCGGAGTTGTGGATGATATTGGCGATCTCGTGGCCGCGCTCGATGCTCACGCCGGGGATGAAGCGCGCGAGTGTGCGGGCGACGTGCTCGAAGGTGTTGTGATCGTCATTGCGCACGATCACCCTCCAGGAGTCTCCGTAACCGCTCCCCGGAAGGCGTGTGTGTGGCAGCTCGATCGTTTGACTCATGGCCCTTCAGGATAAAGCCTGCTGCTCCCCCATACAATTGCGCTCATGAGCAGCGATCCCTCTGCGCGTCTGCCCGAGCGCGACCGTCCCTGGATGATGCGCACCTACGCCGGGCATTCCACGGCGAAGGCTTCGAACGAGCTGTACCGGGGCAACCTCGCAAAGGGCCAGACAGGTCTATCGGTGGCGTTCGACCTGCCGACGCAGACAGGCTATGACCCCGACGACGAGTTGGCACGGGGAGAGGTGGGCAAGGTCGGTGTGCCAGTGGTCCATCGCGGCGACATGGCTGCCTTGATGGACGGGATACCGCTCGACGAGATGAACACGTCGATGACGATCAACGCGACCGCCGCTTGGCTCTTGGCGCTCTACATCGTGGCCGCAGAGGATCAGGGCGTGGAGCAGCGCAGCCTCCAAGGCACGACCCAGAACGACATCATCAAGGAGTTCCTGGCGCGCGGCACCTATGCCTTCCCGCCCGCGCCCTCGATGCGCTTGATCGCCGACATGATCGCTTACACAGTCGAGCACGTGCCGAAGTGGAACCCGATCAACATCTGCTCCTACCATCTGCAGGAGGCCGGCGCGACTCCCGTACAGGAGATCGCATACGCGATGAGCAACGCCATCGCAGTGCTCGACGCGGCCCGTGAGCGACTCGGCGGGCGGGCCGATGAGCTGATGGCCGATGTGTTCGGGCGCATCTCCTTCTTCGTAAACGCCGGTGTGCGCTTCGTCGAGGAGCACGCCAAGCTGCGCGCGATGAGCATCCTCTGGGAGGAGCTGGGGCGCGAGCGCTATGGCGTGAGCGACGAGCGCCGCCTGCGTTTCCGCTACGGCGTTCAGGTCAACTCGCTCGGCCTGACCGAGGCCCAACCGGAGAACAACGTGCAGCGCATCGTGCTGGAGGCGCTCGCCGTGACACTTGGTCGCGACGCGCGGGCTCGCGCGATCCAGTTGCCCGCCTGGAATGAGGCGCTCGGGCTACCACGGCCTTGGGACCAACAGTGGTCGCTGCGCATTCAGCAGGTGCTCGCCTACGAAACCGACATCCTCGAGTACCCGGACATCTTCGAGGGCTCGAAGGTGATGGACGGGCTTGTGGCCGAACTGCTGGAGGGTGCGCGCGAGGAGATGGCGATTGTCTCCGAGCACGGCGGCGCCGTTGAAGCCGTGCCGTACATGAAGGCGGCGCTCGTGGACTCCCATCGCGCACGCATCCAGCGGATCGAGTCGGGCGAGCAGGTGGTCGTCGGCCAGAACAGGTTTACCGAGACAGAGGTCTCCCCCCTCACCGACGACGCCGAGGGCGGAATCCTGGTCGTGGACCCGGCGGTCGAGGCCGAGCAGATCGAGTCGGTGCGCAGATGGCGCGCCGAGCGCGACCAGCAGGCGGTCGACGCGGCGCTCGCCGAGCTTGCACGCGTCGCCAACAGCGAGCAGCACCACGAGAACCTGATGGTGCCGACGATCGCTGCCGCGCGAGCGGGAGCGACCACAGGCGAGTGGGCGCACACGCTGCGCGAGGTGTTCGGCAGCTATCGCGCGCCGACGGGCGTCGGCGAGGCAAGCGCGGCGCCGGCCGACAATGAGCTTTCACAGCTGCGCGAGGAAGTCGCCGATCTGGCCGAGAAGCTCGGACGCCGCCCGAAGATTCTTGTGGGCAAGCCAGGTCTAGATGGCCACTCAAATGGCGCCGAGCAGATCGCGGTGCGCGCGCGCGACGCCGGCATGGACGTGGTCTATGAAGGCATCCGCCTGACCCCGGCACAGATCGCCGCCTCAGCGCTGCAGGAGGGTGTGCACGTGATCGGCCTCTCGATCCTCTCGGGCTCGCACAGAGAGCTGATCCCGGCAGTGATCGCCGCCCTACACGACGCCGAAGTTGACGTGCCGGTCGTGGTCGGCGGGATCATCCCCGAGCAGGACGTGGCCCAGCTCAAGCAAGCCGGCGTGGCGGCCGTCTACACCCCGAAGGACTTCGACATCTCGCGCATCATGCACGACATCGTTGGGATTGTGGGGGCCGAGACGAACGGACACGGCCCCTCCTCCAACGGCTCCGCGTGAGCGACAGCCCGTCCACTGGATCGGGCGAGCGCCCCCCCTCCGCGAACGAAGACCAACAGCGCAAAGACTCTGTAGGAGCCACGCTTGGCAAGCGCCTGCGCGAACGCGACCTGAGCGCAGCGCCCGCGACGCTGAATCTGCTGGAGAGCAGCGCACCAGCAGATCGCGAGCAGACCGCGGAGCTGCTGCGCGAGCTCTCCCCCGCCGCACTCGGCGGTGAGGCCCCCGGACATATCGTCGGCGTGACCGGCCCCCCAGGCGCCGGCAAGTCGACGCTGCTCTCGGCGCTGCTACACAGCTGGCGCGCAAGCGGCAAGAGCGTGGCGATGTTGGCAGTGGACCCCAGCTCAAAGCGCTCCGGTGGCTCGCTGCTCGGCGACCGCGCACGCATCGACTTCGATCCAGCCGACAGGGCTGTGCTGATCCGCTCGACCGCCGCCGGCGAGCGACTCGGCGGCCTCGCACCCGCAACGCGCGTGGCGGCGCAGGCCTTGGCTGCCGCGTTTGACGTGGTCGTGATCGAGACAGTCGGTGTGGGACAGGCCGAGACCGAGGTCGCGGATGTCGCCGACACGGTTGTGGTGGTCGTCCAGCCGGGCAGCGGGGACGTACTGCAGTTCTTGAAGTCGGGAATCATGGAGACTCCGGACGTGCTCGTCGTCACCAAGGCCGACCTCGGCCAGATCGCGCTTGCCACCAGGCGCGACCTGAGTGCGGCGCTGCGCTCGCTCGGAACCAAGGCGACACGCGTGCTGGCGGTCTCCTCCCTACCTCCACCCCAAGGGATCGACGAGTTGGTCAGCGCGCTGGAGGAGCAGCGAACGATCGCCGACATCGCCGCCAGACGCCTGCGCGCGCGACGTTCCGGGGCGCTACTGGATTTTGCCGCTGAGCACGGCGAGCGAGGGCTGCGAGCGGTGGGCGGAAGACATACAGCCGAGCAGCTGCTCGAGCAGCAGGACCCGGGACTCGACGTGCAGGCACTCGTGCGTGTGCTCGAGACGGCGGTGGCGAAGGCATGAGACCGATAGCGCGCGACCTGGCGACGATGTTCGGCGCGTTCGTGCTCGCGAGCCTGCTCGCCGGGGCGCTCGGCGCGATCGACCTCGGCACGGCTCTCGCCTTCGGCCAGATCGCGTTCGCGATAGCCACGGTCTGCATCATGCTCAAGCGCTGACGGCCGATAGCCGGCGCGATACTGCGTCCTCGCTCGCTCATGTGCTAAAGCACATTTCGCTCACTGCGTCCTTGTCTCGCTTGACTCTCGGCCGTCAGTAGCTCGTAGCGGATCGGCGCCGCGCGGCCGGTGCCGGCCATAAGCTGGGTGGTGAGATGTTGATCCTGCTCGGCTTTGCCTTTCTTGCGGGGGCCGGCACGGCGCTGTCGCCGTGCGTGCTTCCTGTGCTGCCGGCGCTGCTCGCCTCCGGCGGCGTGGGCGGCCGACGCCGCCCACTCGGCGTCGTGATCGGCCTGACCGTGACGTTCACCGTCGTGATCGTCGGCGTGGCCAATGTGGTCGACGGCGTCGGTCTCGGCTCCGACCCACTGCGCGACATCGCGGTGGCCGTGTTGCTCGCATCTGGTTTGGCGCTGATCGTGCCCGGACTGGCCGACCGTCTGGAGGCGCGCATGTCGCGGATCGCGGCGCTCGGTCCGCGCACGCGCGGCGACGGCTTCCGCTCGGGACTGCTGGTCGGCGGTGCACTCGGCTTCGTATACACGCCGTGCGCAGGGCCGATCCTCGCGGCCGTCATCTCGGTCAGCGCCGCGAGCGGGCGCACCGTCGCGGTCGCCATCGCCTATTCGGTCGGTAGCGCAGTGGTGCTGTTCGCGCTGACGCTCGGTGGGCGCAAACTGTTCGACCGCGTCCGTGCCGCCGGCCGCGGGCCGGCGCTGCAGCGCACGCTCGGCATCGTGATGATCGTCACCGCGCTGGCGATCGTCGTGGGTGTCGACGTCGACTTCGACCAGTACATTGCCGAACACATCCCCAACGTGAATCTGACGGCCGGCCTTGAAAAATCGAAGGCTGTCGAAAGCCGCCTGCCCCAGGTGACCGGGCACACCGCGAAGTTCGTGTCTGGCTCGAAAACGACCACCGCGCCTCGCGACGCGAGCCAGGCGACGCTGCTGGCGGACGCGGCCAAGCTAAAGAACCTCGGGCCGGCGCCAGAATTCGCCGATACCGAGGACTGGTTCAACACCGGGGCGGGTGGGCATTCAAACACGCCGCTCACACTCAAAGGGCTGCACGGGAAAGTGGTGCTGATCGACTTCTGGACCTATACCTGCATCAACTGCATCCGCACACTCCCCTACCTGAAGGCCTGGGACGCTGCCTATCGCAAGGACGGCTTGACGGTCGTCGGCGTGGAGACGCCGGAGTTCGCCTTCGAGCACGAGGCATCCAACGTCAAGAACGCGATCGAACAGTTCGGCCTGCGCTATCCCGTCGTGCAGGACAACGAAATGGGGACTTGGAACGCCTACGGCAACGAGTACTGGCCAGCGGACTACCTGATCGACGCCAAAGGCGACGTGCGCTACGCCACGGCAGGCGAGGGCGACTACTCGCAGACCGAAACCGCGATCCGTTCGCTGCTTGCCGAAGCGGGAGCGAACGTCGGCGGCATGGCACATCCCACCGACGTCGTGACGCCCAGCGAAGTGGCCACACCCGAGACTTATTTGGGCACCAACCGCGCGCAAGGGTGGCGCAACGGGCCACAGGCCGGCCTGCACGACTACGGCACGAGCGTGCCCACCGATCTGGCGCTCAACGAATTCGACTACAGCGGCACATGGAACATCGCCGCACAGCCGGCTACCGCGGTTTCGAGCGCCGGGATCGATATGGAGTTCGAGGCCAAGAACGTGTATCTGGTGCTCAGCTCTGAAGGTGAAAGGCCACGCCAGGTGCAGGTGCTGCTCGATGGGAAGCCGATACCCGATAGGTACGCCGGAGCCGACGTGCATGACGGCGCGCTGACGGTGCGAAACGAGCGGTTGTACTCGCTCGTGTCGCTGCCGGGCGATCAGCAGCACCGTCTGTCGCTGCGCTTCGCTCCCGGTATCTCTGGCTACGCGTTTACGTTCGGATAGCGAAGAGGTCTTCGCATGGGCATACAATGATGCCCATGGAGGGAGGCCCAGCACCCGAGACCACTGCCAGAGCTTGGCTGCGGTGCTACCGCTGCTGGTCGCAGAACCTCGAGGTGCAGGTGCACTACGAGGGCATCCACAAGATCGACCCGGAAACCGGAGAGCGCTCGGAAGTCGTCGACGAGCTGCAGGAGGCGGTCGTGCAGTGCCTGGACTGCATGCACGACCAGCCGCACCTCGGTTTCTCCGGCGGGCGCGTGGAGCCGATCGAGGACCGCTGGGAGCGGATGATCGCCGGGACGCCCTGGGTCGCCTCGTGCACGGTGACCGTCGAGGCCGACGACGTTGAGATCTGCTCCGGGCCCGAGGCCGGCGACGCCCTCTCCTATGCGGCCTTTGGCGAGTACGGGGTGCGCGAGTTCTTCACGCACGTGCGCTTCCACAAGCACGAGGAGGACCAGATCGTCGTGCACCTGCTCGTCGAGCTCTACGCGCGCTCGCTGGAGGAGGCGACCGAGGTGCTCGAATCGGCCGCCAGAGGTCTGCTGACGATCACGTCGCTGGCCGAGGAGTCGCGCCCGCCGGCATCGTCGGGGAGCAGCGAACCCCACGAACACGATTAGCGACCCGCTGAGCGGCGCGACGCTGCGTCTTCACTCGCTTATGTGCTCAGCACACTGCGCTCGTTGCATCCTTGCCTCGCTTGCTCAACGGGTCGCTAATTGCGGCCCGTCCAAGCACGTCATCATCTGACCGGTGGGAGTGCTCGCGGCGAAGATACTGCTCGCGCCGACGTTCGTGATCGCGGCTTCGCTTGCGGCGAGGCGCTATGGCGCTCGGGTCGGCGGGCTGGTGGGTGGACTACCGGTCGTCGCGGGCCCGATCCTGCTCGTGTTCGCGCTCGATCACGGAGCTACGTTTGCTGCCGGCGCCGCGGCCGGCACGCTGCTTGGGCTTGTCTCGCTGCTTGCCTTCATCTTGGTGTATGCACATTTGGCCAGTCGCATGCGCTGGGTTGGGAGTCTTTTTTTGGGATGGGGTGCGTTCTTCCTGATGACAGCGGCGCTGAGTACCACGACAGTGAGCGCCGGTCCGGCGCTTGCGGTGGTGCTCGTGGCGATTGGAGTGACGCTCCTAGTCCTCCCTCGGGCGCAGCGCGAGCAGCAGACTGCTGTCGAGCTGCCGGCCTGGGATTTGCCTTTGCGCGCACTCAGCGCGGTCGCGCTCGTGCTCGCGTTGACGGCTGTCGCAGGGCAGCTGGGAGCGAAATTGAGCGGCCTGCTGGCGCCGTTTCCCGTGATCGCGAGTGTGCTCGCGGTGTTCACGCATGCTCAGTACGGCGAGCAGGACCTGCTGCGAATCATGCGCGGATTCGTGCTTGGCCTGGTCGCCTACGCCCTGTTCTGCTTCGTGCTGGCGGTGTCGCTCGAAGCCCTCGGGATCGCCGAGGGCTTCCTGCTTGCGACGCTCGCGGCGCTAGCGACGCAGGCAGTGGCTTTGACCGTCACCTGGCGCCGGCGCGAGCCGGCGGTCGAGCCGCTCTAGGCCGGTCAGCTGGCGCAAGCGCCGCGCCCTTGCCGCACCAGCAAGCCAGGCTCTAGCCCAGCGCCGCATCAAGGGGGCTAGGCGGAGAGTCGCTGCTCGAGCGCGAGCAGCTGCTCTTGCAGCTCTTTGGGCAGGCGGTCGAACTTGCCGAGGTGCTCGTGGAAATGGGGCAGCTGCGCCTTCCATTCGGCGACGTCAACGCGCAACAACTCGGCGATGTCCTCGTCTGAGACATCGACACCGCGTGTGTCGAGACCGTCGGGACCGACAGGCGGCATGTGGCCGATTGGCGTCTCCATAGCCGCGCCGTGACCTGCGCAGCGCGCGAAGACCCAGGCCAGCACACGTGAGTTCTCGCCATAGCCGGGCCACAGGAATTTGCCTTCGGCATCCTTGCGAAACCAGTTGACGTAGAAGATCTTCGGCAGCTTCGCCACATCGGCTTCACGTCCGATCTTCAGCCAATGGGCGAAGTAGTCGGCCATGTTGTAGCCACAGAAAGGCAGCATCGCGAACGGGTCGAAGCGCAGCTCGCCAACCGTGCCGGCCGCGGCAGCGGTCTTCTCAGAGCCCATAGTCGCGCCGAGGAACACGCCGTGCTCCCAGTCGAATGCCTCTGCCACCAGCGGCACGACGGTCGAGCGACGGCCGCCGAACAGGATCGCCGAGATCGGGACGCCGGCTGTGTCTTCCCACTCCGGGGCAATTGCCGGGTCCTGCGCGGCGGCGACGGTGAAGCGAGCATTGGGATGGGCGGCCGGCGTCTCCGAAGCGGGCGTCCAATCTTTGCCGCGCCAGTCGACCAAGTGCGCGGGCGGCTCGTCGGTCAGCCCCTCCCACCACACGTCGCCATCGTCGGTCAGCGCGCAGTTGGTGAAGATCGTGTTCGACTCGATCGTCTTGATCGCGTTCGGGTTGGTGTGCTCGCCGGTCCCAGGCGCCACGCCAAAGAAGCCCGCCTCCGGGTTGATGGCGTACAGGCGACCGTCCTCGCCGAACTTCATCCAGGCGATGTCGTCGCCGATCGTCTCGACCTCCCAGCCCTCCAAGGTGGGTATGAGCATCGCAAGGTTGGTCTTGCCACACGCGGAGGGGAATGCCGCCGCGATGTACTTGACCTCCTTCTCGGGCGAAGTCAGCTTGAGGATCAGCATATGCTCGGCCATCCAGCCCTCGTCGCGCGCCATCACCGAGGCGATGCGCAGCGCGAAGCACTTCTTGCCGAGCAGCGCGTTACCGCCGTAGCCGGAGCCGTATGAGGTGATCTCGCGGGTGGCGGGGAAGTGGACGATGTACTTGTTGTCGGCGTTGCACGGCCAGGACACGTCCTCCACACCATCCTCGAGCGGCATCCCGACCGAGTGCAGACAGGGAATGAAGTCGCCTTCCTCGCCGAGGGCGTCGAGCGCGGCAGAGCCCATCCTGGTCATGATTCGCATCGAGACCGCCACATAAGGCGAGTCGGTCAGCTGTACGCCGATCTGGCTCTTGTCCGAGCCGATCGGGCCCATCGAGAACGGCACCACATACATCGTGCGACCGTGCATGCAGCCGGTGAACAGCTCTTTGAGCGCTTCCTTCATCTCCTCGGGATCGCGCCAGTTGTTGGTCGGACCAGCTTCCTCCTCGGTGGACGAGCAGATGAAGGTGCGATCTTCGACGCGGGCGACGTCGCCAGGGTCTGAGAGACCGAGATAAGAGTTGGGACGCTTGGCGTCGGAGAGGCGCTTGAAGGTGCCGGCGTCGACCAGCAGCTGGCAGAGACGGTCGTACTCCACAGCGGAGCCGTCACACCAGTAAATGGCCTCGGGCTCGGTGAGCGCGGCGATCTCCTCGACCCACGTCAGCAGACGCTCGTGGTTCGTGTTTGGGGCTGCGGTGGCGGTGGTCTCCATGACGTGCGAGCGGCTCCTCGGTGTCGCGTTGGCTACGCCCGGCGGCGTGGCCGCGCCTGAATGGCGCCTGGGAACGGAAAAAACGCCCGTGCGGGGCGCGTACTTGCAAGCCTATCGCACCGTGGCGAGACGTTTCGTCCAAAAACCCAGTGCCCCCCGCGCGCGCGGGGGCATGGCGGTTTGCGAACTACCGAGACGACAACTCCCCCACTCCGATAACAAGGCCCCGCCGAGCGGCCGTCCCGACCCCGACAGCCGCGGCTCGCCGTCTCCCGGGGCAGAACGGCCAGATGCTCGCTACGTCTACTCGACGTTGCCCTCGGCAGCCGAGCCGCCGGGCTCACGACGGGGGACCAAGACAAGCCGCTTGAACTCGGCCACGAGCACTCCATCTTGGTTGTAGACGCGCGTATGCACCTTGACGGTGCCACGATCGGGCTTTGACTGGGACTCGCGCTTCTCCAGCACCTCGGACTCGCAGAAGAGCGTGTCGCCGTGGAAGACGGGCGCGGGGTGCTTGAGCTCTTCGGTGGCGAGGTTGGCGATCGCCTTGCCGGAGACGTCCGAGACGGACATGCCGAGCGCGAGCGAGTAGACCAGCGGGCCGACGACGACGTTACGTTTCTGTTGCGATTTGGCGGCGTAGACGTCGTTCAGGTGCAAGGGGTGGTGATTCATCGTGATCAGACAGAAGAGGTGGTCGTCTGACTCGGTGACGGTCTTGGCGGGCCAGTGCTTGTAGGTGGCGCCGACCTCGAACTCCTCCAGGTAGCGGCCGTAAGGGTGGGCGCCGGACGCCTCGCGCGCGGCCTGCTCGGTCTCGACGGGGTGGGTATCGCTCATGGGTGGGGGGTGTCTCCTGTGATGTGCGTGGTGGGCGTTGAAGCGAGGGGAACTCTATTGAGCAGCGTAGGCGGACGGCTGCCCGGAGCACCGTTGAGCAGCCGTCGCTGCGCCGAGGCGATAGCGTTCAGATGACCGAGAGCGATCAAAGCGGACGCCGCGGCCAGCGGGCGGGCGGGCCACCAAATCAGGAGAACAGACTTGCGCAACCCCAGAGCCTTCGACAAGCCCCTTGCGATCGGCGCGCCCGAGCCGGCGCGCGAGATCCCCTTCAAGCCGTCGCGGATGATCCATTTCCTCGACCTCTCGAACGAGAAAATGGTGGAAAAGGTGCCCGCCATCGCACCGACAGTGGACATCCTGCTCGGCAACTTGGAGGACGCCGTATCGGTGGACCGCAAGGAGGCAGCGCGCGCCGGGCTGATCAAGGTTGGTCGCGAGATGGACATGGGCGAAACGGCGCTGTGGACGCGCGTCAACTCGCTCGAGTCGCCGTGGGTACTCGACGATCTGACCGAAATCGTGAGCGCGATCGGGGACAGGATCGAGGTGATCATGGTCCCCAAGGTCGAGGGGCCTTGGGACATCCACTATGTGGACCGGCTGCTTGCCCAGCTCGAGGCAAAGGCGGGCATCGAGAGGCCGATACTCGTGCATGCGATCCTCGAGACGGCGCTGGGCGTGGCCAACCTGGAGGAGATCGCGGCGGCCAGCCCGCGTATCCAGGGGATGAGCTTCGGTCCCGCGGACCTGGCGGCCTCGCGACGCATGAAGACCACGCGCGTGGGCGGCGGGCACCCCGGCTATCGCACGATTGCCGACCCGGACCCCGATAACCCGGAGCTGCCGCGCCCCAGCTACCAGCAGGACCCGTGGCACTACTCGATCGCGCGCATGGTCGACGCGTGCACGGCAGTCGGCGCGCTCCCCTTCTACGGCCCCTACGGCGACATCAAGGACGAGCTCGGCTGCGAGACGCAGTTCCGCGCGGCGTTCCTGCTCGGCTGCGTGGGCGCGTGGTCGCTGCATCCCGTACAGATCGGGATCGCCAAGAAGGTGTTCTCACCCGACCCCGAGGAGGTCATCTTCGCCAAGAAGGTGATCGAGGCGATCCCCGACGGCCGCGGCGTGCACATGATCGACGGCAAGATGCAGGACGACGCCACCTGGAAGCAGTGCCAGGTGATGGTCAAACTGGCCGAGATGCTGGCTCGCAAGGACCCGGAGTTGGCGGAGGCCTACGGGTTCGTGCCGGCTGGGGCGTAGCAACCAAGAGCCCGTCCAGCTGAGCACAGTCGCCGGAGCGTTGGGCGCCAGAGCGTGCCTCAGGGGACACCCCGTACATACGTCTAGATAGGCGCTTTTCCGCCGGTACACCACTGCTAGACTCCGGCCCGTCTTGAGCGTCGCCCAGCGTCGGCGTGGCCACCAACAGAAGGGGACGGCATGTTTCGCAACTCACTCCTAAGCGGGATCGTGCCGAGGGCGATTGCCTACCGGCTCGTGGCTGGACTACTGGGTATGTCCTTTGCTGTGCTAATCCCGGCGAGCGCACAGGCCACCAACCTGTTCACGCTCGGTTCGAAAGCCAGCACCAACGCGATCGTGACCGAAGCGAGCGGAACCGGCTATGCGTCCTGGGTTCAGACCAACCCGGCCGACGAACAGGAAGTTGTGTTCTGCAAGATCCCGCGCGGCGGCACCTGTACAGCCCCGATCGCTCTTCCACTGCCAGCCGGCACCTTCGAAGAAATCGTCCAACCGTTCCCCGTGCTCGGATCCCACGCAGGGGTGGTGTACGTCGTCGGCCCGCGCTACGACAAAGACGAAGACACGCTGATCTGGACCTCAACCGACGGCGGCGAAAAATTCTCCGTCGCGAAGAAGATCCCCCAAAACACCTTGGACAAGGGTGGCATCGGCGACGTGCTGCTGGACCCGAATACGCCCCCGAGCCTCTCCACGGAAGATGACTATTTTGGCATCGCCGGCAACAATGTAGGACTCGGATTCGGATTCACCGCCAACAACATCACCGGAGGAACAACCGCCATCTCCTTCGAACACCCCGGGGCAGGCGGGGTCGCCAGCTCGACCCTCGGCTACGCCACCCACACCGTCGAAGACTCCGGCACCAAAAAGCAGTTCTACCCCGAGATCGAGGCCTACTACAACCTCTCCGCTCCGGCGCCGGAAACCTTCTTCTACCGCTACTACGCGAATAAAGGCATCGCCGACGACAACGAAGGTGGATGGGAAGGACCGATCAAGGTAAGCAACGGGTACGTGCCGCGACTCGCCGGCGGGCCCGCGGGACTGTTCATGCTTTCGACCGACATCCCCGAAGGAGAATCGCTTGAATCGCAGCCCTCGGCGGTCGACGTGCGCAAGTTCAACGAAACGACCCACACTTTCGGCAAACCGGTGCAGATCGCGAAGATCCCCACGAGCGCGGGCACGCTGTTTAACTCGGGCGATATCTACGAGAACCCCGAAACGGGCGCACTGTATGTGGCTCAGCCGGTCATCGACGGCGCAGGGGAATATGTGATGCGTCTGTGGGAATCCACCAACGGGGGAGAAAGCTTCACCGGCGAACGCGATATCGCGACGATCGGCTTTGGCTATTCGGAAATTCCCCGCCTCGCGGTGGCCGCCGATGGTCAGGGCTGGCTCACGTTCAACGACTACCAGGGCACGGAGGTCGCCAACCTCAACGCACTGCCCGCGCACGTGCTGCCACCACCGCCGCCGCCGCCACCACCACCACCCGCCGTGTCATCGCTCACGATCCCCAGCCAGACCGATCAGGTCAACGGCAAAGGCGATCTTTCGGTCGTCGTCGATTGCTCGAGCGTGAAGTGCACAGGCGATCTTGAGCTGCTTGCAAAGTTCAAGAAGACCACGGGTAAAGGCAAAAAAAAGAAAACAAGGATCGTGGTTCAGACGATCGGCACCGCCTCGTTCAACTCACTTGCCCTCGGCGTCGACACGCTATCGATAAAACTCAATAACCATGGCAAGAGCCTGCTCGCGATCGGCGGTTACAAACTGAGCAGCACCGCCAGCGCAAGCTACCTCTCCGGCGGGGTATTCAAGACCGCGACTGGCACCGTGAAGCTCAAGGGTCACAAACCGTCGAAAAAAGGCGTGCTCAAAAAGATCTGAGCGTAGGGCCGGCTCTCAGCAACGCGATCCGGCCGCGTTCGACCTCGACTGACTCGCCCCTCTGTGGGTTAGCGCTTCCTGCCGTGCTTGGGCGGCTAGGGCTGCGCGATCGGGGATCGTGCGGTGACGGGGGTAACACCGGGCTTGCCGAGGATCGTGCCTCCGGCCCACATTTGATCGCCGTCGATTCTTCGCAATGGCTGGGCCGACAGACGAAGCCCCCACCGTCGCCAGGCTCGACCTTGCTATTGTTAACCATATGGCTAACAATGCCCTGCTAGACCGTACCTTCATCGCCTGTTCGCACCCCATACGCAGGGGCATCCTCGAGCGTCTGACCAGCGGCGAGATGACCGTTGGCGAGGCAACCGGTGACTTCGGTGTCTCCAAGCCGGCGATCAGCAAGCACCTCAAGCTGCTGGAGGAGGCGGGTGCCATCACACGCGTGATCGACGGGCGCACGCACCGTCTGCGGCTGCGTGAGCAGCCGCTGGACGAGGCGTACGCGTGGATGACCAATCAGCGCGAACTATGGGAGCGCAAGCTCGACACAGTCGATCAGTACCTGCGCGAGCAGAGAGAGCACCAACAGTCACAGCAGGGAGCGCCACAGCAAGAAAACAAACCAGCGAAGGAGCCGAGATGACCGAGATAACCAAGCCGAACGAGACCAGCCTGCGCCTGCAGCGCACGTACGACGCCCCCGCCGAGGACGTGTTCGACGCGTGGACCAATCCCGAGGTGCTACGACGCTGGTGGAAGGCGAATCCCGCATGGATCACCCCCGTCGCCGAGGTCGATCTGCGTGTCGGTGGGCGCTATCGCATCTCGATGGAAGACCCCGAGAGCGGCAAAAAATACACCGCGGGAGGCGAGTACAGCGAGGTGAGCCGCCCAACTCGGCTCGTCTACAGCTGGCAGTGGGAACAAGAAGACGGCGAGCTCGGCCACCTCAGCACCGTGGCGGTCGACTTTCGTGCCGAGGGAGAGCAAACGACCGTGGTACTCGAACACACCGGCTTTGAGTCCTTGGAATCGCGCGACTCGCACGGGCACGGCTGGGAAGGCGTGCTGGAGGCATTTCAGACGCATCTCAACGAGCGCGCCGCACAGACGTCCTGACAGACGCTCGCAATGCCGCTCGGGGGCCTGGTTAGGCACTCCCGATGCGGTTGCGAAGACAAGACCCACACAACAAACCAACAGAAGGAGCAAGAAGATGGCGAATTACCTACTGGCATACACCGGCGGCGGCATGGCAGCGACAGAGGCCGAGCGCGAACAGGCGATGGCGGCCTGGGGACAGTGGTTTGGCAAGCTCGGCTCGGCGGTCGTCGCGCCCGGCAACCCGGTCGGCGCATCCACGTCGGTGAGCGCTTCCGGCAGCAACGGCGGGGCGGGGTCCGGCCTGACCGGCTACTCGGTCATCGCCGCCGACAACCTCGACGCGGCGGCCGACCTCGTCACCGACTGCCCGATCATCGCCGCGGGCGGCAAGGTGGACGTGTACGAGACGATCGAGGTCATGTAGCCACCTCGCGTCCTGTGTACGGGACGGTCGCCACGAGCGCACGCGGGCGGCCGTCCCGATAGGGTTCCGACGCCCCGTCCCCAAGCGACCAAGGACGCGATGAGATTTTTCGAGTTTGAGGCGCGCGAGGTAGTCAAGCGCGCCGGTATCCCGGTAACCGACTACGGCTTCACAACCGACCCAGCCGAGGCGCGGCAGATCGCTGAGCGCATCGGCGGTCCCACAGTCATCAAGTCCCAGGTGCTCACCGGAGGGCGTATGAAGGCCGGTGGCGTCAAGTTTGCCGACACGCCCGAGCAGGCCGAGGAGTACGCGCGCGACATCCTTGCCCTGGAGATCAACGGCCACATGCCGCGCGGAGTGCTTGTGGACCCGAAGGCCGAAGTTGCGCAGGAGTACTACGCCGGCGTCGTGTGGGACGGCACGCGCAAGCAGCCGGTGATGATCTTCTCGCCCGTGGGCGGCATCGACATCGAGCAGGTAGCCGAGGAGCAACCAGACAAGGTTGGGCGCCGGCATTTCTCGAACATCCTGCCCTTCGGCGACTTCGAGGCCAAGGAGGTGATCGCCTCCACCGGCGTCACCGGCTCGGCCCTCAACAAGCTCGTCCCGATCGTCACGCGCTTGGCCAAGCTGTTCGTCGACAACGACATGACGCTTGCCGAGATCAACCCACTCGGACAGCTGGCTGACGGCTCGTTCGTGGCGCTAGACGCGCACATGGATATCGAGAACGAGGCGCGCGGTCGCCACAAGAAGCTGCTCAAGGACCTCGGCGTTGGCGACGAGGAGACCCGCCAGGCCCGTGAGGCCACACCGTTCGAGCTAGCGGGCGAGGAAGTCGATGCCACCGACCACCGCGGCGTGGCCGGCAATGTGACCGAGTTCGATGGCAACCTCGGCCTCGTGATCGGCGCCGGTGGCGGCTCGCTAACGCTGTTCGACGCGGTACGCGCTCACGGCGGCAAGCCGGCCAACTACTGCGAGATCGGCGGCAACCCCTCGGTCGCCAAGGCCTGTGGACTGGCCAAGCTCGTGCTGCAGAAGCCTGGCGTGGACAAGATCGCGGTGATGATGTCGATCGTCTCGAACACACGCGTGGACATCGTCGCGCGCGGCGTTATCAAGGCATGCCTTGAGCTGAACATGGACCCGTCCGAGAAGATCGCGATCTTCCGGATCCCTGGCGCCTGGGAGGAGGAGGGCTTCAAGATCCTCGAGAAGTACGGCGTGGATTACGCCGACCGCTCTGTCTCGCTCAACGAGGCCGCGCGCAGAGCGGTCGAGAAGATCCAAGGAGTTGCCGCATGAGCATCCTTATCGACTCCGATACGACGTTCATCGTCCAGGGCATCACCGGCCGCGAGGCGGTCAACCTGACGAGAGAGTGTCTCGACTACGGCACCGGCGCGAAGGTCGTCGGCGGCGTAACTCCCGGGCGCCTCGGCCGCGACGTGCACGGGGTGCCCGTGTTCGACACGGTCGCCCAGGCAGTCGCCCACCACGGCGCACCGATCTACGGCTCGGTCGTGACGGTCCCCCCCGCCTTCACCAAGGACGCCGTATTCGAGGCGATCGAGAATGGGATCAAGCTGATCGTGATCGTCACCGAGCGCATCCCGCGCCGCGACGTGGCGCAGATGGTCGAGCTGGCGACACTGCGCGGCGCGCGCATCATCGGCCCCAACTGCCTCGGGATCATCGTCCCCGACGTAATCAAGATGGGTGGTATCGGCGGCCCGGCCCGTAACGCCGCGCAGGCCTATACACCAGGCCCGATCGGCGTGATCTCGCGCTCTGGAGGCATGACCACAGAGATGTCCTCGACCCTGAGCGCAGCGGGACTCGGACAGTCAACGGCCGTCTCGATCGGCGGAGACGCGATCATCGGCTCGAGCTACGCAGAGCTGATGCCGCTGTTCGAGGCCGACGAGCAGACACAAGGCATCGTGATCTACACCGAGCCGGGTGGGCGCATGGAGGCCGAGCTCGCGCTCTGGGTCACCGATAACAAATCGCGACTGCCCATCGTCGCCTTCATGGCGGGACGCTTCATGGACGAGATGCCCGGCATGAGCTTCGGCCACGCCGGCACGATCGTCGAAGGCAAGGAGGACACTGCCAGCGAGAAGATCGCGCGCCTTGCACAGGCCGATATCACCGTGGCCGAGCGCATTGAGGACATACCCGGACTGATTCAGTCCAAGATCTCCGAGAGGAGCCCAGCATGAGAGCCGATGGGACCTTCATCGCCGTCGAGGTCGATGACCAGGCAGCTGCCGACTCCGCCCTCGCGGTCAAGCTCAGCGACGCCTGCCCTGTAGACATCTTCGCCAAGACAGAGAGCGGTGTGAGCATTGTCGAGAAGAACCTCGACGAGTGCGTGCTCTGCGGACTGTGCCTCGCCGCAGCCCCCGAGGGCGCGGTCACCATCATCAAGCTTTACGACAACGACGCGGTGCTCACCAGCGCATAAGCATCAAGCCGACGGTGACCCCAGGGCCGACGGTGACCATCAAGCCCAGATCGCCTGACCGCGGTTTGCGCAGTTCCACTGCACGCTGCATCACGTAGAAAATCGACGGCGTGCCCATGTTGCCGTGCTCGGCGAGCACGTCGTAGCTCGCCGCGACATCCTCGTGCGAGAGCTCGAGTGCTTCCTGCACGCTCTCGATGATGCGCCGTCCGCCCGGATGCACGAGCCAGTGGTCGATCGCCTCCTGCTCCAGGCCATTCGTGCTGAGGAAATCGTCGACCAACTCGAGCAACCCTTCGCTGGCAACGTCCGGGAGCTCACGGATCAAGTGCAGATAGCTGTCCTCAGGTGTGAGTTGCATCCGTACCGCTCCAAGCGTGCCCGCTACCTGGTGGACCTTGGACGCGAGCACCACCGGGCCGGCGGCTTGGGTGGGTTCCTCGTCGAACTCGATCAACGCCGCGGCACAACCATCGCCGAAAATCGACGAGCCGACCGTCTTGCTGCGCGCGTCGTCCTCGGCCGCCCCCATGAGGATGCCAGTCATGCTCTCGGCCGCGACGACAAGCGCCTTCTTGCCGGGAGCTTCGCGCAGAGTCTGGGAGGCGAGCCGTATGAGCGGCACAGCGCTGGCACAGCCGACACCGACGATGTGGTACTTGTCGGTGGACGGGTCCATCTCGTAATGGTCCACGAGCCGGTGGGCGATCGTGGGGCCGCCAAGCGAGTAGAGCGTCGCGCTCACGACCACGCCGATCTCCAGCGGGTCGACTTCGAGCTCGTCGATCGCCCGCACCGCATAGCCGAGCAGATGCTCCTCGATCGCTGGTGTGCGGCCCTGGACGGTGGTCGCGAGAAACTCGTCGGTCAGCGTCAAGCTGCGCCGCTGCACGCCGCAGCGGCTGAAGATGCGCTGCGCGAACTCGTCGCCCGAGAGGCCCAGCAGGCCGAGCACATCCTGTTGGCTGAACGACGTCTCGGGGCCGGCCAGCGCCAGCCGGCTAATGTGCGGGAGCCTGGGGCTCCGATCGTCCCATGCAAGTGACTGCTCTCTCAAGCCGGGGAGGTCGGCTATAGCCTTCAAGATGGACCCCCTGGAGTCTCTCGGTTCATAGGGCGGACGAATGGGGCAGACGAAATACGAGGATACGTGAGCAACCCGTCGGCAACCGCGAAAGAGCGGCTCCTCGTCGGCTTTTCTTCATAGACTCTTCATCCTATCGACATGTTTCTTCATAAACCCTTCGACAGGCGTCCATGATTAGCCTGCAGGGACTAAAACATCCATGGAGCCTGGAGGGAAGCAGATGAAGGTGATTGGAGCCGGAATGCCGCGCACGGGCACGCTGACGCAGAAGGTGGCGCTCGAGACGCTTGACTTCGAGCCGTGCTACCACTGGGTCAACGTCATAGCCGACCTCGACCAGGTCGACGTGTGGAACCGTGCGCTCGACGGCGCCGAACCTTGGGATGAGGTGTTCGGCGACTCCCAGGCGACGGTGGACTGGCCCGGTGGCTATTTCTGGCGCGAGCTGATGGACTTCTACCCGAACGCCAAGGTGCTGCTCAGCGTGCGCGACCCCGAGAAGTGGGAGCCCAGCTTCCGCGAGACGATCGTCCCGCTGAGCCACGGCGAGTCGCTGATCCGCCTGCTCGCGAGCGCGCGCGGTGAGATCGACGCTCCCTGGCGCCGCTATCTGGACCTCGTCGACCGT
>DATHMQ010000033.1:0-14314 GCA_035486935.1 Solirubrobacteraceae bacterium
CGGCCCCCAGAAGGCGACCCGGGTCGGCTCCTCGCGCGGCGGGCGCATCGCGCTTCGCACCGTGGCACTCGGCTACCTGGCCGTGCTGCTCGGCGCGCCGCTCGTGATGATCTTCTACCGCACCTTCGAACACGGGCTGGCACCCGCGTGGGATGCGGTTACGCAACCTAACGCTGTGCATGCTTTCTGGCTATCCATCGAGCTGGTGGCGATCGTCGTGCCGCTGAACACCGCCGCCGGGATCGGCATCGCGCTGCTGATGGAGCGGGGGCGGATGCGTGGACGCAGCCTGCTCGGACTGATCGTGGACCTGCCGTTTGCGATTTCTCCCGTCGTCGTCGGGCTCTCGCTGCTACTCGTCTACGGCCGCACCGGCTGGTTTGGCAATTGGCTGACCGCGCACAGCATCCAAGTGATCTTCTCCGTGCCGGGCATGGTGCTGGCCACGGCGTTTGTCTCGCTGCCGTTCGTAGCGCGCGAGACGATCCCCGTGCTACACGAGCTCGGCACCGATTCCGAGCAGGCCGCGGCAACGCTTGGCGCGAGCTCTTGGCAGACGTTTTGGCGCGTCACGCTGCCCGCCATCCGCTGGGGCGTGGTCTACGGCGTGGTGCTCACGACCGCACGCGCGCTGGGCGAGTTCGGGGCGGTGAGCATTGTCTCTGGGCGTATCGAGGGCCAGACACAAACGCTACCCCTGTATGTACAGGATCGCTTCGAGAACTTCGACACGACCGGCGCCTACGCGGCCGCGGTGGTGCTTGCGCTGCTCGCGTTCGCAACGCTCGCGACGATGAGCCTGCTCGCCAAGCGCACCAGCAGGGATACGCTGGTCTGATGGCGATCGAGGTTCACGGAGTCTCCAAGCGCTTCGGCACGTTCACGGCGCTTGACTATGTGAACGCGACGGTCGAGGACGGCTCCTTGACGGCGCTGCTCGGCCCGAGCGGTAGCGGCAAGTCGACGCTGCTGCGCATCATCGCGGGCCTGGAGACTCCAGATACCGGGAGCGTGGTGATCGGCGGACACGAGGTGACGGCTGAACCGGCACGCCGGCGCGGCGTGGGCTTCGTCTTCCAGCACTACGCACCCTTCAAGCACATGACGGTCTTTGACAACGTCGCCTTCGGCCTGACCGTGCGCCACGAGCCCAAGGCCGCCGTACGCGAGCGCGTGGAGGAGCTGCTTGGCCTGGTGCGCCTGGATGGTCTGGCCAAGCGCTACCCCGCGCAGCTCTCCGGCGGACAGCTGCAGCGGATGGCGCTCGCACGCGCGCTTGCCCCAAAGCCTGAGGTGCTGTTGCTCGACGAGCCCTTCGGCGCGCTCGACGCACAGGTGCGAAACGAGCTGCGAGAGTGGCTACGGCGACTGCACGAGGAGATCCACGTCACCACGATCTTCGTCACCCACGATCAGGAGGAGGCGATGGACGTCGCCCAGCAGATCGTCGTGATGAACGCCGGGCGGATCGAGCAGGCCGGCACCCCGCACGAGCTCTACGAGCATCCGAGCAACGAGTTCGTGATGTCGTTCATCGGACCGGTCAATCGACTCGGCGACGCGCTGTTGCGCCCACACGACATCCAAATCCTCCCCTACCCGGATGGCAGCACGGTCGAGGCGCTGGTTCGCCGCGTCGTGCACCTAGGGTTCGAGGTGCGCGTCGAGTTGACTCTCCCCGACGGCCGCGACATCTGGGCCCAGGTCACCCGCGAGACCGCCGCCGAGCTGGAGCTCGCCGAGGGTCAGATCCTCGCCGCCCGCCTACCGGCTCCGCGCGTCTTCGCCTAACGAGTCTCCCAAGCTTCCTCTTCACGCGTGAGCGTGACGATGTCCTTAGGCAACTTCCCTGAGGCGACGTCTGCCACGGTCACATGCTCGAGCACCTTGCGCAAGTTCGAACGCAGGGCGATCCATACCTGTTGCAGGCACTCGGCCGAACCCACGTACTCGACCTCCTCTGGACGCTGCCCACGCACACCCACGAGCGGGCCCTCCACGGCCCGGATGATCTGCGCGAGGTTTACCTCCTCGGCTGGGTGAGCCAACCAGTAGCCGCCCTCGGGGCCTCGCTGGGAGCGCACGATCCCCGAGCTGCGCAGCTGCGTGAGGATGTTCTCCAGGAAGGACAGCGGGATGTGCTGGGCTTGAGCCACCTGGTCGACCTTGCGCGGCGCGTCCTGGCTACTTCCGGCTAGCTCGATGACGGCGCGAACGGCGTAGTCGGCCTTGGCTGTGACATGCATTGCCGCGCATTCTGTCCTAAAAGGCGCAGAGACGACGCGCCACCTGGCTATGCGAGGGCTCGATCCTCTCCGGACGCCGCCGACAACGACTCCGGATGCATCGTGTGTGGCGCCTGGATATCTCTCTTGGTGACCGCGACGTAGGCCACGAGCAGCACGAATACGCCAAGCGCCAGAGCGCTCACAGTCCCGTCCCCGAGACCTAGGCCCGTGGTTGAATGTGGCTTGCTCAACCAGTCCGCAAGCGAGGCACCGAGCGGTCTCGTGATGACATAGGCGGTCCAGAAGGCAGCGATCGGGTTGAGCTTCCCGCGCCACCATGCCAGCGCGGGGATCGCGATCAGTACGCCAAAGAGCACCGCTGAACCGAGGAAGCCGAAGTTCAGCGACGTCGCGGTGAGATCGCCGGCCGCTGTACCCAACGCGAACGTAGCCAGCACCGCGGCCCAGTAGTAGCCCTCGCGGCGGCGCGTGGTGATGCTGTGAATCGAGAGCGTGCCCTCGCTTCGTTGCCAGAAGAAGAAGACTGCTCCGACCACGGCGGCAAAGATCGGGGTCGTCACGGCATAGGGAATGCTCGCTCCGTCGTGAACGCCGTCTGCTGCCATGGTCCCGAAGACCGCGACCATCATCACCGCGAACCAGTAGACCGGGGCGCGGTATTCAGGCGTGCGCATCTGCAGCCACAGAGCAAAGGCCAAGCCGAGGATGCCAACAGCCCCGGCAATCGGAACGCTGTGCTGGCCCATGAAGTCGGACATCGACTCGCCCATTCCGGTTGTGAGAACCTTGATGATCCAGAAGACGATCGTGATCTCGGGGACCTTCGCCGCGACCGGATGGCGATCTCTGAACTTCCTTGTTCGCGCGCGAGGCACTGTTTCTCCTTTTCGTGGACGGGCAGCATACGTAGCCGTACCCTGAGGTTGAGCATTCACCATGCACGAAACGGCGATGGTGAATCGTGCAAGGCTAGCCCAGTCCCCGCCACGCTACCGCCGGTTCTCCCAACCACAAGCGCCCAACATGGGCCCAATAGTCGACGGTCCATCGGAGTGAGGCGCCTATCGTGACGGCTATGCTCACGGACTCATGACGGGTACAGGTCCCGAAAACGACTCACAGACGATCGTCCAGGCTCAGGATCTGCGTCGTCGCTACGGCGAGGGGGAGGCGGCCGTCGATGCGCTGGCCGGGGTGAGCGTGGATTTCCCAACGGGGCGCTTTGCGGCGATCATGGGACCCTCGGGGTCGGGGAAGTCGACGCTTATGCACATCCTCGCCGGGCTGGACAGGCCGACTTCGGGATCGGTGAAGCTCGACGGCGTCGAGCTCAGCGACCTCGAGGATCGCAAGCTCACGCAACTGCGCCGCGATCAGATCGGCTTCATCTTCCAGACGTTCAACCTGCTGCCGGTGCTGAGCGCTGAGGAGAACATCCTGCTGCCGCTGTCGATCGCCGGGCGCAAGCCCGACCGCGAGTGGCTGGACCGACTGATCGACACGGTCGGCATTCGCAACCGCCTGCACCACCGGCCGGCCGAGCTGTCCGGCGGCCAGCAGCAGCGCGTGGCCGTGGCGCGCGCGCTGGTCTCACGCCCGTCGGTCGTATTCGCCGACGAGCCTTCGGGCAACCTCGACTCGAAGGCCTCCGACGACGTGCTCGAACTGCTGCGCCATGCCGTCGACGACTTCTCCCAGACGGTCGTGATGGTCACCCACGACGCGCACGCCGCGTCCTTTGCCGACCGCCTGCTGGTGCTCGTGGACGGGCGCATCGCCCACGACGGGGAGGCGACGAGCGCCGAGCAGGCCTTGGACCTGATGAAGACCGTCGGCTGATGCTCGCCGGTCACGCGAGTCCACCGGCACCGGGGCGCAACTGATGCTCGCGCTGATCTTGAGAGGCTTCATGCAGCGCAAGCTGCGGGTGCTGCTCACCGGGATCGCGGTCGCGCTCGGTGTGGCCCTGATGGCGGGCACCTATGTGCTCACCGACACGATCAACCAATCCTTCGCCGGTATCTTCCAGACGGCCAACCGTGGCCACGACGTCGTGATCACGCCTACGCAGGTGCTTGGGCGGGACAGCGGTTCGGAAACCACGCCGATCACCGATGCGATGCTCGCGCGTGTGCGCGCAACCGCGGGCGTGAGTCAGGCCGCCGGCTCGATCTTCACGCCGGGCACGTTCCTCGATGTGAAACGCAAACGGCTCACCAAGGGCGGCGCGCCCGCGTTCGTGGCCTCCGAGGTGCCCGCGCGCTTCAACTCCTTCTCCACGGTTCAAGGACACTTTCCCTCAGGCCCAGATGAACTCGCGATCGACGAAGCCACCGCGGAACGCGCCAAACTGAAGGTCGGCCAGCAGATGCTCGTCGCGGGAGGCTCTGCGCCCGCCAAGCGCTACACGATCGTTGGCGTCGTCAAGTTCGGCGGCGGCGCATCCTTCGGCGGCGCGGGTGTCGCAGTCCTCACCCTCCCCGAGGCCCAGCGGGTGGTCGGCGAGCTGGGCGCCTTCGACCAGATCGACGTCGCAGGCAAGCCTGGCGTGACCCCGGAGGATCTGCGCAACCGACTGCGCGTGGCGCTGCCTCGCACAGTGGACGTGCGCACGGGAACCGAACAGGCAAGCCACGACACCTCCGAACTGGAAAGCAACCTGAGCTTCCTGCGCACGTTCCTGCTCGTGTTCGCCTACGTGTCGCTGGTGGTGGGCGCGTTCATCATCTTCAACACCTTCTCGATCACCGTCGCCCAGCGCACACGCGAGTTTGGCCTGCTGCGCACGCTCGGCGGCTCGCGCTCCCAGATCATGCGCGCGGTCGTCTACGAAGGCTTCCTCTTGGGGACCGTGGGGGCCGTGCTCGGGCTGTTCGGGGGGCTCCTGCTCGCGCCGGCGCTCGACCAGCTGTTCAAGGCCTTCGGCGCCGACCTGCCCGACAGCGGCACGGTGCTCGAGACGCGCACGATCGTCGTCTCCTTGGCGGTGGGCATCGGCGTGACCGTGCTCGCCGGGCTTGCGCCCGCGATCCGTGCAACGCGCGTTCCGCCGCTCGCGGCGATGCGCGAGGGTATGACCATACCGCCACGACCGCTGCCCACCAGGCGCCAATTGATCGCCCGCTTCCTGATCGGGCTCGTCGTGGTCCTCGCCGTGAGCTTGATCGGGCACGCTTTGGGCGTCGTACTACTGATCGCCTGGTGTCTGCGAGCGCTGAGGCTATGGGTGCGGCTGCGGCGCGGCGGCGAGCGCCCGGCACGCCACTACCGAATAGTCCCGGCCTTGGCGAGAGCGATCGGCTCGCTGATCGCCTGGCGCGGCATCACCGCCCGCCTGGCCAAGGAGAACTCGATCCGCCAGCCCGGGCGAACGCTGACCACGGCCGCCGCGCTGACAGTGGGATTGGCGCTGGTCACGCTGGTGGCGGTGCTCGCCGACGGCACCAAGGCCACGATCGACCAGGCAGTCAGCCGCACGTTCGCCGGCAACCTGATCGTGGAGAACTCCCAATCCGGCAACGAAGCCGGGATCCCAACGCTGGTGGCGCCCGCGCTGCGTCGGGTGCCGGGCGTGGCGACCGTCACCGCGGTCGGATTCACCGAGGGACGCATGCGCGGCAGCTCCAGCAACGCATCGGTCACCGCCATCGAACCGCAGAGCTTCGGCCGTGTCTACCGCGTGGAATGGAAGCAGGGCTCAGATGCGGCACTGCCGGCACTCAACAGTGGCGGCACGATCGTCGCGAAGGCCTACGCCGAATCTCACCACCTGAAGATCGGGCGAACGGTCTCACTGCTCACACCCACGGGCAGGCGCGTACCACTGCGGGTCGTCGGGATCGCCTCCGACAACGCGCGCCTACTCGGAAACTTCACGATCTCACTCGCGCTTGCGCGCCAAGCATTCGGCTCGCGCGAAGATGCTCTGAACTTCGTCGCCTACCAGAAGGGCTACAGCGACTCCCAGGTCCAGCCCGCCGTCGACCGGCTGCTGGCGAGCCAGTTCCCGCAAGCGCGCTCGCGCACGGCGGCGCAGTTCAAGGAAGACCAGGCCAACCAGATCAACACGCTGCTCGCGCTCATCTACGTGCTGCTGGCGCTGTCTGTGATCGTGTCGCTGTTCGGGATCGTCAACACCCTGATCCTGTCGATCTACGAGCGCACGCGCGAGCTGGGGATGATGCGCGCGATCGGCACCTCCCGCCGCCAGGTGCGCCAGATGATCCGCTACGAGTCGGTCATCACCGCACTGATCGGGGGCGTGTTCGGGCTCGTGATCGGCGTCGTGGGGGCCGTGTTGATCACCACCTTCACGCTGTCGGGCTCCGGCTACGTGCAGGCCTTCCCGATCGGCACGCTCTTGATCCTGCTCGTGATCGCCGCCCTGGCGGGTCTGCTCGCCGCACAACTGCCCGCCCGGCGCGCGGCTCGCCTGGACATGATCGGCGCGCTCTCCTCGGAGTAGCGGATCGATCGCCACGCTGGGTATCGCCCACTGGCACTAGTCAGCCGCTCGACACCGAACTGGCCCCTGATGGGAGAATTCCAATATGTAGACGATGACTAATGCCTGCTGCTCGTAGTGTCGATGAGATTGGAGATGCGGCAGCTCCCTCCAGATTTGTCCGTCAGCGCCCCATTGAAGACGGTGGACTGACGGATGCTGAACCCACGTCGCTGGCTACCCAGCCGCCGTGCCGGAGAGGACGGTTCGGCAGTGGCCTTCGGCGTACGGTTGATCGCAACCGTCGCGCTGACCTTCATGCTGATCGGGATCACTGGCTATGTCTTGCTGGAACGGAGCCTCGCGCATCGACAGATCAGCGACTACGCGGCTGCTCAGCGGGCCGACGGCAGGGCCTTCGAAGACGACGGCGCTCGTGCGCTAGGCACAGCGGATGCAATCGGTGATATCGACCGGTTTCTCGATGGCGTTGCGCGGCGTCCCGGCACCCGCGAGGCGTTCCTGATCGACCAGAAGCATGTGATCAGAGCTGCCGCGAACGGCGCACTGGTCGGGACCACTGACTCGGATCGTCGCATCGACGCCGCTCTGTACAAAGGGGCGTCGTACGCCGGCAATGAGAGTGATCCCGCCAAGGACGGTCGCGACTTCGAGTTCATTGTTCCGGTTGAGCTTCGAGGGCAACGCTATGCCTATGAGGTGACCTACGACCACCGCACATACGATGCGCAACTGAACGAAGTGCGCAGGATCCTCATCCTGGTCGGACTACTCACCTTCTTTGGAGGTGGTGCCGTCTTCTACCTGTTCGGTGGCCGAAGGCTGATGCGCGACCATCGGATGGTGCTGCACCGCGCGACCCGCGATGGGCTGACCGACCTTCCCAACATGCGTGCCTTCCAGGACGAGTTCCCGCAGGCCGCCGCTTCCGCTGCGCGCTATGAAGACCCCTTCGCCTTGGCCCTTCTGGACGTCGATGACTTCAAGCTCATCAACGACCGTCAGGGCCACCCGCAAGGCGATGCGATACTCAAGCGTGTCGCCGGAGTCTTGCGCGAGGCAAGGCCCGGAGATCGCGCTTACAGGATCGGGGGCGATGAGTTCGCGCTCCTGCTGGCGCACACCGACGCCGAGGGCGCCAGAGTCCTGGCACGGCGATTGAGCCGCAACCTCACAGACGCCGGTACCGAGGTAAGCATCGGCGTGAGCGCCCTGCACCCTGGAGTCCAGGCCGACACGTTGCGTGCCGAGGCAGATGCCGCGCTATACGAGGCCAAGCGCCAGGGCGGTAACCGCACCGCGCACTTCGAGGACATCCGCGAGCGCGTGGTCGTGACCACCTCGGAGAAGAAGGAAGCCGTTGCACGACTGATCGAGGAGGGACGTCTCGAGACCGTCTTCCAGCCCATCTGGAACCTCGACACAGAGACCCTGATCGGAGTTGAGGCGCTGACCCGCCCCGACCCCTCCTACGGACTGTCCGGACCCGCCGAGACCTTCGATATTGCCGAGCAGATCGGACGCGTCCACCAGCTCGATGTGTTGTGCGTGCAAAGCGCGCTGCGATGCGCACCCAAGCTCGATCAGGATGTGCTCCTATTCCTGAACCTTTCCCCACTGACTCTCGATTTGGACGCCGATGCAAACCCGTGGCTGGCTCCGGCCGTCGAACGGGCCGGCCTGTCACCGCAGGCGGTCGTTGTCGAGGTCACCGAGCGTTTCGGCGGACGCACCGAGTGGGTGGTCAAGCGCCTGCAGCGGTTGCGCCAGCAGGGTTTCAAGATCGCGGTCGATGACGTCGGAACAGGCAACTCGGGCCTTGAGATCTTGCGAAATATACGCGCCGAGTTCGTCAAGCTCGACCGCAGCATCGTTGTCGGCGCCGCCACCGAGCCAGGCGCCCGAGCGGTTCTGATGGCAATGGCTACGTTCGCCCGCGAGACGGGCGCGTTCGTGATCGCCGAGGGCATAGAGGACGAGGACATACTCGAGTTCCTTCGCGGCGTCAATCAAGAACACCAACTCGCCTCTGACACCATTATCCAAGGGGGCCAAGGCTTCGGGCTCGGACGACCATCGCACGATCTCTCACCGAAGTTACCCGCCATCTTTGATGACACCCACACCCACCCATTCGCTGCGCAGCACTTGACGCAAGCATCCAACATCAGTGTGGTGGGATCCTCAGCGTACAGAGTAGAAGGCTCGTGAGCCAAGCAACCATGAGAGACGCCGCGCGCGAAGACCAGCAGCACCGCATCCTTATCGCAGAAGCGAACGGTTTTTCGCTCAACTCCGGACCCTTTGACTAACTTCCTTCTAGCGAAGTCTCGACCGTGACACCGATCCCCTCGGTGTGCATGCCCAGCCTCTCCATGCACTGGGTCATCGCCGCTTGCGCCACCACCTCCAGATGTGTCTCCTCGACGCCCGCTACGCGTCCCGACATTCGGCAGGTAATCCCGCTCAGCACCGCGTCCGTGCCGTCGTCGGCCTCACCTGAGAACAGGGCGGCCGGCGTGCGCGAGCACCACGTGCGAGACGCTGCCGAGCAGCGCCGAGGCGACCGCACCGAGTCCGCGCCGACCACACACGATCAGCCGCGCGTCGAGCTCGTCGGCGATCTCGATGATCCTGCGGCCCGCGCCTTCGGTTGCCTCCTCGACACGAGAGCCGGCGTCATAACCGTGGGCGCGTGCGCGCTCCACCCCCTCATCAGCAGCACCACCGGCCAACTGGGCCTGCTCCGCGTCGACGTGCTCCTCGTCGCTCAGGTAGCCGGCGCCAAACCCCCCGGCCCGCGCAAGCAGCACCGACGCGGGCTGCCAGATCGTCAGCACGACCGCAGGTACCGGATGGGGGCCGCACATTTCGCGTGAGTATGTGACAGCGAGAGTCTCAAGCGGCGGACGGGCCTCGAACCCGCGACCTCGAGCTTGGGAAGCTCGCGCTCTACCAACTGAGCTACCACCGCGTCAGGCAGATATTACGCCGCGCGAGACGCCCTGGCACTACGCTTCCTGCTCGATGGCCAAACGTTCTCTCATGCCGCTGCTGATCGGTGTGGCCGGTGCCGCGCTTGTCGGGCTGCTCGTCTACGGGGTTCTTTCCCAGTCCCCCAAACGCACGCTCGACGAAGCGATCAAGCAAGGGCACCATCCCACGGCGCCGGCGAGCACCATTCCCATGCCGCTGCTCTCTGGCAACGGTGCTCGCACCCTCGCTTCCTACCGCGGCAAAGTGGTCGTGCTGAACTTCTGGGCGTCCTGGTGCACGCCCTGCCAGGAAGAGTCGCCGATCCTGGAGCGCGCTCAGCACACGCTGGCGCGCCGTGGCGGCACCGTGCTCGGCGTGACCTTCCGCGATTCCTCGCCCGACTCGCTTACCTTCGTCAAGCACTACGGCGTCAGCTACCCCAACCTGCGCGATACGACCGGTGAATTCGCCCAGGCCTATGGCACCACCCAGATCCCCGAGACGTTCGTGATCGATTCCTCTGGCAACGTTGTGGCGATCTCGCGCGGGGAAATCGACGAAGCGTTCTTGAACCATGCGATCGCTTTGGCGGAGAGCGTATGAGGATTTTTGGGGCGTGCCGGTCGTTGAGAGTGGGGCTTGGCCCGAGTCCCGTCTCGCGCCCGACCAACCACCTCGCCTGTCTGGCAGCGATGCTAATGCTCGTGGCAGCACTTGGGGCCTCGCCCCTACTCGACTCCAGCGCTATCGCCGCCACACCGCGCACGAGCATGCCCGCGATCGAACGTCAAGTTATGTGCGTGACCTGCAAGATTCCCCTGAACGTGGCCGAATCGCCACAGTCCCAGCGCGAGCGTGCCTACATCCGTGGGCTGATCGCCGAAGGCAAGACCGAAGCCCAGGTCAAGAGCGAACTCGTGGCTCAGTATGGAACGTCGGTGCTTGCCCTGCCGAGCGCCAAGGGCTTCGATCTGGCCGCGTATCTCGTGCCTGTTGCCGTCGTGCTCGCGCTGATCGGACTGCTCGCGCTGCTTTTGCCGAGCTGGCGGCGCCACGCACGAGACCAGGCCGCAACCAGTCCCGACTCACCCAAGCTCAGTGCGGGCGACGCTGCGCGCCTGGACGCGGACCTCGAGCGTTTCGACTGAAAAGCCCGACGAGCCGCCCGCTGTCTTGCCGCCACTCCTGGCGACGGCCGCCGCGATGCCTGCCGCCTACATCTCCGCTGGCGCGTCCACCCCGAGCAGCTCGAGCGAGCGGGCGATCGTCTGGCGCGAGGCTACGCACAACGCCAGGCGCTGGGATTCGAGCACCGGCGACTCGGCGCCGAGCACGCGGCAGTCGCGATAGAAGGCCGTGAACTGCTGGGCCAGCTCCAGCGCGTAGGCGGCTATCCGATGTGGCGCGCGACGTGTGGCCGCCTCACCGACCTCGCCCGGGAATGCCAGCAGCTTCTTGATCAGGCTGCGCTCGACTGGGTGCAGCTCGCCGCTCTGCTCCCCCGCCTGCTCCAGCGCCAGCTGCAGCTGCTCGACGCCGGCCTTCGCGAGCATCGAGGCGATGCGTGCGTGCGCGTACTGGACGTAGTAGACCGGGTTCTCGTTGGACTGCTCGCGTGCCAGGTCGAGGTCGAGATCGATCGTGGTGTCGTGCGAGCGCGACAGCAGGAACCAGCGTGCAGCGTCCACGCCGATCTCGCGCAGCAGGTCGTCGAGCGTGACGAACTCTCCTGCGCGCTTGGACATCTGCGCGCGCTCGCCGCGGCGCACCAGGTGAACCAACTGCATGATCAGCATCTCCAGGTGCTCCGGGTCGCCGCCCAGTGCCTCATACGCCGCCTTCATGCGCCCCACGTAGCCGTGGTGGTCGGCGCCCCACACGTCGATCTGGCGGTCGAAGCCGCGCTCGCGCTTGTCCTGGTGGTAGGCGATGTCCGAGGCGAAATAGGTGTGTTCGCCGCTGGAGCGCAACAGCACGCGGTCCTTGTCGTCGCCATAGTCGGTCGTGCGCAACCACAGAGCGCCCTCGCTGCGGTAGGTATGGCCCTGTTGCTCGAGAATCGAGAGCGTGTGCGCCACCGGGCTCGGGTCGCCGTCGTGCAGCGCGCTCTCGTAACTCCAGGAGTCGAAGTCGACGCGAAATTCGCTCAACGACTCGGCTATGCGGCCCATCATCAGCGCTACCGCCGCACGTCCCAGCTCGGCCGGCTCCATGCTCGCCTCGTTTGCCAGTTGTGCTGCCAGCCCGGTCACGTAGTCGCCGTGGTATCCGTCCTCGGGCACCTGCTCGCCACACGCGAGCGCCCCGATCGACTCGCCCAGCTTGAGCACCTGAGAGCCGGCGTCGTTGACGTAGAACTCGCGCTCCACGATGTGCCCATGGAAGGCGAGCACCCGTGCCAATGCATCGCCGTAAGCCGCGTTGCGGGCGTGGCCCACGTGCATCGGACCCGTTGGGTTGGCAGAGACGAACTCGACGATGATCCGCTCGCCGGCTGCCGCTCCCCCACGCCCGAAGCTCGCCCCCGCCGCCAGCAGCTCGCCGAGCGCGGCACGGTGCCAGGCATCGGAGAGGAACAGGTTCAGAAAGCCAGGCCCCGCCACCTCGAAGTGCTCCAGCTGCTCGCCCAGCCGTTCTGTCAGCAGGTCGCCCAGTTGCTGCGCCAGCTCGCGCGGCTGGGCGCCTGCGGTCGGCGCGAGCAGGAGGGCGGCGTTCGTGGAGTAGTCGCCGAAGTCCTGGCGCGGTGGGCGCTCGAGCGTGATCGCTCGATGCGAGCTTGCGCTGCCGACGTGCTCGCCGGCGAGGGCGAGCACGGTCTCGCGTAGGCCTGTCTCGGTGGTCGTGGAGCTCACGGCGATGATCTTATGCGCCGCACCGGTGCACCTCGACCGGAGCGCTGAGCCGCCCAACCAGAGCGCCCGCCGCGGCGCCCCCAAAACGGTCTCGGCCACTTCCGTGGGGGAGGTTGCGATACTAGCTCTGTGAACGACGAGAACCCAGGCGCCGAGCGCCACATAAACATTCATCTCTCTCCCGAGATCATGGGAGGCGTATACGCGAACTTCGCGAACGTCAGTCATTCCGACTACGAGTTCACGGTGACCTTCGCAAGGGTCGACCATGAGGTCGAGTCCGAGGAGGTGCCTGGCGTGGTCGTCTCACGCGTGAACCTCTCGCCGCGCTTCATGCGCGAGCTGATCGACGCGATGGAGGACAACTACTCGAAGTGGCGCACCCGCGAGGGCATCAAGAACCTGCCCGAGTACGGCGGCGCCGAGGCCGGGGAAGCCGACGAGTAGTGGCATGTCGTGCACCTGCGAGGTGCGCGCTGCCCGTCTCGTACCGGCACCCCTGCACCTCGCCAGCAGCGCACCCACAGCTCAAGCCCGAACAGCTCAGCCCAGCCAGGAGCGCAGAGACCCATGTAAAGGCTCTTGGCGCATGAAGGTTGCGGTCGTCTCGGACATCCACGCCAACCGACAGGCATTCGAAGCGGTGCTGGAAGCGGTTGCCGACAGCGAGGCTTCCGAGCTCTGGTGTCTCGGGGACATCGTCGGATACGGCGCCGATCCCGACGCCTGCGTGGAGCTGGCACGGCGCCATGTAGCGGTATGCCTGGCCGGCAATCACGACATGGCGGTCGTCGGCGAGCTTCCACTGGACGAGTTCTCGCGTGGGGCGAGCATCGCTGCGCAGTGGACGCGCGAGGTGATCGCCCCCGCAAACCGATCGTTCCTCGCCGGTCTACTCCCCCAGGGCCAAGAGGACGCGAGGGAGGGCACGATCGGGCTCTATCACGCAAGTCCGCGCGACCCGGTGTGGGAGTACGTACTTTCGGCGCTGCTCGCGGAGCTGTGTTTGGACCGCGAGCCAAATCGCATCTGCCTGATCGGCCACTCCCATGTCGCCTCGGCGTTCAAACGCCAGGCAGGCGAGGCGGCAAGCGGCGAACCATGTCGCGAGGGCACCGAGCTCGACCTCTCGAGCGGGGAATGGATGCTTAACCCCGGGAGCGTCGGACAGCCACGCGACGGCGACCGTCGTGCCGCTTGGTTGCTGCTCGACCTCGACGGGTACCAAGCTTCCTACCGGCGCACCAGCTATGACGTCGCCGGCGCCGCCGCGGCCATCAAGGCAGCGCGTCTGCCAAACTCGCTAGCGGAGCGCCTGGAGTACGGTCAATGAACATGCGAATGCTTATCCGCCTCATCGTGGTGGCGCTGCTGGGCGCCGCTACCGCCCTGCTCGTGTCCTGCGGAAGCTCAGGCGCCGGCTTGATCCCGAGTGCCAACGCGGGGCCCTTGCAAGAAGATTTCGAAGCTGTCGCCAAAGCCGCCGAAGCCGGGAACGGGAGCTGTGCGAAGACCGAAGAAGCTCTCGGCAAAACAGAGGAGGACTTCCTGGCGCTCCCCGCTACGGTCGACAAGGGGCTGCATAAGCGTCTCGAAGAAGGCATAACGAATCTGCACAAACAAGCCCTCGCGATGTGCCAAGAACCCGCCGCAACAGACACTTCGACAACCAGTACCCAGACGAAAACCACGCCTTCGACTGGCACGACGAGCACTGAAACAACGACAAGCACCGAAACGACGACGACGCCGACCACGCCAACGAACACGGC
>DATHMQ010000034.1:0-32890 GCA_035486935.1 Solirubrobacteraceae bacterium
CATCAGCTTGCTCCTGTGATGCGATCGAGGGCGAGGTTCAGTTCGAGCACGTTCACGCCTTCCTCGCCGGAGAAGCCCAGGGCGCGGCTGGAGGTGTACTTGGCGATAAGGGCGTCCACCCTGGCCAGCGACAGGCGGCGCACAGACGCGACGCGATAGGCCTGGATCCAGGCATTGGCCGGTGAGATTTCTGGGTCAAGGCCCGAGGCAGAGCTGTTGACCGCGTCTACCGGGATTCTTGACACAGTCAGGCCCGGGTCGTATTCCTTCTTGGTCACCGGGTTCACATTCAGTTCCTGATAGGCCTTTATGTTTTCCGCGTTCGCTTCCTCGGTCTTGACACTGTTGGGGCCATGGTTTGAGAAGGTGCTGGCCGCGGCGTTGTAGGAGCCGCCTTCGGTTGCCGAAGGCCGCGACTGGAAGTAACGCGGGTCCGCTTCGGTGACGACAGCGCCTTTTTCTTCCTTTGCCTTGCCGTTCTTTTCGAGCACCGGCGTGCCGAAGTTCTGGCCGATCAGCTTCGAACCCACCAGCTTGCCGCGCACGTGGATCTGCTGGCCGTTGGCATCGCCCGGGAAGGCCACCTGGCTGATACCGGTGATGGCAAGCGGGTAGACGAGCCCAAGCAGGATCGTGAAGACGATTATCCCGATGATCGATGTGACGATGTCACGGCGCATGTCAGTAGAGATGTCCTGTCAGGCCCTGCACGATCGGGCCCAGTAGCAGTGCCGGGAAGAAGGTGAGCGCGCCGACGAGCAAGATCACGCCGATCAGCAGCACCACGAATGTCGGGTTGTCGGTGCGCATCGTGCCGAGACCCGCTGGAGTTACACGCTTACCTGCCAGAGCCCCCGCCACAGCCAGTGCGAACAGAATCGGCGCATAACGCGCGAACATCATGTCGAAGCCGCCAAGCAGGTCGGCGAAGCTGATGCCGTGCGAGCCGAGGCTGCCGGCGTTGGGTTGGATGAAGCCTGTATATCCCGCAAAGGCGGAGCCGTTGTTGTTGGCCTGCGAGAGGTAGGCGTAGAAGGTCTCGGAGAAGCCCTGCGGGGTGCTGCCTCCCGCCTTTGAAAGTGCCACTTCGGCTATCGACGCACGGCCCGCTTTGCTTGCGGTCGCAAGCGCTGTGCAGAACAATGCTGCCAGCGGCGTTATGAGAATACCCAGACCGGCAAGCTTGATCTCCTTTGCCTCGATCTTCTTGCCCAGCCACTCCGGCGTGCGTCCCACCATCAGGCCGCCGATGAATACCGCCAGCAGCACGTACAAGAGGATCGAGTACAGACCCGTGCCGACACCACCGAAGATCACCTCGGAGGCTGACAGGTTGGCAAACGGCACAGCGCCTCCGATACCCGTGAAGGACTCGAGCGCGCTGTTCACCGCGCCGCACGAGGTAACAGTCGTGACAACGTCGAACAGAGCCGAGCCTGCGATGCCGAAACGCTGCTCCTTGCCTTCCATGTTGCCGCCCGTGGAGCCGTGAATCACACCCGTGTGCAGGCCGGCGGCGTGCTGCGCCGGCGAGCCGTGCGCCTCGGCTATGTAGGCGACGCATACCGCACCGAGGAACATCACCATCATCGTCGCGTAGACCGCATAACCCTGGCGGCGGTTGCCCGTCATACGACCGTAGAAGAAGACGAGCGCCGCGGGGATGATCAGCACCGAGAGCATCTCGAAGAAATTGGTGAACTGGCTTGGGTTTTCGAACGGGTGAGCTGAGTTGGTGTTGAAGAAGCCGCCGCCGTTGGTGCCGAGCAGCATGATCGAGTGCTGAGAGGCAACCGGGCCCATCGCGATCGTCTGCGTCAGACCCGTAATCGTGTGCACGATCAGGTAGTTGGAGAAATTGGCGATCACACCCTGTGAGGCGAGCACGATCGCGACAAATACCGACAGCGGCGCCAACACGTAGAGGATCGTGCGCACGATGTCCTGCCAGAAGTTGCCGATGCCCTTGCCGCTACGCCCGACGATCGCGCGAACCAGAGCGACAGCTACGGCAATGCCGACCCCCGCCGACAGCCAGTTCTGCACGGTCAGCCCGATCATCTGGGTGAGATAGGTCATCGTCGTCTCGCCGCTGTAGAACTGCCAGTTGGTGTTCGTCATGAACGACGAGGTCACGCTGAACGCCACGTTCCATGGCGGAGAGTGATAACCGAGCGGGTTGAGCACATGCGGGACCCATGGGGCGTTCTGCGTGCGCAGGATCACGTACAGCAGCAGCCAACCAGCCAGCGAGAAGATAATCAGGCTCTTGGCATACGCCTTCCAGTCCTGCTGGCGCTCCGCGTCGACGCGCAGCAGTTTGTAGAGCAGTCGCTCTGGGCCCGCGAATATCGGGGAGAGAATGACGCGCCTGCCGCTGTAGACGGCGGCCATGTAACTGCCCAAAGGCAACGCGAGCGCGGTCAGGATGACCGCGAACAGGATGATCGTAAGCCAGCCCGCCGCGGTCATCTCAGAACTTCTCCCCGCGGATCAGGGCGTAAAACAGGTAGGCGATAATCAGCAGTGTGACGATCAGTCCAAAGACGTCGGCTCCGCTCATGTGCGCTATCAGCGCCGCGGGTTGTAGCAAACTACTCATATTCGGTCGATTCCCTCGAGCATGAGCATCAGCAGCGCGAACATGACGATCCCGATAACGATGGCGACGACATCCATGCCACCACTATTAGGCACTGTCCATCACGCTCGCATAACGAATTCGCTACGCGGCATAACAATTTCGTGACGGTCACTCGGCGTCCTACCGGTTATCCCGATAGAAGGACTTTTTCCGCCGCCCGCCAGGCCGTCGATGGGTAGTGAAACGACCGTTCTGAAAGATGTTGGCTCCGCTCCTGCACGCGAGCGGCGCCGGCTAGGAGCGGAGCTCGCGTGCACCCTCGACTATGAGCCGATTTTCGCTACGCCGAGAAGCGGTAGCCAACGCCAGGATCGGTAACGATCACACGCGCGGATTGCCCGTCGCCCTGGACCTTGGCGCGCAGGCGGGCGATGTGTGTGCGTAGCGTCTGCACGTCGTCGCCATACTCGGGTCCCCACACCTCGCCCAGCAACGCGCGATGGGTCATCAATCTGCCCCGGTTCCGTACGAGCACGCGCAGCAGGTCGAACTCGATCGGTGTGAGGTGCACGTCCTCTCCACCCCGACGCACAACACGTGCCGCGAGGTCGATCTCCAAATCTCCGACCGTTATGCGCGGCTCCTCCTCTGAGCGGCCGCCGCGACGCAGCGCGGCCTGCAGGCGAGCCACTAGCTCACGCGAGCCAAACGGCTTCGTTATGTAGTCGTCGGCTCCCGCCTCGAGCGCCCTTACCTTCTGCTCCTCCTCGCCGACTGCCGAGAGCACGAGAATCGGCATCTCACTCCACTCGCGCAGCAGGCGCGTCAGCTCGACCCCATCCATGTCGGGCAGCATCAGGTCGACGATCGCCGCCTGCGGCGGACGCACGGCCGCTCGATCCAAGGCCTCGCTTGCCGTTTCCGCCGGCACCACCTCGAAGCCCGCATCGCGCAGCACCACGCGCAAAGCGCGCAGGATCTGCGGCTCGTCGTCTACGACGAGGATCCGCTGTGTTGGCACCGGCTGGTCTTGTGCGATCAACGCGCGTGCTCGGGGCTCGCCACGACCTCGACAGCGTCCTCGGGATCGTGCGAGGGCCGTTGCGCAGCGAGCGGCAGCTCGAACACGAATGTTGCGCCCTGCCCTGGAAGCGACTCGACGTGCAGTCTGCCACCATTGGACTCGGTGAAGCCGCGTGCGATCGCCAGCCCCAAGCCGGAGCCACGATGTCCTCCCTGCGACGTGCCGGCGCGGTAGAAGGGTTCGAACACGCGCTCCAGCTGCGCTGGGGGTATGCCGGGGCCGCGATCGACGATGCGGACCACCAACCTGTCACCCGCCGGACCGCCGCTCGGACCTTCCAGCGGAGCGAGGCCGGTGTCGAACGCCGCCCCCGAGCGTTCCTCATCTGCGACCAAGTCCGCCGGGGGCGCCTCGGCAGCGCCACCGAGGCTGCGTACCGCGCGTGCCCTGACCGACACCGGGTGCCCCCCCGAGTGCCGACGTGCATTCTCCAGCACGTTCACGAAGGCACGCTCCAACTGCACCGGGTCGACACTCACAGGCGGTAGGTCGCGATCAATCGAGAGGCTGAAATCGTCGGGTGCGGGCGAGAGCTCCGCGAGCGCGGCGCGGATCACCTCGTCGACCGAGGTCAGCGCCGTGTGTGGCTCGGCTGCTCCCGCTTCCAAGCGTGAGAGGTCGAGCAGGTTGTCGACCAGGCGCGAAAGGCGCTGCGTCTCCTGCTGGATCAGCGCGGCCATCTCATGGCGCTCCTCCTCGGAAAGAGAGGGCGAACCGACCGCGTCGGCCGCCGCGGAGATCGCTGTCAGCGGTGAACGCAGATCGTGGGAGACGGCTCGCAGAAGAGCCGTCTTGACGACGTCGGTGCGCCGCAGCGCAGCCGTCTCGACAACGTCAGCCAGCAGCGAGTCGCGCTCCAAGGCGGCGCTCAGCAGCGACTCCAGCGCCGGCACGACCCGCTCCTGCAGACGGCGCAGCGTTGCCTCCGGGGTGTCCGTGGGGACGAGCAATGTCCCCAGCCGGCGCGGGCCCTCGCGCAGCGGGAAGGCCACGCGCCGCTCGTCGCCCTCGACCGCCTCCAGCTCGATCGCCGCCGAGGGCAAGCCCAGCACCTGGGAGAGTCGTGCGGACGCGGTCGGCAAGTCCTCGGAGAGGCGTCTGCCACCGAGCAACAGGCGCGCCATCTCGGCCGCCAGGTCTGCCTCGCGGCGACGCTCAGCCGCCTCGCGCGAACGAGCGCGCGTGACCTCGGCCACCGAGCTTGCGAGCATCGAGACGATCACGAAAGCGATCAGCGCGACCCAGTTCTCGCCGTTTGAGATCGTCAGGCGCCCTACAGGCGGCAGGTGGAAGTAGTTGTACGCCAGCGCGCTCAGCAGCGATGTCGCTACTCCCAGCCATACTCCCCATGTGACCGAGACGATCACCACCGCCAGCATGTAGACGACACCCAGCGAGACAACGGGTGCCACCTGCTTGAGCGGATAGACGAGCAGTGTGCAGAGCGCCACCAGCGCAACGGCAACCAGCGCGCCGACACGTCGCGGCGGCGGGTCTGGGCTCAACAGGAAGCCAAATGTGCGGGCCACCTTTTCAGCGTAACGTCCGGTGGAGCGGAGTTGCTACTCGCGCTGCGGGAGGCTTCGGATAGGGAATAGCCGCCCAGAGTGCGCCAGGAACGAAATGGGGCACGCGCAAGACATCCGAGAGAGGCGCCTCTGACGAGTGCCCAACGACCAAGGGCGCCCCCGTAAGGCGCCCTTGGCTTGAGTGGTTGGTTGTTGCCGCAGCGCTACAGTCGAACCGTCTTCGACGTGCTGGAGTCGCCCGGTACGTCTACGAACAGCGTGTAGACACCGTGCAGGCTCTTGGTGTGACGCAGCACGATCGCGGCGCCGAGACGACCCTTGCCGCTGGCGACGGTCTTGTGCTTGCGCACCAGCGATACGAGCGCACGCTCACTCGAGCTGTAGCCCTCTTGAGTGCACGTGATTTTTATGTTGTCGCCTTTACCGTCCACTTTGCAGACGATCTTCGGCGTCTTGCCTGGAGGGCCCTGTGGTCCCGTTGGTCCAGCCGGGCCTTTCGCTCCGGCCGGGCCCTGAGCGCCTGTCGCGCCCTGCGGTCCCGCCGGTCCCTGCGGCCCGGGAGGTCCTGCCGGCCCCTGACCGGGACCGGTCGATTCCGAGGACGGGACGATGCTTTGAACCTCGCCGGTGGTGTCGTTGAGGATGACCGCCGGCGAGCGTGACGCGCTCGGTTCGAAGTCGAACATGTTGTCGAGCGTCCCAGCCGTCGCGTCGGCAGATCCCCCGCCGAGGCGTCCGAGGTTCCAGTTGTCCTCGATGAACTGCGTGATCGACGCCTGCTCGGTGAACGTGCCGTCGACGAAATTGCTGCGTGCCCACGGTGAGATCACCATCAGCGGCATGCGCGGACCTACACCGCAGCGGTCGTTCTGCGCCGGCGGGGTCGCCGCCGTACCGCATTTACCGGGGCCGTTCAGCGAATCGATCGTATCGTCAGAGGGACGCACGATTGGTCCAATCTGATGGTCATACCAGCCGTCGGAGTCGTCGTAGGCGATCACAATCGCCGTGTTCGGCCAATAGCTGGACTGCTCGATTTCGTCGATCGTGTCGACCAGGAAGCGCTGTTCGTCCAGCGGGTCGGAGTTGCCCGCGTGACCGTTCTCATATGCGGGCGGCTTGAGGTAGGACACCTGCGGCAGGTCGCCCTGCTGGAGTGCCTGAGAGAACAGCGAGATGTCGTACTGATGGTTGACCGCCTCATCGGCGGGTGTACCGGCCGGATCGCTGAGACCGACCTGCGAGACCGAGCTCGGTGATACGTGGTCGGGGTTGGCGGTGCTGGCGTAATACTGGAAGGGCTCGTGGTGCTCCACATAGTCTTGAACGGAGGCGTCGCCGATGTTGTCGTGTGACGTTGTGCAGGCCGCGCGAGATACCGGACCCTCGGCGTATGCCTTGCTCGTACCGGCGTCGCTGAGCGAGACGCTGCTAGTACCCGCCGGGACCGTGGCCCCAGGCGCGAAGCCACCCTGGAACCAGCCCCAGGTGACACCCTTGGCGTTCATCAGGTCGCCGATGTTCTTGCCACTCAGCGAGACCGTCACCCCACCCGGGGTACCGTCGGCGTTGATCGCCGTCGTGTTGTTCGAGCACTGGTCGTAGTAGGGCTCGCCGTCGCCGAACAATGTGCCGTTGGCGATGTTGGTCGAGACGCCTCCATGCGCTTCGGCGCCGTTCGTCTGACCGGAGACGAGGTTGATGGCGCCCGGGCTGGACGGTCCGAACTGGGTGCTGTAGGAGTTGTCGTTAAGCGCGAAGTGCTGCGCCAGGTTCCACAGACCCGTGACGGTGTTGCCGTCGTAGTAGTCCATCACGATCCCGTTCGGCCCGTAGCTGCTGGAGTCGGGGGTGGTGCTCTGCGTGCAACCACTGCCTGTCGTCTTCTGGACGAACTCGTTCATGAGGCCGCCGTTGAAGGCTTCCTGCTCGGCGGAGTAGCCGTGGTTCTGATCGCAAGTGAGAGCCTGGCTCGGGTCCAAACGCTGGGGCTGGTCCTCGTTCGGGTTGTTTGTGAGCAAACCGTTGTTCAGACCGTTGACCGCAGGCGTGCCCGGCAGTGCCGTGAACGACGGCTCACCAGGAGGATTGAGCGCGTGCGGGTAGGTCCCGAAATAGTGGTCGAACGAGATGTTCTCGTCGAAGATGACGACGACGTGCTTGATCGGCGTGGTCGATGCGACGGTGGTGGGCGGCGGAGATGCGCTTGACATAGATATGCCCAGCACCGCCGCTCCGGCGGCTAGGACCCCCATGCCGCCCGCGATGAGCTTCTTCCCAGTGCGCAACGGAATTTCTCCTTTTCGGACTCTTGGGCGGCGATCGTGCTGCCGCGCGCCCCGGCCGCCCGCGTGGGAGCGCAACGCGCATCGTGGAGTTGCGCAGGTCGCGTGATGTCAACAACAGGTCACAAACCCGTTGCGATTCTGTGATCCGGGAGGGCCCCATGCACCTAACCAGCCAGCGGCCGGGGACCTATCACACATGGAGCCTTCACGAAATGTAAGCAAACGATCCACATTTCCCTAACAGGATCGCTGCGTGCCCTGCTCCTTTCACAAAATGAAAGCGCGGCGTCCACGTTTTGGTAACAACCACTTTGGTCGTAGCTCGTACCTTGCGAACGTGATCGAAGCTCCTGCAACGTGATCGCAGCCCTTGCAACGTGATCGAAGCCCTTGCACGTTCACGCGCGGTACGGCGCGCACTTGGCCTGACACTGGTCGCGGCGATTCTGCTGCTCGCCGGGGCGGCGTTGGCGCCCAGCCCTGGTGCACACCATCCCAGTCGTTTCGGCGTGCTGTCGGTCGCGGCGCACGCAAGTCCGGCCAACCCGCTCGGCGTGCGCGTGAGCAAGGTCTACGGGTCGAATGTGCCCGCCCGCCGATATGGCACGGAAATAGGCGATCTCGAGGATCAGGGCGAGAACATGCGCGGGGAAATGACGGCCGACTTGTCCCCGCTTCCAGTGCGAGCTTTCGTCGGTCCCGTGGCCGCCTACAAGCGCTACGCCGAGCACTGGACGATCATCGCCGAGCACGAGGCGAATGGCCTGCGTGAGGCACTCGCGAGCAGCGACCGTGCCGGCGCTCGCTCGGCCTGGCAGGCCACATGGGGCTCCTACCTGCACCTTGGAGCCGTGTACGGGCTGTTCGGAGATCTCAACCAGGAAATCGACGGAATGCCGAACGGGATACTCGCCGGCGTCGCCGATCCCCACTTCAGCGGCCTGCGCCGGCTGGAAATGGGCCTGTGGAGCGGCGCTGCGCCACAGTCTCTGGTGCCGGTCGCCGATGCACTCGTGCGTAACCTTCGGAGTCTGCGGAAGATCCTGCCGAGCGTCCAAATCTCTCCGCTGGAATACGCCACGCGCGCGCATGAGATTCTCGAGGACGCCCAGCGCGATCTGCTGAGCGGCACGCACGTGCCCTGGAGCGGACAGGGCATCCTCGGAACAGCGGCCGGACTGGACGCGACCGAAGAGGTCTTTCGCACCCTACGGCCCCTGCTGTCAGGCCGGGAAAACACCGAAGCCGAGGTGCGCAGCGAGCTCGGCCTGCTCAGCTCAGCGATCGCGCAGATCCACCACAATCACAAAGACTGGCCCGCGCTCACCCAGCTGTCGATGCACGAACACGAGCTGCTGAACGGAACGCTCGCCGGGGCACTCACGGCGTTGGAGCTGCTGCCGGGCACGCTCGAGACGAAGACGCCCGCGCCGATCCCACCGCTCCCGACACCCTCGCCCGCAGAAAGAGCGGCCGAGCGAGTCGCGGAAGACGCGCCATGAGCCCACTGGACCGACACGCACTCTCGACGTGTACGCCCACGACGACCGTCTGGGTTCTGCAGGTGAGACGATTCGACCGCGTCTCACTCGCCTCGCCCCAGCTTGCGGCTAGGCATCTTGGTGGCCAAGCATGAGCGAGCTCGACCGCCGTCAGTTCGTGAAGCGCTCGCTTGCCGTCGTCGGCGCCGGCAGCGTCGGCGCGCTGGGTGGCGCGCTTGCCGAGAGCGAGCTTCGCAGCAGCCCTCCGCCGCCCAGCGCCGCTACGCAGTCACGGGCGGTACTCAGCGAGGAACTGCGGAGCAGGGTGCCGTTCGACGGACCTCACCAGGCAGGCATCCTCACGCCGGCGCCGGCACAGGCCCAGGCGATGTTCGTGGCGCTCGACTCGATCGCCCCCAACCGCGAGTTGCTGGCCGAGGCCCTGCAGACGCTGTGTACGCGTGCGCGCAGCCTGACGCAGGGCGAAACCGTCGGCGCTCAGGAGATCGACGATCCTCCCCCGGACTCGGGCATCCTCGGCCCGGTCGACACGCCTGACGCGCTGACGGTGACGATCGCATTCGGCGCCTCGTTGTTCGACGAGCGCTACGACCTTGCCGCTCGCCGGCCGAAGCTGCTGCGCCAGATGCCGAGCTTTGCCGGCAACGAACTGGACCCGACTCGTAGCCACGGCGATCTACTTCTACAAGTGTGCGCCGGACACCGCGACACGGTCGCACACACTGTGCGCGAGCTGTTGCGTGTGGTTACCGGGCGCCTCACCACGCGCTGGAGCATCGACGGCTTCCAGAGCGTCAGGCGTGGCCCGAGCCCGCACAACAGTCCGCGCAACCTGTTCGCCTTCCGCGACGGCACCGCCAACCCGGATGTCGCCGACGCCAGTCTGATGAACCGGCTGATCTGGGTGCAGCCCGGTTCGGGAGAACCGGCTTGGACTGTCGGCGGCACCTATCTCGTCGCGCGCGCAATCCGCATGCACGTCGAGTTCTGGGACCGCGTAGGCATGTTCGAGCAGCAGAACATGATCGGGCGCGACCGCGTGACCGGCGCGCCGCTCGGTGGCAGCGACGAGTTCCAAGAACCCCGCTACGAGCTCGACCCCCACGGCAATCGCATACCCCTGAACGCCCACATCCGCCTGGCCAATCCACGCACCCCCGCGACCGCCGATCAGCGCATCCTACGTCGCGGCTACAACTACGACCGCGGCATCGACGAGGCCGGCGACCTCGACCAAGGGCTGATGTTTGTCGCTTTCAACCAGGACGTCCGCAGGCAGTTCGAAACGATCCAGACACGGCTCACCGAAGAGCCGATGATCGACTACATCACCCCCGTGGGCGGGGGTTACTTCTTCGCCCCCCCGGGCGCGCGGGGACCGGGTGACTGGGTGGGCTCGCGCCTGTTCACCTGAGCCAATGGGTACCGGTGGCAGCGTCCGCGCTTGGACACAGGAGCGCCTCGGTGTCCCCGCGGAACGACCCAAAAATCCCTATAAACCGGCCAAATTCCTCAAGCAAGCCGCGGTTCGCGTCGATTGACTGCCCATGCACACGACAACCCAGCGGACGCTCCGCACGATCGCGCTGAGCTGCTCGCGCGAAACCGACAAGCGCGGATCGAGGGCAGCTCCGCAGGTGGGCCGCCTGCTCGTCGGACTTTTGTGTCTTTGCGCGATGCTGTGTGCCACGACCGTCTCCCCCGCCGCGGCAGCAGGGCAGCCACGCGCCCTCTGTTCGCCCTGGCACGGCTGTGGCCCAACGGCTGTGCTCGCCGACACGAGCGACAGCGAAGCCGAAGAACCTGAAGAAGAACCGCAAGAAGGCGCAGAAGAAGCAGCGACGGCTGAAGTTGAAGCCGAAGAAGCTGAAGATGGCGAAGAAACATCGTCCGCGAGCGACTCGGACAACGCCAACTCCGTCGCGGTCTCTCATCTCGAGCTCACCGCGAGGGCGACGGCCGCTCTCGCCCGGCGCCTGCCCACGGCATCGGCCGTCGCCTTCTCTTTCACGCTCAGCGCCACTGCGAACGTGCGCGTCACGATCGTCAGGCAAACAAGCACAAGCGGACACAAGCACTGGGCCACGTTGCCCGATTCGCTCACGCTGCCGCTTGCGCAGGGCCACGTGGCCCGCTCTCTGAAAGGCCGCAACCACCTGTCTCCGGGCCGCTACCGCTTGACCGTCAAGCCGACCGATGGCCGCTCGCGCTCGATCTTTCTCAGCGTGCACACTTAGGGTGGCGGCCAACATTCGCCCGCGTGCTGCCAAGATGGGCTATGTGAAGGAGAACGCAGGCCACGGAGGCGCCGCCCGCTCTCGGCTACTCGCCGCTCTCTGCTTGACGCTCGTCCTGGGCGCGCCGCCTGTGGTGGCGGCAGCGGCGCCCGTCTCGCCGTTGCCGGAATCCGACTACACAACCCGTAACGCCTGCTCTGCGCCGGCGCCTGGATACGCCGGCTGCTTGGCCTTGGAGCTGATGCCTCACAGCAGCGCGGCAACCGCGCACACGCATCCCCTCGGGATGACCAGGAGTAGCCCGATCTCCTCGGTGAGTGCCGCGGAAGGCTCCTACGGTCTGCGTCCACAGGATCTGCACGACGCCTATTTCCCGGCCAGCACTGAACCGCCCGAAGCTCCGACATCTGAGCCGCAGACAATCGCGCTTGTGGACGCCTACAACGACCCGAGCGCCCAAGCCGACTTGGAAACTTATGAAAGAGAATTCGGGTTGAAAAAATGCCCCGCCGCGGCCAGTTCCTGTTTCGAACAAGTCAACCAGCGCGGCGGATCCGGGCTGCCGTTTCCCGAAAGCGAAGCGGCGCGAGCCGAAGAACTGGCGGTCTGCGAGAGCCCAGGAGAACAGGAAGTCGCGTGTCAGAGGACCTTCGAAGCCGAGGACTGGGCGGTTGAGATCTCGACCGACATCGAGGTTGTGCGTGCTGTCTGCCAAAACTGCAAGATCTTGCTCGTCGAGGCCGACGTTCCCTCCTATCAAGACCTCGAAGAAGCTGAGGATACGGCCGTCAGGCTTGGCGCCAGCGAGGTATCCAACTCATGGGACGGTCCCCAGGAAGGGTCCAGCGGTCGTGCGTTCGATCATCCTGACACCGTCATAACGGCCGCTGCCGGCGACGACGGATACCTCAATTGGACCGAGGCTGAAGAAGCCGAAGAAGCTAAGCAGGAAGGACGGAGAACCAGCTACTTCGCGGGCGCCGACTACCCGGCGAGCTCGCCCGACGTGGTTGCCGTCGGTGGCACCAAGCTAACTATGGAAGACGGCGTACGCCAGAGCGAAACTGTCTGGAACGAGGATCCCGACGCCAAAGGCGGAAATGCAGGCGCCGGCGGAAGCGGTTGCGCCGAATCGTTTGCCGCCCCGCCTTGGCAGCTGGCCGTGCCCGACTGGTCGAAAGTCGGGTGTGGCTCAAAGCGCGCCGTGGCCGATGTCGCGGCCGACGCCGACCCTTATACGGGAGTGGCGGTATACGACTCTGTGCCGACGCTGCACGAAAACGCGGCTGGCAAAGTGGTCAACACTCCGCCGGGATGGTGGCCGATCGGCGGCACAAGCGTCGCCTCTCCGATGATCGCTTCGATGTTCGCGCTCGCGGGCGGCGCGCACGGTGTGGAATACCCCGCCCAAACGCTCTACTCACATCTCGGCTCAGCATCTCTGCACGATGTGACAGTTGGCGGCGACGGCGCCTGCGATGCCGACTACACAAGCTGCACAGGCTCGATCGACCCACTCTCCCCGTTTGACTGTGGCCAGGACGTATGGATCTGCAACGCCACCACTGGCTATGACGGCCCGACCGGCGTGGGCACGCCGGCAGCAATCAGCGCGTTTGAGCCGGATGAAGAAGTCACAAAGAAAGGCCCTCCTAGCGAAGAACGGGGCAAATCAAGCTCTGAAGGTGTCGCCGGCGAAGGCTCTGACGGCGCAGGCAAAGAAGGCGGCGAATCCGGGGGAGCCTTGGCCAACGGCTCAACTTCGGGTACGAGCACAGGTGTAGGCGGTGCATCCGGCGGAACATCCTCAGGCAGCGGCTCCCCCCAGGACTCAAAAACCTCGGTGACCCTGACGGTGCCGCGTATATCGGCCCTGACGCTTACCGCCTACGCACTCACCGCCCTGAGACATGGCCGGTCCGCGATCTCAAACCTAGATTTCTCATGCAGCTTGAGCCGCGCGACTTCGATCAAGGTCACACTTGCCATACAGGTCCGCTCGGGCGGCGGTGCGCATTGGCGCACGCTGCGCAACTCACTCACATTTGCCGCGATCCAAGGCGTCAACCGCCGTCGGATGCACGGCTCGAGCACATTGCCGCATGGCATCTACCGCCTGACACTCACACCTGCCGGCGGAGCGGCACGCTCGCTCACGATTCGCGTCCCCTGAGCTATCTTCGACGTCTGCCACGCCGCGACTCGGACCCCTCCCCCTCGCGGCGAACCGAATCCCGATCGCCGAGCGGACGCTGGCTCACTTCGTGCTCGAGCGCTTCGCCGCTGTCGGTCAGCCACCAAGAGTTGGGCGTGCCGCGAGCCGCGCTTGGGCCGCGGCGATTAGCCACCAAGCCCTGGTACTCCAGGCGAGTGAGGATCTTCGATATCTGGCCCTGGTCGACAATGCCGGCCCGTTCGGCCACCTCGCGATTGCTCGCGGCGGGAAGCTCGGCGATCGCCCTGAGCACGCGCACCGTGCGATAGGTCAGACGAGCCGCTGGTTCTTCCGGCCCTCCGGCCCCGACCGGCTGCACCGGCGGTGGAGTCGCGCTCCGCGTAGGCGGGGGCGCCGAGCGGCCCAATTCCCTGGCGGCGACAGCCGCTCCCAGATATGGAAGCACGATCAGATTCATCAACTCGCCGTGTAACTCAATCAGCGCCGACTCGCCCTCGCTCGGCCCGGCGAAACCCCCAGCCGCGCCTGGGCCGCGGGCCAGCAGACGCGTATAGAGCACCGCCACCACCGCGCCGACGACCCCTTCGGCGACCATCCCACCCGGGGCACGCGCACTCGAGGTCTCCGTGCGACCGCGGTCAACCGCCTCACATAGCTCGGCCATCGCCTGCGCGCGGCGCTCGACCACACGCAAACCGCCGCCCGCTGCGTGCACCACGCAAAGCTGTGCCAGTAGCGACTGCTGGTCGAAGAAGCGCAGCAACGCAGCCAGGCCGCTACGGATCTGCTCGCGCCAGTTTCGCTCGGCGTCGACGGCCTCCACGACTGCAGCCCGTGACTGTCCCACCCCCCAATCGAAGCTCGCCAAGAAGCAGTCCTCGATATCGGCGAACTGTTCGTAGAAGAGCCGGCGAGACACACGAGCACGGGCGATCACCCGCGCCACCGTCAACGACGACGCGCCATGGATAGCTACCTCTTCGGCCATCGCCGTGAGGATCCTTGATCGCTGAATCTCCTCCACGTTTGGGCGCGTCGCTCAGCCAGACCACCCGATCTTTTCGAGCGGACTCCCGATGCTACGCGTGTGCTTGATATTACCCATGCTCGGCATCTGTCTACTGTCCACCTGCGCTCGGCTGCCGGCGCACATAAGATTGGCTCGACCGATCGGCCCGACGCGGCACAAGCAAGCCGATTCGCGCGCGTGCAAGTCCCCGTGCAGGCACCCCCACGGACTTGTGATCGGCAACCGGCGTGGCTAGCTTGGCCAGGGCAGCAACCGCCCGACGTGCTCCAGGTGCGCTACGTCGGATGCCTGCAACATCGAGATGAGCCACTTCAAACTCCCACCTGTCCGTCTGCGCTACGCGCTCGCGCTGCTTGCCCTGCTCGCCGCCGCCGCCGCCGCCGCCCCTGCGCTCGCCGGGCAGTCGCAAGGTGCTCTTGAAAGCGGTATCTCCTCCTCGACGTCCAAAGCAAGTGCGCTGAGCGCGGAAATTCAGGCCGACTCCAACAAGATCGACGGCTTTCAAGGCAGCATCGAAGACCTTAAAGCGCGGCTCGACGCACTGGAAAGCACTCTGGGCGTGGAGAAAGCTCTACTCGACAAGCTCAAGGCGCAGCTTGCTTCGGCACGCTCGCACCTGGTATCGCTGAAAGTCCAGCTTGCTCGGGACAGAAAGGTGCTTGTCGCCCAGGTGATCGCCGCCTACGAGGACCCGCCGCCGAGCATCGTGACTGTGATCCTCGAGGCGCACGGCTTCGGCGATCTGATCGAGCGTGTCGACGACCTCAAGGCGGTCGGCCAGGAGAACGCCACCGCGACTGTGCAGGTCGCCAGTGCGCGCAAGGCCGTCGCCAAGGAAACACAGCGCCTGACCGTGCTGACCGACAGCTCCCAACGCGAGACGACCGCCGTGCTCGTACAACGCGACGAGGTAGCCCACCTGCATCTCGCGCTGCTAGACCACCAACTCGAGTACATCAAAGCGCGCGATCGCAAGAGCGCACAGCTTGGCGAAATTCGCTCGCACCAGCGCTCGCTCGAAAAAGAACTGGTCGCGATCGCCGTCAGCGAGTACGCCTCCCAGAATCAATCGTTCGCCTCCGGCTACACGACCGAATCGGGCGGTCCCTCAGGCGAATACGGCTTCTTCCAGGCACCCGGCACCGACTACAGCGTCGGCGTCGAGCCGATCCTCGTGCAGCGTCTGAACACGCTCGGCAAGGCGCTACACCTGCATCTGATCGGGATCTCCGGCTATCGCACTCCCCAACACTCGATCGAGGTGGGCGGTTTCGCCAACGACCCGCACACGCGCGGGGAAGCCTCCGACACACCGGGCGTCGAAGGCGTGCCTGAGTCGATCCTCGAGAAGTTCGGCCTCACGCGTCCCTTCCCCGGGCCTGCAGAGGCCGATCACATTCAGCTGCTCGGAAGCGCCCCCTGAGCCGAAGCAAACCAGCCCCGACCCAGAGGGGCGTATCTCTAAAATTCGCGTTGCCGGAGAACACCCCCTTTACCGGACAAGCGATCGAGAGCAATCGCCCACTCAGGCGCCCAGCACCGCCGGCGCGCCATAGGCCGCGAGGACGTCCGGCAACGCAACGCTGCCGTCCTCGCGCTGCCCGTTCTCGAGTAGCGCGATCAACGTGCGGCCCACCGCCACGGCCGTGCCGTTGAGCGTATGCAGCATCTGCGTGCGCTTGTCCCGGCGCACGCGAATGTTCAGGCGCCGCGCTTGGTAGTCGGTCGTATTGGAGCATGAGGTCAGCTCGCGGTAGCGACCCTGGCTCGGCAGCCACGCCTCGCAGTCGTACTTCTTGGCGGCCGAGTTGCCAAGATCGTTCACGGCGATGTTCACCACGCGATAGGGCAGCTCGAGCTCCGTGAGGATCTCCTCCTCGATCGCGAGGATGCGCTCGTGCTCTTCGAGCGAGTGCTCGGGCTCGACGAAGCTGAACATCTCGACCTTGTCGAACTGGTGTACGCGAAAGATGCCGCGCGTGTCCTTGCCGGCCGCACCGGCCTCACGACGAAAGCAAGGCGAGAAGCCGGCATAGCGCAGCGGCAGCCGCTCGGCCGGCAGAATCTCGTCGTCGTGCAGCGAAGCCAGCGCCACCTCGGAGGTGCCGACTAGGTAGAGATCGTCGTCGGCGAGCCGATAGATCTGCTGCTCGGTGTCGGGCAGGAAACCGGTGCCGTAGAGTGCCCGCTCGCGCACCAACACCGGAGGGATCACCGGCTCGAAGCCGTGGTCGCGCAGCTTCTCCAAGACGAAGCGCACGAGTGCCAGCTCGGTCATCACAAGGTCGCCCTTGAGATAGGCAAAGCGCGCCCCTGAAAGCTTGGCGGCGTGATCCATATCGATCATGGGACCAGCCAGTTCCAGGTGGTCGCGCGCCCCATCCCCCTCAACACGAGGCTCTCCGACGACCTTGACGAGCTCGTCCTCGGGGCCCGGCGCCGCAGTCGCGTCCGGCAGGTTTGGCAGCGGCGCGAGTGCCGCCTGCAGACGCTCCTCGATCTCGGAGAGCTCGCGGGTCAGCTGCTTCTCACGCGCCCCCACCTCGCGCTGCGCGGCGATCGCCTCGCTCGCATCCTCCCCCCCGCGCTTGGCCTGTGCGATCGCCTCGACCACTGCGTTGCGCTCGGCCCGCAGCCCCTCGAGACGGGGAATCAGCGCGCGCCGCTCACCGTCGAGCGCGAGCACGAGATCGAGACCCGCAGCCGCGTCGCCTCCGCGTCGAGCCAGTGCCGCGCGCACGCGCTCGGGGTCTTCCCGGATCAGCTTGAGGTCGAGCACGCCTGGGAGCCTATCCACCGGCCGCCGCGCCCATGGTTCAGCTGTGCAGGCGCCACCGAGAGTGCGTCACGGTGGAGCGCTATTTGGTCGACAGAGTGATGTTCACGGTGGGCACCTTCTGTGCCTGCAGCCCGGAATACTGCGCCAGGAATTTTGCGATTTCCTGGGCGTCGTCGCCGACAACGAGGTTCTCGGGCATGATCGCGCCGGAGAAGCCGCCGTTGCGGATCGCGTAGAGAACCTGTTCGACATTCTCCTTGCGGATGTTGAAGTTCGGCCCGTTTGTCTTGACGCGGTCCTTGATCGATGTCGCCGAGCCCTGCGCGCCGACGACGGCAAGCGTGTGGCAGCCGGAGCAGTGGTCGCGGAACAGCACAGCGCCCCTGTAGTAGGGGCTGGTCTTGGCCACGGAGATACCCTGCGAGCCGCAGGCGGACACACCTAGGGCAGCGACGAGCAAAGTCGTTGCGAGGGCGAGCATCTTCTTCGGTGGCCTCATGCGCGCCGGAATATATCGGTTGCGCTCCGCGCCGGCTGCGGCAACAGGGCCCGACAAAATCGAGATGCGACCCGACCTTCCAGAATTGGCGTGCCTAAGGCACAAGCATCTGGAGGCTGGGACCGCCCAAATTCGATCTCAACACCGAAGCGCCCACCCAGACACCCACCCTAGAACCCGTGTGCTGTTTCGGCGGCTCGCAGCGCCAGAAACACAACGACGAGCGCCGAGAGGCACATCACGCCCATCTCGCGGCGCACGATCAGCGCCACGATCTGCTGCTGCTCATCCTCAGGCAGCTCGCCGACGGCCTGGGCGCTTGGGATCTCACGCTGGTCGAGGATCGTCTGCGCGGAAGCGACACGCAACTGCTCGGCGACGAAAGCGATCGCAAGCGGCAACAGCGAATACAGGTAGAAGAGACTTTCGCTCGAGGAGCGTCCTGCCGCGGCGAGCACACCGACCGCGACCGCGTAGACGATCGCTGCCACCTGTGCGACTCGCAGCAGCACCCAGAAGCTGCGGCTGCCTTCATGGCGATACCAGCGCAAAGCGCCCAACAACCCGGGCAACGCGTTCAGCACGGCCAGGACGATCGCCCCCCACACGACCGCTGTGGTCATCTAGTCGCCCTCGACTCGCGTCTGCCGATGAGCTGACCTCATCGAGGCAATCGTCACTATGTAACAGTCTGTCACAAGCGGTGATATAACAGCCCCCCGTGCTGCGCAGCTATCTTCCCGCGATCGTATTCCTCGCCCTCGGTGGCGCCGTCGGCGGGATCTTCACGGTGCTGAACACGATGGTCGGCCCGCGCCGACGCACGGAGCACAAGCAGGATCCCTATGAGTGTGGGCTGCCCTCCGAGGTCAAGCGCGGCATGCGCTTCGGGATCAGCTTCTACCTGATCGCGATGCTGTTCATCCTGTTCGACATCGAGGTCGTCTTCCTCTATCCGATCGCCGTGCAACTGAAGGCATACGGCGGCTTCGCGCTGGCCGAGACGGTGACCTTCATCGTGCTGCTCACCGTGGCCTTCGTATACGTGTGGCGCAGGGGAGCACTCGAGTGGAGATAAAGCGCGAGCCTGTACCTCGCGGCGCGCGGCCCACCGGCCAAGGCCAGGGGGAGGTGGAGATCGACTCGAGCGGCTTGCGCGTCAACACGCACGACTCCAAGGAACTGCTGCGCGGTGCGGAGCTGCTCGGCCCGACCGCGCCCGCGAGCATGGACGGCGAGGAGCTCGAACGCTACGTCCACGAACGCGTGCTCACCACGACCCTCGAGAAGGCCGTCTCCTGGGGACGCTCGAACTCGTTCTTTCCGCTTGCTTTCGGCTTGGCCTGCTGTGCGATGGAGCAGTTCCAGACCGCCGGCCCACGCATGGACATCGCGCGCTTCGGCTTCGAGGCCTTCCGTGCTTCCCCTCGCCAAGCCGACCTGATCATCCTGGCGGGGCGCGTGTCGATCAAGATGGCGCCGATCATCCGCCGCCTGTACGACCAGATGCTCGAGCCCAAGTGGGCGATCTCGATGGGCGCCTGCTGCAGCTCGATGGGCGTCTTCAACAACTACGCGCTGGTTCCGGCCGACAAGTTCATGCCGATCGACGTGCACGTGCCTGGCTGCCCGCCGCGCCCCGAGAGCCTGATGCACGGCATCCTCAAGCTGCGCAAGATGGTGCAGGACGACCCCGACGCCGGCTGGCGTGAGCGCTACGGGGCACAGGGCACCGAGGAGATTCTCCCCGGTGCCTGACGCCACTGGGCTGGAGCTGCTCGCCAAGGAGCTGCAAGAGAGCGAGGGCATGGGCGCAGAGGCGATCCTCGGCACGCTGTACTTCCGCGGTCACGCGACACTCGAAGCGCAGCCGCAGCGCATTCGTGCGGTGCTCGGCCGGCTGCGCGAGCGCGGCTACCGCTCGCTGATGAGCGTGCACGGCGTCGACTACTACCCGCACGAGCCGCGCCTCGGCGTGCACTACGAGTTGCTCGACATGGACAAGGTCGATCGTGTCACCGTCGTCGTGCGCGTCTCGACCGATGCACCCGATCTCGATTCGGTCACACCCGATGGCGAGGACGGCAAGGGTTGGCCCACCGCCGACCATCAGGAGCGCGAGATCTACGACATGTTCGGGGTCGCCTTCCACGGCCACCCCGACATGCGACGCATCCTGATGCCCGAGGACTACGAGGGCCATCCGCAGCGGCGCGACTTCCCCGTCGGCGGCGAACCGGTGATCTTTACGTACAACGAACACGAGTCCTCCGGAGTCACGCGATGAGGCCGGCGACCGTGAAGAGCAGGCCGGCACAAGCGACCCCGAGCTTCGGCGAGGCGTCGCAATGACCGTCGCAGACCAGCAACTGTCCGAGTATCGCCGCCGCGAGCAGAGCATCACGCTCTCCCAGGTGGAGCAGTCCGGCGAGGACACCCACGAAGAGCTGCTGACGCTCAACTTCGGGCCACATCATCCCGCCACCCACGGCGTGCTGCGCCTGCTCGTGACGCTCCAGGGCGAGGTCGTGCGCTCGATCAAGCCGGTCATCGGCTACGTGCACACGGGCATCGAAAAGACCGCCGAGGACAAGGCCTACTGGAAGGCGATCCCAGTCGTCGAGCGGATGGACTACCTGTCCTATTACTTCAACTCGATGGCCTACGTCGGCGCGGTGGAGACGCTGCTGGAGGTCGAGGTTCCCAAGCGCGCCCAATACCTGCGCGTGATCCACCTGGAGCTCAACCGCATCGCCTCACACCTGATCTGGCTCGGCACGAGCGCCCTGGATCTCGGCGCGGTCTCGATCTTCCTCTACTGCCTGCGCGAGCGCGAGCTGATCCTCGACCTGTTCGAGATGTCCTCCGGGGCACGCATGCACACCCGCTATTTCCAGGTCGGCGGCGTGATGGAGGACATTCCGGTCGGCTTCGTCGAGAAGACGCGCGAGTTCACGAAGGTGATGCCGGCGCGCGCCGATCAGTACGGGGCGATTCTGAATGCAAACCAGATCGTCTTGCAGCGCCTGCGCGGCACCTGTCCGCTCGACGCTGAGACGCTCTTGAGCCTCGGCGTCACCGGCCCGCTGCTAAGGGCCGCCGGTAACCCCTGGGACCTACGCAAGGCCGCTCCCTACAGCTCCTACGACGACTTCGACTTCAAGATTCCGGTCGGCACGGTTGGGGACAACTACGACCGCTTTGCCGTGCGCGTCGCCGAGATCTACGAGTCGGTGAAGATCATCGACCAGGCGCTCGACGGGCTGCCCGAAGGACCGCACATCACGACCGACCGCAAGATCGCCCTGCCCCCGCGCCACGAGCTTGCGACCTCGATGGAGGCGCTGATCCATCATTTCAAGCTGGTCACCGAGGGCTTCCGAGTGCCGCCTGGCGAGATCTACTATCCGATCGAGTCACCGCGGGGGGAGCTGGCCTGCTTCGTGCGCTCCGACGGCTCCTCCAAGCCCGCACGCGTGCACATGCGTGACCCCTCGTTCGTGAATCTACAGGCTTTGTCGCACATGGCCGAGGGCTCCTACATCGCCGACATGATCGCCACTTTGGCGATGCTCGACCCGATCTTGGGGGGCATCGACCGATGAACGCCGAGCTGCGCGCCGACATCGAGGCACACATGGCCCTCTATCCCGACAGCCGCTCAGCTGCACTCCCAGCATTGGAGGCTGCTCAGCGAGTGCATGGCTGGTGCTCACCTGAGGCAATCGAGGAAGTCGCCGAGGTGATGGGCGTAACGCCGGCTTACCTGGCAGCTGTGGCGACGTTCTACGACATGTTGGAGACCGAGCCCGTAGGCAAGCACAGCATTTACGTTTGCACGAACATCTCTTGCTCGCTGCGCGGCGCCGACGCTCTGCATGCGGCTGTCAGCGAGGCAGCTGGAGACGATCCGGAGTTCAACGTGCGCTCGTTCGAGTGCCTCGGCGCCTGCGACATCGCACCGATGGCATCTGTGGACGGTGTGTTCGTGGGACCGCTCACACTCGAGGACATTCCCCAACTGCTGGACGATACGCGCGCAGGACGCCCCGTGTTGCCTGAGAAGCAGCTCTCGACGCGCCTGGTGGCCGACCCGAACGCCAACTCGCGCGAGTTCCCGGCCCACGCGGCCGAGGGAGGCACGCAATGACCGAAGCGCTGCTCTTCAAGGACATCGACGAGCCCGGTCTCGCGACGCTTGACGTTTACGCCAAGCGCGGCGGCTACGAGTCGTTGCGCAAGGCGCTTGCGACCACGCCCGAGGACGTGCTCGCACAGCTCGAAGCCTCCGGCCTGCGCGGACGCGGCGGGGCCGGCTTTGCGATGGGCAAGAAGGTGTCCTTCCTACCCAAAGGCACGATCGACAAGTACCTCGTTTGCAACGCGGATGAGTCCGAGCCCGGCACGTTCAAGGACCGCGAACTGATGCAGAAGTCGCCGCACATGCTTATCGAGGGGCTGATCATCGCCTCCTACGCGGCCGGCGCGAGTCGCTCGTTCATCTACATACGCGGCGAGTACGTGCACCAAGCAGACGTACTCGACGCGGCGCTCGCCGAAGCGACGGCTGCCGGATACATCGGCGAGGACATTCTTGGCTCTGGACATTCGCTGTCCCTTGTCGTGCACCGCGGCGCCGGTGCCTACATCTGCGGCGAGGAGACCGGACTGCTCGACTCGCTGGAAGGCAAGCGCGGCAACCCGCGGCTGAAGCCTCCCTTCCCAGCCAACCAAGGGCTCTACCAGGGGCCGACGCTGATCAACAATGTCGAGACGCTTGCCACCGTGCCCGCCATCATCAGGATGGGCGGCGAGGATTACGCCAAGCTCGGCACCGAGACCTCCAAAGGCACGAAGCTCGTGTCCGTCTCGGGGCATGTGCAGAGGCCCGGCAACTACGAGATCGAGCTTGGCACCCCCTCGCGCGAGATCATCTACGGGCTCGCCGGCGGCCCTCCCGAGGGGCGCGAGGTCAAGTGCTGGTTCCCGGGCGGCTCCTCCTCGCCGGTGCTGAAGAAGGAGGACCTCGACCTTCCCTATGACTTCGAAGCGATGGCCAAGGCAGGCTCGATGCTCGGCTCCGGGGCGATCATCGTCGTGGACGACTCGACGCCGATCCTCGACGTCGCACTGAAGGTCGCGAAGTTCTACAGGCACGAGTCCTGCGGCAAGTGCACGCCCTGCCGCGAGGGCACCAACTGGACCGTGAAGATGCTCGAACGCATCGACGCAGGGACCGCGACGCCGATGGACATCGAGATCATGGCCTCCGTCCAGGAGCACATCATCGGCAACTGTCTGTGCGTGCTCGGCGACGCGATGGCGATGCCGATCGGCTCGCTGATCGCCAAGTTCCGCGAGGAGTTCGAAGAGCACATCGAGGCCGCGCGTATCCGCAACGGCCTCGGAGCCGGCGGCAGCGATGATGCACCCGAGCCGGCGCTTGCGGCGGGAGCGAACGGCTGATGCCCAGACCCGAAGCCAAGACGATTACCTTCACGATCGACGGACGCGAGGTGCAGGCGCCGGAAAACATAATGCTGGTCGACGCCGCCAAGCTCGGCGACGTCGAGATACCCGTCTTCTGTTACGAGCCGAAGCTCGGCAATCCCGTCGGCGCCTGCCGCATGTGCCTGGTTGAGATCGAGGGCATTCCCAAGCTGCAGACCGGCTGCTCGACGCCGGTCAAGGACGGGATGGTCGTGAATACCCAATCCGAGCGCGTGAAAATTGCCCAGGAATCGGTCGTCGAGTTCCTGCTCGTCAACCATCCGCTGGACTGCCCCGTCTGCGACAAGGGTGGCGAGTGCCCGCTGCAGGACATCACCTTCGGCTGGGGGCCGGGCAAGACACGCTTCGTCGAGGAAAAGCGCCACTTCGTCAAGCCGCTTGCCCTGTCGGAGAAGATCGCGATCGACCGCGAGCGCTGCATCCTCTGCTACCGCTGCGTGCGCTACAGCCAAGAGATCTCTGAGGACTACCAGCTCGTGCTACTCGAGCGCGGAGCACACTCCTACGTCTCGACGTTCGACGGGAACCCATACGAGGCCCCGTTCAGCGGCAATATCGTCGAGTTGTGCCCGGTTGGCGCGTTGACTTCGCGCGACTACCGTTTCAGGGCGCGACCTTGGGACGTCGAGGACGCGGGCTCGATTTGCACACTATGCCCTTCGCAGTGCAACGTGAAACTGACCGTACGCGATGAGCGCGTGATGCGTGTCATGGCTCGCGATAATCCCGAGGTGGACGACGGCTGGCTATGCGACCGCGGGCGCTTTGCCTATCCGAAGCTGGGCGAAGGCCGCATCACCCAGCCGATGATCCGCGACGGTGGCGAGCTGCGTGCCGTGTCCTGGGAGCGCGCGCTGGATGAGGCCGCCACCCACCTACGGCGCGCGGGTGCCGCCACCGGCGCAATCGCCGGCGGCGGCGCGACCAACGAGGAGGGCCTGCTGCTGAACCGCCTGATGCGTGATGCACTGGGTTCCCCGCATCTGGACTCGCGAGTCGCGGGAATGCTGCCATTGGAGTTGCACCGTGCGCTGGCCGAGCCCAACCTGCAGGCAAAGGTGTCCGACCTGGAGTTCGCCCACGCCGTGCTGGTGCTCGACTGCGAGCCGATCGCCGATGCGCCGATCCTCGACCTGCGCCTGCGCAAGGGGGTGCGCCGCCACGGCATGAAGCTCGTGCGCGCAGGGCGCGAACAACTGCTCGCCGAGACCAAGCGCGGAGAGCTGCTCGACACGCTGCGCGCCGCCGGCGAGGAGGTGGTTGTGCTTTGGCACGAGCGCCTGGCAGGCGGTCCCGACGGCCAGATGGCGGTGCGCGCCCTGCTCGACCTGACCGCGACGCTGGGCCTTGCCGAGATCGACGGCGCGGGATTGCTCGAAGTTCCCGCCCACGCCAACGGCCGCGGCCTGCGCGAGGCGGGCGTGCTTCCCAACGCCGGACCGGGCCTTAGCGAGATCGACGAGGACACCCTCGGGGGCGCAAGCGGGCTTGACGCGCAGGGGATCGTCGAGGCGTTCGAGCGAGGTGAGCTTGGCTGTCTCTACCTGCTCGGCGTAGAGCCACCCGCAAATGGCGCCGGAACAATCATCGCCCACGCGGCGTTCCTTACCGATGCGCTGCGTGAACAGGCGGACGTCGTGCTGCCAGCCGAGGCATATCCGGAGAAGGAAGGCGCTGTCACGCATCCAGACGGCCGCGTCCAGCGTGTGCGCCGCGCCGTGCGCCATCTCGGCGAGACACGCGAAGAGCGGCAGGTGCTGGACGATTTGATAAATCGCATCGCTCTGGCGGTGGCCTCATGACGCTCGCCATCGTCGGCTTCTACGAAGAATGGTGGATCCAGATCCTCAAGGCGATCGTGATCTTCGCCGTCGGACTACAGCTCGTGCCGATCGTGCTGCTGGCCGAGCGCAAGCTGCTCGGTCGCATGCAGGCCCGCTACGGCCCCAACCGCGTCGGCCCCTTCGGGGCCCTGCAGCCGCTGGCCGACATCGTGAAGCTCCTGACCAAGGAGCAGTTCCGGCCGAGCACCTCGACCGGTTTCCTGTTCGCGCTGGCTCCCTGCATCTCGATCGTGACCGCCGTCGCCGCCTTCGCGATCATTCCCTTCGGCAACGTCCAGCACATCTTCGGCACGCCCGTTGGGCTGTATGGCGTGGACGTCTCGATCGGACCGCTGTACCTGTTTGCCTTCGGCGCTGTGGCCTTCTACGGGATCATGCTCGGCGGCTGGTCCTCGGGCTCGAAGTACTCGTTCCTCGGCGCGATGCGCGGGGCGGCACAGCTGATCTCCTACGAGGTCTCCCAAGGACTTGCGCTCGTCGGCGTGATCTTCACCGCCGGCACACTGTCGCTGACCGGGATCGTCGAAGCCCAGCAGGGCATGTGGTATGTCGTGCCGCAGTTCTTCGGCTTCCTTGTCTTTCTTGTGGCCGGCTTTGCCGAGACCAACCGCGCTCCCTTCGACCTCACCGAGGCCGACGCCGAGCTCGTCGGCGGCTACAACACCGAGTACGGCGGCGGGCGCTTCGCCTCCTACTACTTCGCCGAGTACCTCAACGTGCTTGTCGTCTCCGGCATCGTCACGACCGTCTTCCTCGGCGGCTGGCTGCTGCCCTTCGGAATCCATCCGCCCGGCTGGGTCGATCCCTTCGTGGTGCTGTTCAAGATGGGGCTGATGACGTTCCTGTTCATCTGGGTGCGCGCTACTCTGCCGCGCCTGCGCTACGACCAGTTGATGAGCTTCGGCTGGAAGATCCTGCTGCCGCTGGCCACGCTCAACGCGCTTGTGACCGCCGTGCTCGTGGTGGTGACGCACGGGTGACACCGATGCCACACCCAACCCTCCGCCTCCTCCGGAGGCGGCCATGACTTGGAGTCCAGGAGACGACGTGATCCAGGTCATGCGCACGCCGGCGCCGGGCGCGGCGCGCGGCACGTATCGCGCGTTTGGCGAAACCCTGCGGGGCATGAAGACCACCTTCGGGCGGATGCTCGAAAAACCCGTGACGCTCGAGTATCCCGAGGAGAAGACACCCGTCTATCCGCGCTTCAGGGGCAGGCACAAGCTGCACAAGTTCGAGGACACCGGGCTCGAGAAGTGTGTGGGCTGCTCGCTTTGCGCTGCCGCCTGCCCCTCCGACTGTATTCGCGTCGTCGCGGCGGAGAACACGCCCGAGCACCGCGTCTCCGCCGGCGAGCGCTATGCGGAGGTCTATGAGATCAATCTTTCCCGCTGCATCTTCTGCGGCTACTGCGAGGTCGCCTGTCCCTTCGACGCGATCACGATGGGGCATGACTACGAGATGTCCGACTACACGCGCAGCGACCTGATCTTCACCAAGGAGATGCTGCTCGCGGAGCCGCTCGAGCGCACGCCGCTACGCCGGGAGGGCGAGTGAGCGCAATCCTCTTCTTCATCGCGGCGATCGGCGTGATCGCCGGTGCAATAGGCGTCGTCACGTTCAGCAATCCTTTCTACAGCGTGCTCGCGCTCGTCGGGCATCTGCTCTCGCTCGCCGTGCTGTTCCTGCTGCTGCGCGCTGAATTCGTCGCCGCAGCACAGGTCGTCGTGTATGCCGGCGCAGTGATGGTGCTCTATGTATTCGTGGTCGCCTACGTCGGCGACGAGGAGCAGTCGCTGGACGGCGTGCTCTCGCGTCGGCCGCGCTCGCGCGGGGCCGACGGGCGCAAGCTCACCGGAGCCCTGTTCGCCGGTGTCTTGCTCGTCGAGCTGTTGATCGCGCTGCTCGGCAGCGGGCTGAAGGCCGTGTCCGGCGACGGCGCGCCCTACGCTCCCGGGCCGCGCACGTTCGGCACACCCGCCTACATCGGCAACCTGTTGCTGACGCGCTTCTTGCTTGTGTTCGAGGCCTCTTCGCTGCTGCTGCTGATCGCAGCAGTCGGCGGCGTGGTGCTTGCGCGTAGACGCGGTGGCCTTGAAGATGACGACGAGCGCAACCGGCTCACCCCGCTTGACATCCTGCGTCCCCGCGGCACCGGCACGATGGTCGAGGGCGTCGAAGGGCTCGCGCTGGCGCACGCCCGTGGGGCAGGCGATCTCGACGATGAGCATCCGGACCCAGACGGAGGCGGTTGGTGAGCATCGGCTGGTACCTCGCCGTCTCGGCGATCGTCTTCTGCACGGGTGCGTTCGGCGTGATGACGCGTCGCAATCCGCTCGTCGTGCTGCTCTGCCTCGAGCTGATGCTCAACGGCGCCAACCTCTCGCTGATCGCCTTCTCGCGCATGTGGGGCAACGGCGACGGGCAGATCCTCGCGCTGATCGTGATGACCGTCGCGGCCTGCGAGGTCTGCATCGGGCTCGGCATGATCGTCGCGATTCATCGCCGGCGCCTGCCGATCGATGTGGATGAGCTAAGGGAGCTTCAGGGATGAGCATCACCACCTACGGCTGGCTGGTGCTGGCGTTCCCGCTGCTGGGCACGCTGATCATCGGAGCGAACTTCAAAAGGCTGCCCGGGCGCACCGCCGGCTGGATCGGCACGGCCGCGATCTTCCTGGCCTTCCTGGCGGCACTCGCGACGCTGATCTCGCTGCAGAGTCACGCGCCCCACGACCGCCAGTTCGTCTCCTCGCTGTGGAACTACGCGAGCACCGTCGGCATCGACGCGCAGATGTCGATTCTGGTCGACCCGCTGTCGGTGTTCATGATCTTGATCGTCACCGGCGTGTCGACCACGATCCACCTGTACTCGGTGTCTTACATGGACGCGGACAAAGGCTTCGCGCGCTACTTCGCCTACCTCAACTTCTTCGTCTTCTCGATGCTGCTGCTGGTCTTGGCCGGCAATTTCCTGCTCTTGATCGTGGGCTGGGCCTTCGTCGGTGCTGCGTCCTACCTGCTGATCTCCTTCTGGTACCGGCGCTCGACCGCCACCAAAGCCGGCATCAAGGCGTTCGTGATCAACGTCGTCGGCGACGTTGGGCTCGTGCTCGGCACGTACTTCCTCTTCAAGCACACCGGCACGCTCGATTTCCTGAAGGCGTTCAAGGCCGCGCCAAACGTATTCACGAGCGGCGAAGGCGATGTCACCGCCGGCTGCCTGCTGCTGCTCGTGGGGGCATTCGCCAAGTCGGCCCAGATCCCGCTGCACACATGGCTTCCCGACGCGATGGAGGGACCCACGCCCGTGTCCGCCCTGATCCACGCCGCGACGATGGTGACCGCCGGCGTCTACCTGATCGCGCGTATGCACCCCTTCTTCGAACTGGCGCCGGCCGCGCAGGACGTGGGTGCGATCGTCGGTTGCGCGACGCTCGTGATCGCCGCCACGATCGCGCTGACCCAGACCGACATCAAGCGCGTGATCGCCTACTCGACCATGTCCCAGATCGGCTACATGATCATGGGCGTGTCCGTCGGCGCCTATGCCGCTGGCATGTTCCACCTGATGACCCACGCCTTCTTCAAGGCGCTCTTGTTCATGAGCGCCGGCTCGATCATCGGCGCGATGGGCGGCGAGCAGTCGCTCGAGAAGATGAAAGGCTTCAAGAAGGCGATGCCGTTCACCTTCGCCTGCTTCGTCATCGGCGGCCTTGCCCTGTCCGGCATACCCCCCTTCTCCGGCTTTTTCTCCAAGGACGAGATCCTGCTGGTGACGGGTGAGCGCGGTGGTTGGCACTGGGCGCTGTACGTGTTCGGCTACATCGGTGCATTCATGACCGCGATCTACACGTTCCGGATGATCTTCAGGGCCTTCTACGGCGATCCGGTGGAGCAGGCCAAGGAGCTCGAAGGCGGCCACCTCTACCACGCGCCCGAGCCCACAAACCCGGCCAACGGCGAGGTCGAGGACACCGATGTGGGCTTCCCCGGCCCTACGCACGCGATCGCCGAGCGGGAGCTGCCGATGCGCGTGGCAATGGTGATCCTTGCGATCGGCGCGGTCGGCGCCGGGCTCGTGCAGATCCCCAACGTCGACTACGTGATCGACAAATTCCTCGAACCGAGCTTTTACGGGTCGTCGTTGTATACGGTGCACACGCGCGACGGCCTGCTGTGGCTCGGCTTGGCCCTCGGCACCGTGCTTGGGCTGAGCGGCATCGCGATCGCCTATCGCATCTGGGTCAAGCAGCCCTCGATCGCCGTAGCCGCTCGCACCCGCTTCAAGCCCCTGTACACGCTGTTCGTCAACAAGTGGTACTTCGACGAGTTGATCGATGCGCTGATCGTGAAGCCGGCCGCCGCGGCCGGGCGCTTTGCCAGCACCACATTCGAGCGCGTGTTCGTCGACGGGGCGATCGTCGGCGGCGCCACGGGCCTCGTCAAGGCCGGCTCCGCATCGGTGCGGGCTGTGCAGACAGGCCTCTTGCGCTACTACGCAGCGCTTGTCGTGCTCGGCATCGCGGCACTCGGCCTCTACTTCCTGCTGCAGGCATGAGCTGATGCCGCCTCTATCGATATTGATCTGGCTTCCCGCCGCCTGTGGACTGATCGGGGCGCTCATCCCAACCGGCGGGTCCCCCGCGCTCGCCGGGCGCATCGCCGATTCGGACGCAGACTCCGCGCAGCGCAAGTGGGGCCTACCGGGCCTGCTCGCGCTCGCCGGAACACTCGCAGCACTCGGCCTGGCGATCGGCTACATCGCCCAGTACGGACCCGGCTCGCACGGGCTGAAGGACGTGACAGACGTCGTTTGGATCTCAGAACTCGGAATCCACTACAAGCTCGGCGTCAGCGGACTGAACGTGTTGCTCGTCGGGCTCACAGCGCTGCTGTTCTTCGCCGCCGTGCTGGCCTCCAATCTGCGCTCATGGGACCGCCCAAGGCTCTTCTATTTCCAGTTCATGCTCGCCGAGTCGGCTGTGCTCGGCGCCTTCCTTGCCCAGGACCTTGCCCTGTTCGTCGCCTTCTTCGACCTGATGCTGATCCCCTTCTATTTCCTCATCGGCGCCTGGGGCGAGGGGCCCGATCGCGTGAAAGCGACGATCAAGCTCGTGATCTATACGCTCGTCGGCTCGCTGCTGATGCTGGCCGCCGCGATCGCCACCGGAGTGCTCGCGGGCGAGCAGAACGGCGGGCACATCACGTTCGTGCTCTCCCAACTGCAAGGGCTGCCGCTGAGCAAGGGCTCACAGGAGTGGATCTTCCTGTTCTTCGCCGCCGCCTTCCTCGTGAAGATGCCCGCCTTCCCTCTGCACGGCTGGATGCCCGACGGCTACCGAGCCATGCCGATCGAGGTGCTGATGGTCTTCAGCGGCGTGCTCTCCAAGGTTGGCGCCTACGGCTTCCTGGCAATCGTGTTGCCGCTGTTCCCTCAGGGCGCCGCCCACTTCCAGACGCTGATGCTGATCATCGCGCTCTGCTCGATCGTCTACGGCTCGGCAGTCGCCTTCACACAAACCGACGCACGCCTGATCGCCGGTTATTCCTCGGTGGCGCAGCTCGGCTTCATCACGCTCGGCATCTTCGCGTTGAATCCCCAAGGGGCTCAGGGTGCGCTCCTGCAGATGGTCAACCACGGGCTCGTGGTCGCGCCGATCTTCTTCATCATCGCGCTACTGGCGCAGCGGGCCGGCGGCTCGCAGGACATCCGCCAGATGGGCGGAATCGCCTTCCGCGCTCCGGTACTGGCCACGATCTTCCTGGTGGTCGCACTCGCCACGCTGGCGATGCCCGGCTCGGCCAACTTCGTCGGCGAGTTCTTGATCCTGCTGGGCGTCTTCAAGGCCAAGCTCGCGATCGCCGTGATCGCGTTCAGCGGTGTTGTGATGGCCAGTGTCTATGCCCTGCGGGTGTTCATCCGCGCGATGCACAATCGTGTCGGCAAGGACGTTGAATCGCGCGACCTGACGCGCACCGACGCGCTCGTGCTCGTCCCCCTGCTCGCCGTGATCGTGTTCCTCGCGCTCTATCCCCAAGGCGCGCTGAAGCGCTCTGAAAATTCGGCGAGCACATCGGTCGCCGCTGCCCACAACGCGCTTACCGCCGGCCCTTCAGCCTTGGCCTCGACTGAACCATGATCGTGCTCGCGACACTCAAAGGCCCGCACGTCGACTTCGCGGCGCTCTCGCCGCTGATCGCCCTGGTCGGTGGGGCGATCGTTGTCCTGCTCGTCGGGCTGCTCGGTTCACGCTGGATCCGCGAGCAGGTCGTGCCAGCCCTGGCGATCGTCGCACTTGGAGCCTCGCTCGGCTTGACGATCTGGCGTTGGAACTCGCCGGAGTCGATCGTCTCCGGCGCGCTGCGAGTCGACCGTCTGTCGCTTACTTTGAATCTGATCCTGGCCGTCGGCGGCATGGCCACAGTGCTGCTTGCCTGGCGCTCGCGCGCCTCGCGTGAAGCTGCGCACGGCGAGCTGCACGCGATGCTGCTCACGACGATCGGCGGTATGGCGCTGCTCGGCGCCGCCCAGAACACCGTTGCCTTGTTCCTTGGGCTCGAGCTTCTGTCGATCCCGCTCTATGTGCTTTGCGCGACCGAAATGCGCAACGAGCACTCGCTCGAGGCTGGGTTGAAGTATCTGATCGTCGGCTCGGTCGGCAGCGCGACATTGTTGTACGGGATCGCGCTGCTCTACGGGGCAACAGGAGCGACAGACTTCGGCGGCATCGCAAGCGCGATCTCCAGCAGCGGTTTGGCGAACAACGCGATGCTGCTGACGGGTATCGCGCTTTGCGTGGCAGGGTTGGCCTTCAAGGCCTCCGTAGCGCCCTTCCACCAGTGGACGCCCGACGTCTACGAGGGTGCCCCCACGCCGATCACCGCCTTCATGGCGGTCGCGACCAAGGTGGCGGCGCTCGGCGTGCTGCTGCGCCTGTTCGACGTCGCGCTGATCGAAGCCCACGGCAGCTGGGGGCCGGCGCTGGCGGCGCTCGCGACGATCACGATCCTCGTCGGTAACGTCGGGGCGCTTGGGCAGTCCTCGTTGAAGCGCATGCTCGCCTACTCCTCCGTCGCGCAGGCCGGCTACATCCTCGCCGGCGTGGTCGTCTCCACCCAGCTCGGCGCCCAGGCCCTGGTCTTCTACTTGGCGGTGTACCTGCCGATGAACATGGCCGCCTTCGCCGTGATCGTCGCCCGCGAGCGCGAAACACGGGCGCTGGCCCAAGCCCGCAATCCTGAGGAGTGGCCAACCGAGGATGAGGATCCGGACGGCTGGGTCGGCGACTCCATTCAGACACTGGCCGGTCTCGGCCGCGAGCGGCCCCTGCTGGCGTGGCCAATGACGATCTCGATGCTGGCACTCGCCGGCATCCCCGCGACGGCCGGGTTCATCGGCAAGTTCTATTTGATCGATGCGGCTGTGGCCGGTGGCTACACCTGGCTCGGCGTCGTGATCGTGATCGGCTCGATGATTTCATTGGGCTACTACCTGCCGGTGATCGCCACGATGTGGATGAGCCCCTCCCCAGCCGCGGCTGCTGCGCCTCCGACAAGCGCGATTCCGGCGATCGCCGGCGGCTCCTCAGAGCTGGACGACGAGACGAGTAGCGCTGACCCCGGCATCGGCGCACCCTCGCTAGTGGAGCAGCTAGCGCCGCTCCCCCCATCGCCATAGGCGTACCGAGCCTGCAGCCCGAGGTCGCCTTCGTGGCAGTCCTCGCCGGCGCCGCGACGATCTTCTTCGGGATCGTCCCGCAGCCGCTGTTCAACCTCGTGCACGGGGTCGGCAGCGCGCTGGGATTGCTCTGAGCATTTTCACGCT
>DATHMQ010000035.1:0-2029 GCA_035486935.1 Solirubrobacteraceae bacterium
TCCAGGAGCTCGCGGGCCCGTCGGGACCTGGTGGGGGCGGTGGCCTCGCCACTCCTGAGCAGGCCTCGGGCGCTCCGCAGCGGGGTGGCAACCGCGCGATCGGCTTCCTGCGTGCCAGCTGGGCCGAGCTGCAGCGGGTACAGTGGCCTGACCGCCGCCAGGTCTTCCAGGCAACCGCCGTCGTCCTGGGCTTCGTCGCGATCGCCGGCGCCTACCTCGGCTTGGCTGACTTTGTCGCCAAGGAAATCGTCGAATTCATCCTTTCCTAATCCGTTGCAGTCCTCACACTGAACCCCCTGTCAAGGAATCCTGAATGTTTCGTTGGTATGTAGTCAACACTTACTCTGGTCACGAGAACAAGGTTAAGCACAACCTGGAGCACCGCGTGATCTCGCTCGGCCAGCAGCGCGCTGTGCGCAACGTGGTCGTCCCGACCGAGTCGGTCTCGGAGATGAAGGACAACCAGAAGGTGACCGTCGAGAAGCGCACGATGCCCGGCTATGTGCTCGTGAACATGGAGCTGAACGAGGACTCCTGGGGCGTCGTCAAGGGCACCCCGGGCATCACAGGATTCGTCGGGGCCTCGCAGGAGCCGGTGCCGCTGACCCAGGTCGAGGTCGATCGGATGCTGCACAAGACCGACGTCGCGACGGCGCCGAGGACACGCGCCCAGTTCACGATCGGCGAGTCCGTGAAGGTCATCTCCGGCCCGCTGTCGGACTTCTCCGGGGAGATCTCCGAGATCAACGAGGATGCGGCCAAGCTCAAGGTCCTGGTATCAATCTTCGGCCGGGAGACCCCGGTAGAGGTCCAGTTCGACCAAGTGAAAAAGCTCTAGACCATGGCCAAGAAGGTTCTGACAACAATCAAGCTGCAGGCGAACGCCGGGCAGGCGTCCCCCGCCCCGCCGGTTGGTCCCGCCCTGGGGCAGCACGGGATCAACATCATGGAGTTCTGCAAGGCGTTCAACGCGCAGACGCAGGGCGAAACAGGCACGGTCATCCCCGTTGTGATCACGGTCTATGAGGATCGTTCCTTCACGTTCGTCACAAAGACGCCACCCGCGGCGGTGTTGATCAAGCAGGCGCTGCGGATCGGCAAGGGCTCGGGCGAGCCCAACCGTACGAAGGTCGGCACGATCACCCAAGCTCAGCTGCGCGAGATCGCCGAGCGCAAGCTCGAGGATCTGAACGCCAACGACATCGATCAGGCGGCGAAGATCATCGCGGGCACTGCTCGCTCGATGGGTGTGGAGGTGGCCTCATGAGCGCCCATCACGGCAAGCGCTTCTCCGAGGCGCTGGGGAAGGTCGAGCGCGAGCGCGAGTACGAGCCCGCCGAAGCCGTGGCGCTCGTCAAGAGCCTCGCCGGCGCGAAGTTCGACGAGTCGGTCGAGCTGCACGTGCGCACGGGTCTGAACGTGAGGCACGCCGACGAGCAGCTGCGCGGCACGATCGCGCTGCCGAACGGCCTCGGCAAAGACGTGAAGATCATCGTCTTCGCCCAGGGCCCGAAGGTCGCCGAGGCCGAAGCGGCCGGCGCCGACGCGGTCGGTGGCGAGGATCTGGCGAAACGGATCGAGGAGGGCTTCGACGACTTCGACGTCGCGATCGCCACGCCCGACCTGATGTCCGTCGTCGGTCGCCTCGGCCGCGTGCTCGGCCCCTCGGGCAAGATGCCCAACCCGAAGGTCGGCACGGTCACGATGGACGTCTCGAAAGCGGTCGAGGAGTCCAAGTCGGGCAAGGTCGAGTACCGCACCGACCGCAACGCGATCGTGCACCTCGTGATCGGCAAGGCGAGCTTCGACGAGCGTCCATTGCTCGAGAACTACGCGGCGGTGATCGAAGAGCTGATCCGCGCCAAGCCGGCGAGCGCGAAGGGCCGCTATCTGCACTCGATCACGATCACTTCAACGATGGGACCGGGCGTGAAGGTCAACGCCGGGCGCACCCGTGAAATCCTCGAGGAGGCGCCGCCCGCGACAGCCGTCGCCGCATAGCGCTTTTCTTTAGGCAACCGAAGACCCC
>DATHMQ010000036.1:0-33485 GCA_035486935.1 Solirubrobacteraceae bacterium
CGGAGCGCAACTGCGAGACGATCCGCTCGACGCCGGCAAGCGACGAGGCGTCGCCGTCCACCGACACCACGAGCACATCGCCGGCACGCATGCGTCCATGAGGCAGCGGCCCGGGCGCGTTCAAGCGTTCTGAGCCGGCAACCGGGATCGCATCGGCGGTCCGAGCTAGTACGAGTTGACCCACTGTCAAGCCTTTCGGTGGCTGTAGAAAATAGAAGCGGTGATGCAAGCCGAGAGCGCGCGCTTGCGAGCGCAGCGTCCCGCGTGTGCGCACCCAACGGAAAGGCGAGCCCGAATGCGGCAGTTCAGGCAAGAGTTCGTCGTGATGCGCGCGCAACTGGGCGATCGTGGTGGACGAGTCCACGCCGTTGTCGGCAAACGACACGCGGATGCCGGCGCCCGCCAGCTCGCTTGCGATCAATGTCACCTTGCCTGCGGGGGCCCGCACCACCAAGCCCACCTCGGGCGTCGAGGTTTCCACACGCTTGAGCGCGTGCCCTCCCAGGAACAGCGCGGCGAACGCGGTCACCTCGTCGGTGGACATCAACCAGGTGCTCACAACCAAGAGCAGCGCCATCTGCGTGACGAACGCGATCATGCGCAAACGCCACAGCGGGATCGGGCGTACACGGTGAGGCGCGTCGAGCACGAGGTCCACCGCCGCCGGGTCGAGCTGCGGCTCGGGTGGCTGCGATCCGTTCGCTCCGGCCTCGTTCGGTCTCTCCACACCGTCGGCCAGCTCGGGCGCGGCGACCGTGTTCTGGCCGGCGATCGCCAGCAAGCCCTCGCGCGGATGCTTGCCACGGCCACGCAACGCGTGGTGTTCGGCGAAGCTGGCCTGCACGTGCTCGGACAGCTCGTCCGTGTTGTTGGCGAGTCGCAGCAGGCCGAGATCGGCCATCGCACGTGTGTTCAGGCGCGCGTGTCCCACCGGCAGGCCGTAGGAGACGACCGGTGTGCCGGTGGCCTTCGCCTCCAGGCACGTCACGCCGCCGGTTGAGTGCACGAGCGTGTCGGCAGCCGCCAGGATCTCCGGCATCCGTTCTGTGAAGCCGTACACGCGTACCCGCCGCTCGTCCGCGAAGTCCGCCTCCAGACGCTCGCGTAGCTGCTCGTTGCGCCCAGCTAGACAGACGATCGCGCTCACGTCGGGGATACCCGCAATCGCGCGCACCGCGCCCTCGATGTCCCCCACTCCCCAACCGCCTCCTGAGACGACTACCATGCGGCCCTCCTGCGGCAGGTCGAGCGCCTGGCGGGACTCCGTCTGGGGGCGCTCGTCGAGGAACTCTGAGGAGATCAGCGGGCGTACCAGTTGTGCGCTGCCGCGCCCAGCGATGCGCTCGACCGAGCTCATCGACTCGCCGTACATGACCAAGTGACTGTCGATGCCCGGCTGGGCCCAGAAGAACAAGCCTGTGAGATCGGTGATCGTCGCGACCGTCGGGCAGTGCACCTGCTGCGTGCGTCGCAAGCGCGCGAGCACCACCGTCACCGCCGGGTATGTGGAGACGACGACGTCGGGCTCGTGTTCGGCGATTCGCCTTGACAGCGGGCGCGAGCCGAACAGGCACAGCAAGCTGCGCGCCAGCACTCGCACCGGCGCGACGGACTCCAGCAGCCAGTAGATCACCGTGTAGGTCCACGGGAAGAAGCGCAGTTGCACGCGATAGCCGTCCTCGACGACCGGTTGCAGTAGCGGGCCCATTGCCGCAAGTCCGTCGATCACCGTCACCTCCGCGGGCTCGGGGGCGCTCTCGATCTGTCGGGCGAGCGCGCGTGCGGCCGCGGCGTGGCCCTCGCCGACGTCGGCGGAGAGAATCAGCACGCGCTTGGGCCCGGGGCGCCGGCGCGATGTCGATGTGCGGTGGCGGCGTGGCATACAGTTCAAGCCTTGCCCGCCCGGTGGACGGAACGGCTAGGTCGCAAGCACGGTGAAGATGCTCTCAGCGCAAGCGACATGCAAAGCGTAGCGGCCGCGCCGAACGGTCGCACCTCGGCGAGCCCGTCCCCGCGCTCGCCGACGGCATTGCGCGCGCTCGGTTTGGCCGGCCTCGTGGGCATCGTGGGCGGCGTGTTCGGAGTGGCAGCCGGCGCCGCGGGCAGTCCCACGTCCTATGTCCCGGCGCGCATCGGGGGCTGGCCGGGCTGGCTGAGCGGGCCGCTGCACGGGCTCGGGGTTGGCATCGCCTCCTCGAGCTTCCAGGTGCTGACGCTCGTGATGTGCGCCGGCTACGTCGCTGCGTTGCTTGCCGCGCGCGCCCTGCCCGGCAAGGCGATCGCGCTTGCGATCCTGGCGGCCAATCTACTGTTGCTGCTCGGCCCGCCGCTCATCTCTCAAGATGTCTTCGGCTACCTCGAGTTTGCTCGCCTGGGCTTGTTGCACGGGCTGGATCCCTATACCCACGTCGCGGCGGAAGCTCCAACCGACGCCGTCTTTCCGTTCATCGGCTGGCCGTTCCAGCATTCTCCCTACGGACCCCTGTTTACGCTCGGCACCTATCCGCTTGCCTCGCTCGGGCTCGGCGGTGGCCTATGGGCTCTCAAGGTGGCCGCTGTCGCGAGCAGCCTCGCGGCGGTGGCCCTGACTGCGAGCGCGGCACGCATGATGGGACGCTCGGCCAAGGTGGCGGCCGTGTTCGTCGGCTTGAATCCCGTGCTTCTGGAGCTTGCCGTCGGTGGCGCGCACAACGACACGCTCGTGCTGCTCGTCCTGGCCGGAGCGCTGGCGCTCGCGGCTCGCAAAACCGGCATGCCCCCCCCGCGCGCGGGGGGCATCGCCGTTTCGACGAACCCTGCAGACCTCCGGGCAACAGCCGCCCTGCTTGTCGTCGGGATCGGCGTGAAGGCCTCCGCCGGCCTCGTACTTCCGTTCGTGGTGCTTGCCCCCACGCGATGGCGGGAGCGAGCGCACGTGGCGGCGAGCGCGCTTGGTGCGCTCTTGCTGCTCGCAGTCGTGGCGGTTGTCGGCTTTGGGACCCATGCCTTCGGCTTCTTGGGCGCCTTGGGCGAGCAACAGCAGCTGATCGCCACTCACAGCCTGCCGGCGGAGACGGCGCGCTGGGTCGGTCTCAGCGGTTTGCCGGCGTGGTGGCGGGACCTGTTCGTCGCTGGCTTCCTGGTCGCACTGGTGCTGACGCTGTGGCGCACGGCGCAAGGGGCCGAATGGCGGGCGATGGCCGGTTGGGCCACGTTGGCGTTGCTGCTCTCGACCGCTTGGCTACTGCCCTGGTATGCGATATGGGCGCTGCCGCTGGCCGCGCTCGCCGACAGCCGCCGTCTGCGCGTCGCCACGCTCCTCTTCTGTGCTTACGCGATCTTGATTCACCTGCCGCTCGCCGATCCCCTGCTCAGTCCCGCCCGCCACGTCACCCACCAGCGGGTCGGCTTGCATCGAGGAGTCGCCTCGCGCGGGCGAGTTGCCGGCGATGACGACGGCCTCGTATTCGCCGGTTTCCAGGTGATGCGCCACTCTGCGCTCGATCTCCTCGGGCGAGGCTTCGGGGCGCAATCGACGTAGTCGCAGCGCGTCCAGTCGGCGGAACTTGAGGATCTCGAGCACGTATACGAGGTAGACGCTGGCAGCGACCACCAGCACCGCCAGGCCCACCATCACCAGTGTCCAGCCGAGGTACAGCTGGCCTTTGTGATCGGAGTAGGGCACGAATCGCAGCGCCAGCGCGAAGCCGGCGAGCATCAGCGTCCACGCGTAGAGGTATGCGATCGTGCGTCTGCTCGAGAAGCCGATGCGGGCCATGCGATGGTGGAAGTGCTCGCTGTCGGCGGCGTAGATCGGGCGCTTGTACTTCAAGCGCTTGAGTACCACAAAGGTGGTGTCCAAGAACGGCACGGTCAGCAGGATCAGTGGCAGTACGAAGGACACGACAACTGGCTTCTTGACCGCTGCCTCGACGGCCACCACCCCCATCAGCAGGCCCAACAGGTTGGCCCCGCAATCGCCCATGAAGCTCGAGGCGGGCGGGAAGTTGTGGATCAGGAACCCGAGCGCGGCGCCGGCCGTCAGCGCCGCCAGCACGCCCGGGGCGGCGCGGTCGAGATCGAAGGCGATGATCGCGAGCGTTCCCGCGATGATCACGCAGACGCCCGCGGCGAGGCCGTCGACGCCGTCTGAGAGGTTGACGATGTTCATCATCACTACGAGGCCGATGACGGTCAGTGCCGGGCCCGCATTGGTTGGGCCGGCATTTGGGAAATGCAAGGTGCCGGCGAACGGCAGGGTGATCGACTTCACCGCGACGCCGAAGTGCACGACGATCACGGCTGCCGCGATCTGGCCTACCAGCTTTACGAGCGGGGGCAGATCGAAGCGGTCGTCCAGTGCCCCGACGAGCGTTATGAGTGCGGCTGCGATCAGCACGCCGTGCCACATCTCGCTGCTCGAGCCGTAGCCCGCCGGCAGGAAGGCGAGCACGGCGACAAGCACGCCCGCGAAGATCGCCAGCCCGCCCAACAGCGGTGTGGGCCGGTCGGAGAGTCCGCGCTCGCGCGGTTCGTCGACGGCGCCCACCGCCCTGGCCAAGCGCATCGTGAACGGGGTGAGCAGCGCGGTCACGGCCGCTGCGGTCAGGAATGCGTAAAGCGCGTCGAGCTCGTTGAGTTTGGCCATCGGCTCGCGCACAGCATCGCAGGTGACAAGGCGCTTGCGCGCCTTCCAGCCGGCACATGTGCCGGCTGGCCGACCCGCGCATGCGCGGGTCGGCCGGGACGGTGCATGCACCGTCCCGCGGGGCGGCACATGTGCCGCCCCGGACAGCGGCGCATGCGCCGCTGTCAACTACAACGGTGCGCCAAGTCGTTTGACGACGCTAGGCCGCAGCCACGGCGTTCAAATGCTCATACAGCGGATAGCGCTCCACGATCGCCTGCACACGCTCTGAGAGCTCTTGCTTGCGAGACTCGAACTCAGGAGTGAGCGCCGCCGCGACCACCTGGCCGATCTCGGCGAAGTCCTCGACCTGCAAGCCACGCGTGGCCAATGCCGGCGTGCCGATGCGCAGTCCCGAGGCCTCCATCGGCGGGCGCGGATCGAACGGAACCGCGTTGCGGTTGACGGTCACGCCGATCTCGTGCAGGCGATCCTCGGCCTGGCGTCCGCTCAGCTCGGGCTCGCATGCCCGCAAGTCCACGAGCGCAAGGTGCACGTCGGTGCCCCCGGTGAGCACGTTTACGCCGTGACCGGCGCCCAAGAGCTGCTGCGCAAAGACCTTGGCGCCCTCCACCGTGCGACGCTGGCGCTCGGCGAACAGCTCGCTTGCGGCAATCCTCAGAGCCACCGCCTTGCCCGCGATCACATGCTCGAGCGGACCGCCCTGCTGACCTGGGAACACGGCCGAGTCGATCTTCTTGGCGAGCTCCTGCTTGCACAGGATGATCCCCGCACGCGGGCCGCCAAGCGTCTTGTGGGTGGTGGTCGTCACCACATCCGCGCCGTACTCGACCGGGTTCGGGTGCAGACCCGCAGCGACAAGGCCCGCGAAGTGCGCCATGTCCACCATCAACAGCGCTCCGACCTCATCGGCGATCTCGCGAAAACGGGCGAAGTCGAGCTGGCGCGGGTAGGCCGACCAGCCGGCCAGCAACAACTTTGGCCGATGCTCGCGCGCGATGCGTGCCACCTCGTCCATGTCGATCCTGCTCGTCTCGCGGTCGACCTCATAGGCGGCGATGTCATACAGCCTGCCGGACACGTTGATTTTCATGCCGTGCGTCAGGTGGCCACCGTGGGCCAGCGACAGGCCCATGATCGTGTCGCCCGGCTGGAGCAGGGCGTGGTAGACGGCCGTGTTGGCTTGAGCTCCAGAGTGCGGCTGAACATTTGCGTGCTCGGCCCCGAACAGCGCCTTGGCCCGGTCGATCGCCAGCTGCTCGGAGACGTCCACCCACTCGCAGCCGCCGTAATAGCGCCTGCCCGGATAACCCTCGGCGTACTTGTTCGTCAGCACCGAGCCCTGGCACTCGAGCACCGCCTGCGGCACGAAGTTCTCCGAGGCGATCATCTCGAGCGTCTGCTGCTGGCGCTCGAGCTCGCCGCGCAGAGCGGCGGCGACCTCGGGGTCCACCTCGGCGAGCGGACGGTTGAAGTAGTCGGGGCTGAGATCGGACATGGGCGCGCTCCTAAAGCTTGTGATCGCTATGGGTGCCCAGGCGCGCGGCGATGATCGCAAAGCCGCTTCCCGATGGTCGATTCCACCTCTCGCGCCAGTCGCGGCTGCGCACTACGAGGCTAGCAGGAGCCGAGCCACTCAGGTCTGGCGCCAAGCCAACTCCAACCTCACATTCAGGCGAGCATCGCCGTGATCGCGGCCTCGTCAAGCGGTCCCTCGCGCACGGTCCGCCAGCGTCCATCCTGCTCATACTCGGACATGTCGATCACTGTGGAGGCGACACCGAGCAGCTTGCCACCGTCGAGCACGAGGTCGACACCTTCGCGCAACTCGACGGGCACACTTTGCAAGTCGGGCGGGTCGGCGCCGCCGGAGAAGTTGGCGCTCGACTGTGCCGCTGGCACACCGACACCGGCGAGCGCCGCGAATGGGCCTTCGAACAGCGGCACGCGTAGGCCGAGTAGGGCAGCTCCGCCACCGGCGCCTGGATCGCACGCCAACGGGAACCGCCGACTGGAGTTCTCCAGCAGCAGTGTCACCGGGCCCGGCAGCAGCGCGCCGAGCGCGGCGCGCGTACGCGGCCCCAGCTCGCTCAGCGACTCCAGTGCCGGCTCGCGTGCGAAGAACATGACGGCAGCCGGCTTGACGGGCGGACGCCCCTTGAGCTCATAGATGCGCTGCAACGCTGTCTTGCTTTCTGGATTGCAAGCGAGTCCGTAGACGGTGTCGGTGGGGATCAGCGCAACGCCATCGCCGACCAGACATTCCTGCAAGCGTTCGGCGTCGTCGAGTCCGAGATTCACTGTCTCACCCTGCCGAGCGTCTCTCCTATACCGATGACGATGCTCACCGCTCGCCCCCGCCGGGCGTCCGCTCGACCGCGACGGCAACGCTCACGTCCGTCTCCCCACGACGACACGCTCGATCCCAGCGAGATCGCACTCAGTGCGTACAGACGAAAAGCTCACAGCGCGCATCAGATCGCTGACTACGGCGGCCTGACCAGCGCCGATCTCCAGCGCAAGCAAATGCACGGAGGCGCGGCCGGCTGCTTGGTCGAGCAAAGGCCGGATCGCAGCGAGCCCGTCCTCGCCCGCGAATAGAGCGCGGGACGGCTCGTGGCGAAGGATCTCCGGAGCGAGCATCGTCCTATCTCCGTCTGGCACATACGGCGGATTGGAGAGGATCGCCTCGAACTCATCTGGCACACCCTCCAAAAGGTCGGCTGTGAGCCAATGCACGTCGAGGCCAAGCCGCTTGCCATTGGCACCTGCGAGAGCCAGCGCCTCCGTACTGAGATCGCTGCCCGTCACCTCTAGATCGGGGCGCTCGTCCTTCAGTGCGAGCGCAACGGCGCCACTGCCGGTGCCGATGTCGAGCACACGCAAGCCCTCGGGCAGGGCGAGCGCGACTTCGACAAGCAACTCTGTCTCCGGGCGTGGAATCAGCGCCCTGGGATCGACTGCGAGCTCGAGCTGGCGGAAGTGACGTTTGCCGAGGATGTAGGCGACCGGCTCACGCAGCACAGAGCGGCGGCGCACGTAGTCCTGGAAGGTGCGCACGGCCGGACCGGCGACGCTCAGCTCGGCGTCGATGAAGAGACGCTCGCGCTCTACGCCCAGCGCGTGGGCGAGCAACAGTTCGGCGTCCAGGCGCGGCGTTTCGCAGCCGGCGGCGGCGATCGCGGTGACGGCGCCGTCAAGCGCGTCGCGGACCGGGGTTCCACGAGCGAGCGGTCCAACGGGCGAAGGGAGCATTTCCGGAAGGGTCGTCTTTGTGGGAGGCCGTGCTCGTGAGATCAGACGTCCGTCTGGGCCTGCAGGCGACGGCGCTTCTCATCGGCCTGCAGGGCAGCGGTGATCTCTTCGAGCTCGCCTTCGAGGACCTGGTCGAGGTTGTGCACGGTGAGCTTGATGCGGTGATCGGTGACGCGACGCTCGCCATAGTTGTAAGTGCGGATCTTCTCTGCGCGATCCCCTGTGCCGACCTGCGAGCGGCGGTCGGCGGCCAGCTCCGACTGCTGCTCTGCCAGCGCGCGCTCATACAGACGGGCGCGCAACACACGCAGTGCCTTCTCTCGGTTTTGCAGTTGTGACTTCTCGTCCTGCATCGAGACGACGATGCCAGACGGCTTGTGCGTTATTCGCACGGCCGAGTCGGTGGTGTTGACCGACTGTCCGCCCGGGCCGGATGAGCGATAGACGTCGATCTGCAGGTCTGAGGGGTTGATCTCGACATCGACGTCCTCGGCTTCCGGCAGCACCGCGACGGTGGCGGTCGAGGTGTGGATGCGACCTTGGGACTCGGTCTGCGGCACGCGCTGCACGCGGTGAGTACCGCCCTCGAACTTGAAGATCGAATAGGCATTCTCGCCCTTTACTGCGAAGGTGTACTTGCCCTCACCGATCTCCAGCGGCTCGGGCTTGAGGCCTACGCGTTCGGCATAGCGGGTGAGCATTCGGTAGACGTCGCCCGCCCACAGCCCGGCCTCGTCGCCGCCGGCGCCGCCCTGGATTTCGACGATCACGTTCTTCTCGTCGTTGGGGTCGCGCTCGACCATCGCGAAGCGGATCTCCTCTTCGAGCGCCTCGATCCGCTCGCGCGACGCTTCTAGCATTTCGCGCAGCTCTGCGTCCTCACCGCCCTCGGCGATCAGCTCCTGCGCACCGGCCGCGTCGTCGCTTGCATGCCGCCATTGCGCAGCAAGCTCTGCCGCCGGCTCAAGCTGACGATATGCGCGACCGACCTCGGCGTAGCGTTCGCGGTCGCCGATCACCTCGGGGTCGGTCATCTGTTCGCCGAGCTCGGCGAAGCGGGCCTCGATCTGCTTGATCAGCTCCTCGATCATGCGGCCAGTCTATGTGGCCTTGCAGAACCCCACCGAGGCTGAGAACGTCTTTCGAGACGATCGACACGCCCGAATCCGTTTCTGGAAGGCGATGCGCGAGCGTACGGCGGCCAGGTGTCTACGCAACAACCTCCACACCAACCAGATCGGCGGCGTCCATGCTGCCGGGAGTCTCGAGCTCGAGCACTGCCTCCAGCGCGGCGATCGCGACCGCCAACTGGTCGAGACTCGGCTCCTGCGTGGTGAGCAGCTGCAGCTTCAGGCCGGGCCACATGACCGCTTTGACCCAACGCCTGTTGCGGTTGCGCCCGGCGAACTTGATTATCTCGAAGGAGATGCCAGCGATGATCGGCACACCGAGTATGCGTGAGGCGACCAGCAGGTACCACGCAGGCAAGCCGACGGCCCCGAACACGAAGATCGAGACGACCATCACGATCAGCAGGAAGCTCGTGCCGCAGCGCGGGTGCAGTCGCGAGAAGCGCTGCGCGTTGGCCGGCGTCAGCGGCAGGCCGGCCTCAAAACAGGAGATCGTCTTGTGCTCGGCGCCGTGGTACTCGAACACGCGCCTGAGGTCTTTGATGCGCGAGAGCAGGACCATATAGCCGAGGAAGATCAGAGTTCGCACGATGCCCTCGACGATCCAGAACAACGCTGAGGAGCCCAGCTGTCCCTTGATGAGACTTGTCAGGCCAAGTGGCAGCAGGAAGAACAGACCGATCGCGAACACCATCGCGACCACCACCGTCCCGACCCAGACACCGGTACCGATTTCCTGCGCATCCTCATCTGCCTCGCCCTCGGGCAGCTGCGCGTTGGCGGAGATGCCGAGTGCCCTGAAGCCGATTGCAAGCGACCCGCCGAGCGCAACGATGCCACGCAGGATCGGCAAGCGCAGCCAGCGATGGCGCACAAGCGCCGAGGTGAGCGGGAAGGTGACGACCTCGATCTCACCGAGCTCCTCCAGCTGCCCCTGCTCCTCCTCGCGGCTGAGCTCTCCCTCCCGCGCGAACGCCACCTCCAGCGAGTGAGAAACGTCTCGTGCATTGGCGGTGTGATTGTCCTGGGACCCGGGGCGCTCATCGTGCGACTCATCGATGCCGGCACGCGATTCGGATCCCTCCCGCGAGGATTTCGAACCCTCCTGGGAGTCACCGTCTTCCTGCGCGTCGGCGCCGGGACGCAGTGGCTTGCGCACAGCTACCGCCCAGTGGCGCACGCCGCGCATCATCACTCCCTCCAAGACCGCCTGGCCGCCCAGTGGCGCGTCCCGCCTTGCCGTCAGCTCGCCGTCGGGAAGTTGGCCTACGGCGCTTGTTGGAGCGCCCGAACTCGATGAGGACCGCTGTATCTGCCCGGTCGCGGCCGCCTGAAGGTTGCTCGCCTGGACCCTCCCACCGGCACCCGGTCGAGAGGACATCGTCTTACTGGGGGCGAGCCTGCGCCTGAGTGCCGCCTGCCGTCTGCGCGCTGCGCTGACGTCCCTTGGCGACCCGGCGTTGGAAGCGCTCTACGCGTCCACCTGTGTCCACGAGCTTCTGCCGTCCGGTATAGAACGGGTGGCAGTTGGAGCACACCTCGACGTGGATGTCCTCCTGTGTGGCGCGCGTCGTGAATTCGTTGCCACACATGCAACGCACGTGCGCCTCGACGTAATTTGGGTGGATGGAAGCCTTCATGGTCCGACCATTCTAGCGACCTCAGGCGCCGACGGACGGCGCGGTCTGCGTGACCTGCCCGGGCAGGGTCGGCTGGACGCAGCGAGAGGTGTGCAGTTCATCGCGCTTGAGCACGTGTCCTCGTTCGTCGAACCAGCGAAAGCGCACCAGTGCACGATAGGCCGCGGGAGCGTCGAGGTTGGTGATCTGCTTGACGTACTTGTAGATCTCGACCCCGGGTTCTGAGGTACGCCATACACCGAAGCCAGGAGCCGCAAGCGTGTGGAATTCGCTTTCGCCATGCAAACGCTGCTGCAATTCGATCCGCATGGCCATCTTCTGCGTCGTAGCAGTGGCGGCCATCTGTGCAGTGAACGTGGCAGAGCGTTCCGCCTGGACAGTGGAGGTGACGCACTGTTCGATCCCGACCGAGGCCGTGCCCGCGGCTGGGGCTGTCGCCGACGTGTGCAGACCGGTGTCCGCGAACGCGGCTTGAGCCCAGGCGAACAGCATCAGCGCGCCTACCAAGGCAAGGGCCACTCGCGCGGCTCGCGCATGTTTGAACGTCATCCCTCTCATTCAAAGCCTCTAACACCGACAGACCCACGTTGTTTCGCACAAAGTGGGCACAAGCTCCGAGTCGGAAACGCTCAGGTGATCTGGTACAGGGGACCGTCGCCCCCCTCGGGGGTGGTCAAACGCCCGCCCTTGGCTGTGATCGCCCCGCACTGCACGCAGTTGGTGTAGTTGACGATCACGTCCACCGGGCCCTTCTCCGGAGCGTCCTCGGGGATCTCGTATACCCCCGCCGGGCACATCCAGCGCCAGGTTTCGGCGACCTCGCGTGGGACGTGTGTTTGCACGCGGATGTGGTTGGGTGCGTCGTCGCGGGTGGCGTTGCCGGTGATGAACACCGAGGAGAGCTTGTCGAAGGTGTACTTGCCGTCGGGCTTGACGTAGACGTCCTTGGTGTTGCCGATGAACACCGGGATCGAGTCGTTGCGGTGCCAATCGGCACGGCCCGGCAGCTTGCCCTTGGTGATCTGTTGGATGCCCGAGAGCGGCCCCCCGAGGAACAGGCCCTTCTGTAGCGGCTGGCGCGCGTTGCGCACCTCCCACAGCTCTTTGCCGACAGAGGAGTTCTCGATCGCTTTCTCGTAGTCGGACAGATCGCTGCTGCCACGCTTGATCGCCGCGTAGATCGACTCGGCTGCAAGCATCCCTGACTTGATGCAGTGGTGCACGCCCTTGAGCGCCATCGTGTCGACCATGCCGCCGGAGTCGCCCACCAGCAGCGCGCCGGGCATCGAGAGCTTCGGCATCGACCAGTAGCCACCGCCGGGCAGCGCCTTCGCGCCCCAGGCGACGCGCTCGCCGCCCTCGAGGATCTTGCGTACGAGCGGATGGGTCTTGAACGTCTGCAGCAGGTCGTGCGCGGAAGTCGTCGCGTCCGCGTAGTCGAGCTCGACGACGAAGCCAATCGAGACCATGTCCTCGCCGGTCTTCTCGTTCTTCATCGGGTAGATCCAGGTACCGCCGATCTGACCGTACTTGGATGAGATTTTCAGCGGCCAAGGACCCATCGTGTGGATCAGGCGGTCGAGCGGCTTTGCGACCTTCCAGACCTCCTTGACGCCGAGCTCCCACACCTGCGGCTCGCGACCCTTCGCAAGATCGAACTCGCGGATCGCGGCTCCCGTCAGGTGCCCCCAGCAACCCTCGGCGAGCACGGTCGCATGCGCCTTGATGTCGGTGCCGGGCTCGAAGTTGCCGAGCGGCTCGCCGTCCTTGCCGCGGCCCTTGTCGCCCGAGCGCACGCCTACGACGCGGCCATCCTCGACGACGAGTTGGGTGGCGGCAGTCTCGGTGAGGATGTATGCGCCCGCCTCCTCGGCCTGCTGCTGCTGGTAGCGGGCCAGGGCAGAGACGGAGACAACCTCGTTGCCGTGGTTCTTGAATGGAGGAGGCGTGGGGATGCGCAGCGACATTTTGGAGGTCGGAGTCAGGTAGACCGCCTCCTTGGTCACCTCGCCGAAGGCGAAGCCCTCCTGGCGCCACTGCTCACGAGTCATATCCGGGAACAGTTCTTCGAGGGCCTTGGGCCGCATGACGGCACCGGAGAGATTGTGCCCACCGCAGGTCTTGGCCTTCTCGACGACCGCCACCGGCACTTCGCCGAGGCGCTCCAGCGTCTCCGGATCGTCGGCCAGCAACTGCAGCAGGCGGTTGGCGCAGGCCAGGCCGGCGGTACCACCGCCGACGATCGCCACACCGACCTCGATCAGCTCGTCCTCGGCGTCGAGGCCGCGCTTGACGAACTCCTTCTGGGTGTCCACGGGCGGCGGGAAGGCCGCGGGCACGACCTTCCCATTGCTTGAGCCGTTATTAGATGACATCGCTTGACGCTCCTTTTCGCTCACGCATCCGCATCCGCCGCCCGCACCGCCACTAACTTGCTTTCTTGGCCTTCACGGCCTCGGTTAGCTTGGGCAGGATCTTGTTGAGATCGCCCACGATCCCGAGGTCTGAGAATTCGAAGATCGGCGCGTTCGAGTCCTTGTTGATCGCGACGATGTTCTCCGAGGACTGCATCCCGACCTTGTGCTGGATCGCACCGGAGATGCCCGCCGCCAGATAGAGCTTCGGCGAGACCGTCTTGCCGGTCTGGCCGATCTGGGCCGCATAGGGGTACCAACCGGCGTCCACGACCGCACGGGTGGCGGCCACCGCCGCGTTGTTGCCAAATGCCGCCGCCAGGTCCTCGGCGAGCTGGAAGCCCTCGGCCTTGCCGAGGCCTCGCCCACCGGCGACGAGGATCGAGGCGCCCTCGATGTCAACGTCGGCACCGCGCTGTTCGCCGCGCGTGACCATCGTGGCCTGCTTGGCGTGCGGGCTCAGCTCGAAGCTGAGCTGCTCCACCGGAGCCGGACCGGCACCGGTCTCTTTGATCTCGAACGCGTTGAGGCGCCCGATCACGATGCCGACGTCGGAGCGGTATTTGATCTCAGAGATTGCCGAGTCGCCGAGAATCGGACGCTCGGCGATCAGCTCGCCGCCCTCGGCACGTACCGCGGTGACCTCCATGGCCACACCGGCTCCGAGCCGTGCGGCCAGTCCGGCGCCGATCTCGAAGCCGAGCAGGCCGCCGCCGAACAGCGCGTATTTGTAATCGCCGCCAGAGATCGCGGTGCCCATTGCATCGACGACCGGCTGTGCGAGCCCTTCGGGACCCTCGGCGATCAGCACCTTCTTGGCGCCGTAGTTGCCAAGCGATGCCGCCAGATCCTGCGGGACTCCTTCGCCCACGAGGATCACGTGCGCCTCGCCGCCGAGCTCGGCGGCGAGCTTTGCGCCCTCTGAGACTGCTCCGAGGGAGTTCTTGTTGATCGCGCCTTCGTAGTGAAGGGCGTAGACCAGAATGTTTGCCATGTCTAGATCAAGTTCCTTTCTGGTCTATATGAGCTTGCGCTCGTCGAGCCAGGACACGATCTTTTCGACGGTCTCGGCGGTGTCCTCGTCCTCGATGATCTCGCCGGCGGCCTTTGCCGGCGGGGCCTTCGCGGCAACCCATTGGGCGGCGGAGTTGTCGCCGCCGACCTTCGACGCATCGATGCCTACATCGCCAGCGGTGACTGTGTCGAGCGGCTTCTTCTTGGCGCCCATGATCGCCTTCAGCGACGGGTAGCGCGGCTCGTTGATGGCATCGCCTACGGAGATGACAGCGGGCAGGGCGATCTGTACCGTGTCATAGCCGTACTCGGCCTGGCGCTCGCAGCGCAGGGAGTCGGCGGCGACGTCCATCTTGATTACCTGGGTGAGCGAGGGCATGCCGAGGTGCTCGGCGACGACAGCACCGATCGTGTAGCACTCGCCATCGTCCGATTGCTGGCCGAGCAGCACGAGATCTGGTTTCTCGCGATCCAGGGTCTGGGCCAGGGCGTAGCCGGTGGCGGCTACGTCCGAACCGGCGACCGCCGGGTCGGAGAGGTGCACTGAGCGGTCGGCACCGAGCGAGACCGCCTTGTGCAGCGCGCGCACGGCGCTCTCCGGGCCCATCGTCACGGCCACGATCTCCTCCACGGGGGCGATGCCGCCCTCGCGAACCTGCATCGCAGCCTCGATGGCGTGCGTGTCATACGGGTTGAGATTCTTCTCCCCGCTGCGGTCCATGCGCCCCGTCGAGCTGTTGATGCGCTTCTCGACGGCGGCGTCCGGGACCTCCTTCACCAGGACGCAAATCTTCATTCAGCTACTCCTTAGGGGGTGTCGATGGGCCAATCCTACCTCAGTTGACTGACGAGTCAATCAGCCACCCTTGCGGGGGTGGCGTCCGCGTCACCGTGACGCGGACATAAAGACATGATGCTGGCGCGAGTCTCGCACTATCGAGCGCTGCGGGCGACGGTCGCCTCGCGGATGAAATCGACGATCGCCTGGGTGGGCGCGCCGGGCGTGAAGACCTCGGCCACACCGAGGCTCTTGAGCTCGGGGATGTCTTCCGCCGGGATCGTTCCGCCAACGGTCACGACGACGTCGTCGATCGACTGCTCGTGCAGCAGTTCCACCACGCGCGGCACGAGGGTCATGTGAGCACCGGAGAGGATCGACAGGCCCACCGCGTCGGCGTCCTCCTGAATCACCGTCTCCACGATCTGCTCGGGAGTCTGGTGCAGTCCGGTGTAGATGACCTCCATACCGGCGTCGCGCAGCGCGCGAGCGATGATCTTCGCACCACGGTCGTGGCCGTCGAGGCCGGGCTTGGCCACGACGACGCGGATCTTGGGGCGGGTGGGACTCGATTTGTCCGCGGCCATCTCAGACCTTGATGATGAAGGCGTCGCCCTGACCGCCGCCGGAGCAGATCGCCGCACAGCCGAGGCCGCCGCCGCGCCGGCGCAACTCGAAGACGAGGCTGCCGATGATGCGCGCGCCCGAGGCGCCGATCGGGTGCCCGAGCGCCACGGCGCCGCCGTTGACGTTGACCTTGTCCTCGTCGATGCCGAGCACTCGGATCGAGTTGAGCGTGACCGAGGCGAACGCCTCGTTGATCTCCCACACGTCGATGTCCTCGGCTTTCAGGCCGGCCTTCTCCAGCGCCTTCTTGGCGGCCGAGGCCGGGGTGCGCGCGAGATAGGCGAACTCGTCGGCGGACTGGGCATGGGCGACGACCTCGGCAAGCGCCTGCTTGCCGTTGGCCTGCGCCCACTCATCCGATGCGACGACGAGCGCGCCGCCGCCGTCGTTGACGCCTGGAGAATTGCCCGCCGTGTGCGTACCCTCCTTGCCGACGAGACCCGGCAGTGCGGCGAGCTTCTCCAAGGACGTGTCGCGGCGTGGCCCCTCGTCGATCTCGACGACGGTGTCTCCCTTGCGACCTTTGATCGTGACCGAGACGATCTCCTCGGGCAGGCGGCCCTCGTCGGTGGCCTTCAATGCCAGCTGATGGGAGCGCAGCGCCCAACGGTCGAGGTCGGCTCGCGTCAGCTCGAGCTCATCGCCTACCTCCGTTGCCTCGACGAACATCTGCTTGCCAGAGAAAGGGTTGGTGAGGCCGTCGTGGACCATCGCATCGAGCGCCTTGACGTCGCCCATGCGGAAACCGAAGCGCGCACCCGGCAAGAGGTAGGGAGCTTGGGACATCGACTCCATGCCGCCGGCAACGCCAACCTGTACATCTCCGGCGCGAATCGCCTGATCGAGGATCACAGTGGCGCGTACGCCGGAGGCGCACACCTTGTTTACGGTCTCCGAGGAGACCTCCTTGGGAATGCCTGCCTTGATCTGGGCTTGGCGCGAGGGGATCTGGCCTTGGCCGGCCTGCAGCACCTGACCCATGACGACATGTTCGACCTGAGCGGGCTCGACGCCCGAGCGCTCGAGGGCGGCCTCGATCGCAATCGCACCGAGCTCGGTAGCTTCAAGCGTTGACAGGCCTCCTCCCATCTTGCCGATGGGCGTGCGCGCAGCACCGAGGATCACAGTCTTGGGCATCGAGGCGATTCTCCTGAAGTCGGGGGTGGCCGGCAGCTTACGGCCTAGGCATGGCAATCCTACCGGGCTGCTGGCACCGCATACGTGACGATAGGCACATCTCGCACACACAGCTGGCTATCGAACGCGGACCTTGGCTCCCCGAGTTGTGGCTCCCCGAGTTTGCCCGAATAAGGCAATGCCCCCGCGCGCGCAGGGGGCATTGCCTTCTGGGAGCACCCACTGCCTTCCAGGGCCTCCGACCGCTGAGCCTCGCCGGCTCACCTGAGCCCAGCCCGGTATCGTGCTCAGATCGTGAACGTGTCGTGGACCACAGATCCAGCCCGGCAGACATCAGCCGACACAGTGGCGATTGGCCTCTTCGAGGGCGAGGATGCGCCCTCCGGCGCGCCCGAGCAGGTCGGTGAGCTGCTCTCGAGCGGCGAGGCGCGTGCATCGTTCAAGTCGCTCGGGTTGACGCACGCCGAAGGCAAGCGCTGGCTGACCGTGGGGCTCGGCACACGCGAGGATTTCACCGCCGAGCGAGCTCGCGTGGCAGCGGCGGTTGCTCGCGAGCGCGCGCGAGAGCTGGCGACGAAGGTGCTCTGCTGGCAGGCGCCTGACACTCAGCAGGACGTCGTCGCTGCACTTGTGGAGGGGACAGGGCTGGCCGACTACAGCTTCGACAGTCACAAGTCTTCGCCAAAAGGCATCCAAACGGGCAGCCCCCATGAAGGGGGGCAGGCAGGCAAGCAGGGCTCGGACGCGAAGCCAAAGCATCTCGACGGTTTGATCGTGACGGGAGACGGCGATCTGGCAGCCGTTGTCGGCGACGCACAGATCGTGTCCGATGCCGTTAGCGAGGCACGCGACTTGCAGAACCGGCCGGCCAACGACCTGACCCCTACCGCCTTGGCCGAGCACGCACGCAAGCTCGGCGAGGAGATCCAACACCTGTCTGTCGAAGTAGAGGGACGCGATGGCCTGCTCGCCCGCAAGATGGGGGCCTTCGCAGCAGTCGCGCAGGGCTCCGACCAGGAGCCGGCGCTGATCACGATGCGCTACGAGCCGGGTGGGCGGGGATCGGATCCGAGCGGCCCGCTGCTGGGTTTCGTGGGCAAGGCTGTCACATTCGACAGCGGTGGTATCTCGCTGAAGCCCGGGGCGAAGATGGCCGAGATGAAGTTCGATATGTCCGGTGGGGCTGCGGTGATCTCGGCGTTGGCCGCGATCGCTCGGATCGGCCTTCCCGTACGGATCGTCGCGGTCGTGGGCGCCACCGAGAACCTGCCGAGCGGCCGTTCGGTCAAGCCCGGCGACATAGTGACGGCGGCCAACGGCAAGACGATCGAGGTCAACAACACCGACGCCGAGGGCCGACTCGTGTTGGCCGACTGCCTTTGCCATGCGATCTCGCTTGGCGCCGAGCAGGTCGTGGACCTGGCGACGCTCACCGGCGCGGTGATCATCGCGCTCGGCTCGACCTATGCCGGCCTGATCTCGAATGACGATGTCTTTGCCGCGAAGGTGACCGACGCCGGCGAGCAGACGGGCGAGATCGTGTGGCGGCTGCCGCTGCACGAGGAGTACGACGAACTGGTGAAAGGGAAATACGGAGATCTCGACAATGCCCCCGAAGGACGCAAGGCGGGCACGATCACGGGTGCGACGTTCCTGTCGAACTTCGTCGGGGACACACCCTGGGTGCACCTGGACATCGCCGGCTCGGCCTGGGACCTCGGACGCGCCTATGCGCCGAAAGGTGCAGCCGGGTACGGCGTGCGCCTACTGGTTCAGCTGGCTCGCTCCTACCGCGCCTAGCGATCCGCCGTTTCAACTGCCCGGCTCGGTTGGCCCACATCGGCTGCCGCCAAGCGCGGACGGCACGCCAGTCTAGGCGACCCGAGTGGGCAATCTGTCACTGCGCATGTAGCTGCCGAGGCGACCGGTGACCGCAGCCCAGGCCTCCCCACGGGGGTCGATGTGGGCACGGTGTCTGCCGGCCTCACCCTCGATTTCGACCAGTTCGACCGTACCGCCGGCGGCGCGCTCCGCGCTCTCGTATTTGCGGCTCAACTCCACGGACACCGTCTCATCCTCGACCCCGTGCACGAGCAGCACGGGAATGCCCAGCGGCACATGGGCCATCGGATCGGCGATCGCGTAGCGCTCGGGAAGTTCCTCGGGCCCACCTCCCATCAAGCTCTTGACGGGGCCCTCCGGGATCCTGTGGTAGCCGTCGGCCAGGTCGCATACGCCGGCTTGGGAGATCACACGGCGCACATGAATTGGTGCCGGTGTACCTGGGGCTCCCGCGGGAAGCTTCGCGCGGCCCGCGGCCCACAATGCCAGATGCCCACCGGCGGAGTGGCCGAGAATACTCACACGCTGGAGGTCGATCGGCGCGTCGAGCGTCGTGAGACGATCAATCGCGGCGGCTACATCCTCGAAGGTCTCGGGCCAACCGCCGCCGTCACCCACGCGACGGTACTCGATGTTCCACACGGCCCAGCCGCGTCGCATGAGATCGCCGGCCAGACCACGCATCACGATCTTGCCGTAGCGCACCTGCCAGGAACCACCGTGGATCAGGATCATCACCGGGTGTGGGCCCGCGCGCCTGGGTAGATAGAGGTCGGCGCGTTGCGAGCGATGCGGGCCGTAGCGACACCGCTGCCGGGGGGCTAGGACGTCAAGGATCAGGCGCGTGCGAGCCACGGACTGGCAATCCTAGAGCGCGATGCCCCGATATCCGAACCGCATCCTGCGGATTGACGACGGAGTCTGTGGGACATCGCGCAAAACAACAGATCTCAGTAACACCAGTGTTTTTGTCGACACCCAAGATAGTTTGGTACCTAATCTTTAGGTCTCTATACGGTTACGACCAATCTTTTTGGGACCGCACACAACCAATCCTTTGGGACCAATCTTTTTGGGACCGCACGCGGCGGAACCCGCGTTTCGCCTGCTCTCTGTGAGAATCCCCCGCGATGGACTTCGACCTGTCACCCGACCACGAGCTGATCCGCCGCACGGTGCGCGAGTTCGCCGAAGGCGAGGTGGCACCGGTGGCCGAGGAGCTCGATCGGACGAAGTCGTTCCCGTATGAGATCGTCTCCAAGCTCGGCAGCCTGGGCCTGATGGGCATTCCATTTCCCGAGGAGTACGGTGGGGGCGGCGGAGACACGCTTGCCTACGTGCTCGCGGTGGAGGAGCTGACCAGAGTCGACTCCTCGGTGGCGATCACGCTCTGCGCACATACCTCGCTTGGGACGCAGCCCATTTATCTATTTGGCTCGGAGGAGCAGAAGCGCGAGTGGCTGCCGCAACTGTGCTCGGGGTCGAAGCTCGGCGCGTTCGGCCTGACCGAGCCTGAGGCGGGCTCGGACGCGGGCAACACACGCACCCGTGCGCGCCTGGAGGGCGGCGAGTGGGCGATCGACGGAGCCAAGCAGTTCATAACAAATGCTGGCACCGACATTTCAGGTGTCGTGTGCATCACGGCGGTCACGGGCGCCATGGGCAACGGCGAGGCGGCCAACGAGACGAGAACCAACGAGACGGGAAGCACCCCCGCGCGTGCGGGGGGCACCGCTCAAAAGGAGATATCCAACATCCTCGTGCCCAATGGGACGCCTGGCTACGAACCGGGCGAGCCGTATCGCAAGATGGGTTGGAATGCCTCCGACACGCGCCCGCTCAGCTTCACCGATTGCCGTGTGCCGCAGGAGAACCTGCTCGGGCCGCGCGGGCAAGGGTTCAAGCAGTTTCTGCACATCCTCGACATAGGTCGCATCGGCGTGGCGGCAATGGGCGTGGGGCTCGCCCAGGGGGCCCTCGACGAGGCACTTGCCTACGCCAGGGAGCGCCGGGCGTTCGGCAAGCCGATCTCCAAGTTCCAGGCAATCCAAGCCAAGCTCGCCGACATGTCGGCGGAGATCGAGGCGGCACGGCTGCTCGTGTACAAGGCCGCGCGCGAGAAGGACGCCGGGCGCAACTTCACGTTGACCGCGGCCCAGGCCAAGCTGAAGACTGGGCGTCTGGCGGTGCGCTGCACCGAGGAGGCAGTTCAGATCCACGGCGGCTACGGCTACATCGAGGAGTATCCCGTTTGCCGCTTCTACCGCGACGCGAAGATCCTCACGATCGGCGAGGGCACCGACGAGATCCAGCAGATGGTGATCGCCCGCGCGCTTGGGGCATAGCCGCACACACCCGATAGTCAGCGGGCGTTTTTTGGGAGACAAGATTCGCTTGGCCTCGCGGCGGGCGCCCGTCTGACCGGTCGCAACTCTCGCCTCGCCGAAGCAGGCTTTTCTCAGCGCGGCTCGAGCACTACCAGCGGTATCTGCCGGTCAGTCCGCCGCCGATAGTCTTCGTACCCACCGTAGACCGCAACCGCGCGCTTCCATAGACGCTCGTACTCCTCTGCTGTGGCTACGCGCGCGTGCACGGGCATCCGCTTGGAGCCAATCTGGATCGTCGTATCGGGATTGGCCTTGAGGTTGTAGAACCAAGCCGGATTCTTCGGATAGCCACCCTTGGAGGCAATCAGGATCACGTCGTCGCCGTCACGCGCGAACACGAGCGGTGTGTAGCGGCGCTCGCCGCTCTTGGCGCCGACGTGATCGAGCAGCAGCATCTCCGGGGCACCGGGGACGCGGTGGCCGATCCGCCCGCCCGTGGCACGATAGATCTTCGCGTGCCCACCCATCAGGCGAATCAGCGTCGGCCAGGTACGGTCGGCCAGTTTGAGATAGTCGATGGCCATCGCGTCGCACTGTACACACAAGCCCTGGCCCACAGCGCGCGGCTCGACGGCCTCCAAGCGCGATCGATCGCCGAAACGTCGGCCGCTTGGAAGGGCTTATAGGGATGTCGCCAACTGCCCGGCGGCAACCTGTGGCCAGGGAGCGGCTGGACGACCCAGATAGAAGCCCTGCACCAGCGGGACGTCCAATTCGATCAAGGCATTCAGCTCCGACGGCGTCTCGATACCCTCGGCGACGAGCAGGCTGCCGACATGGGTGGCGTAGCCGACGAGCGCGCCCACCAGCGCCTGGCGGTCGTCGTCCTCGTCGATCCCGGCTATCAGCGAGCGGTCGAGCTTGAGATAGCTGGGGTGAACGGTCGTGATCTGACGCAAGCCCGAATAGCCTGCACCCATGTCGTCGACAGCCAGCTTGGCGCCGCGGGCCAGCAGCGGTCGCATCGCCTGCTGCAGCTGAGATTCGCTCTGCACGAGCGCCTCCTCCGTCACCTCGATGATCAAGCCGGAGAGATCGGTCGGTTCCTCCAGAAGCTCGAGTGTGCGCCGGTCGAGCAGCACCGGAGCGGATAGGTTTACCGAGAGTAACGTGCCAGGCGGGCGCGAAGCGAACAGCTCGAGTGCCGCACCCAAGCACGCCCGCTCGAGCAGGTCGCGCTTGCCGAACTCCTCGGCCACCGCAAGCCAGTGCAAAGGGCTGTCGGTGCTGCGGCGCCCGAAGCGGGCAAGCGCCTCATACGCGTGGATCGCTCCACTTCGGGGGTCGACGATCGGTTGTACCGCCATCGAGAGGCCCTTGCCTTCGATCAGGCGGTCCAGCGTGCCACGGGCACTGCGCTCGCCGGTGCCGCTGAGCGAACCGCCCGTATAGGCCGAGATCTGTCCTGTGAGCCCGCTGCGCTTCGCGACGCGCAAGGCGATGTCGGCGGCACGCAGCAGCGCTTCGCCGCTGTCTCCGTCGGCCGGGGTTTGCGAGATGCCGACGCACGCGGAGATTGGCCTTGGATCGTCCTCGGAGCGTTGCGGGAGCATCTCCAACAACACCCGCGCAAGTGCTACCGGATCTGTGGTGCGCGATATCAAGGCAAACTCGTCGCCGCCGAGGCGCCCGACCGCCCGCTCGGAGCCGGCGGTGGCGAGCAGTCGCTCACCTACGGCCGCGAGCAGGGCGTCGCCGGCCGCGTGGCCGTGCGTCTTGTTGACGATCCCGAAGCGCTCGAGATCCAGCAGCAGCAGCGAGACCGGTGCCGATCGCTGCGAGGACTCAACGGTTTGCTCCAGCAATGCCCGGAAGGCGGTGTAGGAAAGCAGCCCCGTGAGATCGTCGTGGTCGGCGTCGTAGCGAGCCTGCTGCAGCAGATGGTTGAGCTCGCGCGTGAGGCGTCCGCTCGTCAGCAACAGGCCGATCGTGGCGCCAAACAGTGCTGCGTATTCGAGGCTTAGATGGCCTGTGCGCAGGATCGGCAGAGCGAGAGCACATAGCACCACCGTGCGGCCGATCCAATGGACCCGCCCACCGCGTGCCAGGACCCCGCTCGCGACTGCGGCCAGCCAGATGATGCCGATCACGCTGACTTGCTCGGTCTGCACACCGATGATCAGGATGCCGGCCACACCCGAGATCGACTCCTCGGTTCGCATCCACGACAGGCGCGGCGCCGAGAGCTGGACGACCGCGGTCACGACGATCACTGCGAAGCCCGCCATCCCGGCCGTCGGATGGGCCAACAGGCCGCTGTCGGCGACCACCAGTGCTACTCCCATCAGACCGAGTCCGGCCCGAGTCCATGCGGCTGTCTTGCGTGCCCTCAGGACGTGAGCGTCGGTGTCGTAGTTCGGCGGCATGTCGTCAAGGACTTCCTTGTCCGAGCGTGGCGGCCCACCCGGGGCTCGCTCACGTCTTCGACAAATTCATTCGATCCCTTTAGCTGGAACGTCCGCGCTATCCATCTGAAACCAACCTGGCAAAACGCTGGTTTCACGAGCGACAGATCAAAACAGGCGCACGCGCCAGGTTGTGTGTGGCGAAGTCAAGCGCGTAGCATTCCTTTCGATGTCACGGGCAATCACCCAAACCGAGGAGCAGGAACCGGATCCGCTCACGGCACCGGCACAGGCTGTGCCCGCGCGTGCCGGCACAGGGATGCTGACGCTTGGCGATTGCGCCCAAGCATTTTGGAGGCAACCCTCTCCTCCCTATCTCCTCGGAGCCGTCCTGGTCGCACTTACAGCACGGCTGGTACAGGGGGGATGGAGCTGGCGCGACCTGGTCATGGTTGTCGGGCTGATCGCGGTGACCCCGTTCGTGGAGTGGGCGATCCACGTCTACATGCTGCACTCTCCACCCTTCGACCTGTTTGGCCGTCGCGTGGAGATGCTCACGGCGCGCGAGCATCGAGCTCATCACGAAGCGCCCGGGGTGCTCGACGGGGTGCTGTTGCCGGTCTACGGCGTGCTCGTGTTTCTACCGATGATCGCGCTCGTGACCTGGGGTGCGTCTTTCCCGATCGCGCTCGTGCTCGGAGGACCTCGACTTGCTTACGCGACGACCGGGGTCCTCACCAGCTTCACGATCCTCGCGCTGTACGAGTGGAGCCATTTCCTGATCCACACTCCCTACCGACCCAAAGGGCGTTATTTCAAGGCGATCTGGCGCAACCATCGCTTGCACCACTTCAAGAACGAGCGCTACTGGTTCGGCGTGACCTCCACCGTTGGCGATCGTGTGATCGGCACCTTGCCCGACCAGCGCACCGTGACCCGCTCACCCACCGCCCGTTCGCTGCACAGCGAGGACTGAAAGTCAACCCTTCCAACACGCGGCCGCCACCAACAGGCCGTGTTCTTCTGGAAAGCTGCCGCGGTTATGCCGCGTAGGGAACGATCGTCTTGTCGCTACAACCGACCAGCCGGTAGTGACGATTGGTAGAGAGCTTGCGCATCACGAAGACCTTGCGCCCTGGCCCGTTGCAGTAGACGACTCCGTGACCGTAGACCAGGAGCACGTGGTCTGTGCCGGCTCCTGTCCAGATGTAGTTGGTCCCGTGACTTGCGTAGATCCAGTCGTCGCCGGCACCACCGTAGAGACGGTCGACCTGCGTCGTGTCGTTGCCTTCGGCGTGTGAGTCTCCCCAGATCACGTCGCCGGCCGGTCCGGCGTGGATCGTATCGTTGCCGTCACCGCCGAGCAGCTCGTTGTGGCCGATGTTCGCGGGCACCAGATCTGTCTGTTCGTACTTCGCTGTGCAGGCTGTGGGCAACCCCGATGGCAGCGATACAACCGAGGTGTCGAGCGCCATTGGGAACATGAATCTGGACAGTGGCGCCTGGAGCGATGACTTCCTGGGTCGCGACGGGCCTTCGGGTGAGGTGCCTTCCGAGGGTTCGGTTTCCGACGGAGCGCTTTCCGCTGGAGTCGCTTTGGAGCGTGCGGCTTCCTGCCGGCATTCTGCCTCCAGTTGGGACAGCGCCGTGAAGCGCGGGCCATCGCTGATGCCCGGGAAGCCACAATCGTGGTAGAGGCCTCCAGTATCTGCACCGTCGCACGAGTAGCTTGGGTCGGTGCCGTCGAATGGATCGTGTCCAGGCCTGCCGTCCAACGGCCTGTTCTCGTTGTTCGAGTTCTGCAGCAGCATGCCCGTGATCGTCGGCCAGCCCAGGTGACTGGCCTCTGCGGTGCGCGCCCTCACGCTCACCTGAGCCTCGGCCGAACGGGCGGAAATCGCTGCGGCGAGCGTCAGCGTTGCGACCAGCAGGCACCCATAAAGCGCGATGTGGTTGTTTGGGCGCGCCCGAGTCATCGGCATAGCGTAGTCAGCCCCGGTGTTGCTCAAGCAAAGCTGTAGCGGCACTGGCCGGGTCAAGCCGTCGCTCGACCACCTCCTCCAGCAGACGCTTGAACTCGGCGTCCTCGCGCAGCTCTTCCTCCAGTCGCCGGCGCATGCGTGCCGTTGCGATCGCCAAGACCTCGTTGCGCAGGTTACGCCCGCGACGCTCCTGCAGCGTGCCCTCCCCGAGGATGTGCTCGCGGTGCTCGTCGAGGCGCTCGATCAGCTCGCCGACTCCCCTGTTGTGGGCCGCCTCGGTCTTGACGATCGGCACGCGCCATCGCGGGTGGGCGGGACTCGATTCTGAGTCGCCAAGATTGGCAAGCGACAGCACGCCGCGGATCTCGCGCACCATCGTGTCGGTCAAGGGGTGGTCGGCCTTGTTGATGACGATGATGTCGGGGATCTCCATCACACCGGCCTTCAACGCTTGGATCGAGTCGCCGGAGCCTGGCATCAGCACGAGCACGATCGTGTCGGCGTGGTCGATGATGTCGATCTCGGCCTGACCTACTCCGACCGTCTCCACGAACACGTCCTCGCGACCTGCCGCGTCGAGCAGCAAGGCTGCCTGCAAAGCCGCCTCTGAGAGGCCGCCCAGCGCGCCTCTGTTGGCCATCGAGCGGATGAAGACACCCTGGTCCAGGAAGTGCTCGGTCAGGCGGATGCGGTCGCCCAGCAGCGCGCCTTGAGTGAAGGGCGAGGAAGGGTCGATCGAGAGCACACCAACTGAGCGGCCCGCCTCTCGTCTTGCCTTGGTCAGCGCGCCGATCAGTGTCGACTTGCCGACGCCCGGCGGGCCCGTAAAACCGTAGACCGCCGCTTTGCCTGTATGAGGGTAGACCTCGCGCACGAGCTCCCAGCCCTCAGGGCGATCGTTCTCGACGAGCGTGATGGCACGCGCGAGCGCACGGCGGTCGCCATCGAGTAGACGTTGGGCGAGCGTTTGGGTCACGCGCGGAAGTATCTCGGAAAGCCACTTGGACCACTCGTCGCCTCACGTCTCGGAGCTGAAGTCCCGCATGCCGAGGCCGGAGACCCGCCTGACATGTTCCGCCGCGCGCCCAGCCGTCCCCGATGCGACTCCTAGCTCTAGGATGCGCGCTCGTGAAACAGCTCAAAGAAGCGTTGCGCACATGGCGGTGGATGCGCGAGCACAACATGATCAATCGTCATTTCGTTCTGCTCGGAGCGCGTTGGCTATTGCTGAAGCTCCGCTACGGCAAGCGCTTTCAGACTGACGGTATGTGCTTTATCTGCCCGCGCGTGAAGTTTGAGATCGGTAGGAACGCCACTCTGCGCATGGGTCGCTGGTCATGGATCGGCCACGACTCGAAGATCCGCGTACACGAGGGCGAAGTCTCGATCGGATCCAAGACGGTGATGGGCCAGGAGTGCACGATCTCCGCCTACCAGCACGTGTCAATCGGACGCGAGTGCATCATCGCCGATCGAGTGATGCTGATCGATTTCGATCACGGCGTGGTCGAGGTGGAGCGTCCGATCCGTCTGCAGGGCATCTACAAGCGCGACGTACGTGTCGGCAGCAATGTTTGGATGGGTTATGGGTCGTGCGTATTGAGAGGAGTGAGCGTCGGGCACAACAGCGTGGTGGGCACGAATGCCGTAGTGACAAAGGACGTGCCCGAGAACGCGGTCGTCGGGGGCGTGCCGGCACGCATATTGCGCATGCGCGAGGCGCCGCGGCAGTTGCGCTGGGAGTAGGGCTGGTGCCGCGCTGGGAGTAGGGCTAGCGTCGCGTGGGCTGGGCGTGAGGTGTTGAGGGCTTCCACCCTCTCAGCACGCGCGCGTTCGGATGCTGAGCGGTGAGCTCGAACAGCTTGTCGTGCCCATAGCTCGAGGGAAGGCGCCGGTAGCTGAGGAGATCGCTTTCGAGCGCCGTGGGGCGACCGGGGAGTGCGGCATCGATCACACGCTCGACAATCGGCAGGAACGTCTTCGGGGCAACTAGCACGACGAGCCTCGTGCGGATGGCGATCCTTCTGTCATCGGCGGCGTTGTAGGTGGTGGGACGGCTTTCCAGCTTCCACAACGACTGGCCCTCGCGACGCTCGCGGCCCACGAGCCTCATCAGGCCTTCGCGGTAAAGCCGTCGATAGAGCACAATCCCTTCAACTCCATCGAGGGTGCCCTCCACAAATGCCATCCTGGGATTCAGGTCACGATAAACGGTTACCCGAGGCACCGTGCTGACTTCGAGGCGCCCTCGATGCCACGTTTCGCGGCGCCCCGGTGCGGAGGCCGATTCGCTGACATGCGTCTGGCGCTTTCCGTCATACGCTTCGGTGAACTTCACGCGCTCCCGTCGCAACCCCCTGCTGGCGTCGTCCCATTCACGTTGACGCAGAATGCTCCCGGCTTGGATGCCGCGCTCGATACGCGTGACGAAGACCGCTTCGACGATCCCCGGCTTGGGCGAGGTGGCCGCATAGGCGGCCGCGGCCACGTTCACCCCAGGGCCGGAGGACCCGGAAGAGAGCACCACTCCGACCACGCTCGCGGCAGCGCACAGGGACGCAGCGATCAGCCCACGACGACGCAGCCGTGAGCTCTTGCCGATCGGCGAACGCCCACCACACAACTCACCGAGGTCGAGCGCAGGAGCGTCGTCTTCGATCAGGCGCCGCAACCGCTCGGGCGACTCGACTACCGGCGGGTCGAGCACAGGGTTGGCATGCGCCAGGCGGGTCATCGTGTCAACGCTCATGAGGATGCCTCCATCGGTAGGGACGAGCAGGTTGTTGGATCGGAGCGCTCGCGAGAGAGCGCCTGGGTCAGACGCCGCCGCGCGCGCAACAGGCGCACGCGCGCGGTCGCCGGCTTGATACCGAGCACCGTCGCGGCCTCAGCCGGTGAGAGGCCGTCCCACGCGATCAGCAGCAGCAGTTCGCGATCGACGTCATTCAAGAGCGCGAGAGCGGCGGCGAGTGCGGGATCGGTTACGCCCGCAAGCGCGCCCTCGCCCGAGTAACGGCTCGCCGAAGCCGAACCGTCGGTGAGATCTCCGGCTATATCCGCGGACGTTGAGGTAGCGAAGTCCATAGGCGCCACCGCGACGAAATCCTTCGCTGCATCGTCCATCCCCTCGCCGGCCTGCCCGGCGAGGCGTTCGTGCAGCGCCCCGCGCCGGCGCTCGCCACGCCGCTGCGTGCTCAGCACGCGCCTGGCGACACCCAGCAGCCAGGGCAGGGGATCGACCGGGATCTCCTCGAAGCGCCGCCAGCAGACGACGAAGACCTCTGCGACGACGTCGTCAGCCGTCGAGGCGCCAGCTCGACGCAGCACGTATGCCTTGACCGCCGGGGCGTGCTTCGCGTAAAGCAGCTCGAATCGCAATCGCCTCTCCACAACCACTATGTGGCCGGATGGCGTCGAAGCGTTACATCTCGATTCAATCCATTGACCCGGCGGACACCACCCATTCGCAGGGCAGATGGTCACGGTGCAAGCAGCGCGAGCGGATCGGCGTGCACCGCCAGGTTGCGCAGAGCGCTGAAGTCCGCGTCGGGGCCGGCCGCAAGCGCTTGCTTGAACTCGGCGCAGTGGCCGACAAAGCGCTCCTGCGCATACGGAACTGCCAACCCACGGGACACCATGAACGCCCAGTCGGAGGCCTGCAGTGCGAGCAGCTCACGCAAAGCGGCGCCACCCGCCTTGCGGCCGGCTGCCAGCGTTTCGAGCTCCGCCGCGCGTGTCGCGAAGGCGAAGTCGGCCACGGCCGGCCCCGACCAGGTCGAGAGGTCGCCCTCTGTTCCCCAAGTGCTTGCACCCCACTCCGGTGAGCCAAGCGGCACGGGCTGTGCCATCGCCGTGGCTTCATCGAGACGCACGAGCTTCAATCCCTCTCTCCCGCACTCCTCCACGACGGCTCGCAGCCACGCCACTCCCTCGTACCACCAATGCCCGAGCAGCTCTGTGTCCAGCGCGCACACGACCAACCCGCCGCCGGGCAGCGGGTCCCCGCCCTCGACCGTCTCGTTGGCGACCCTGAGCCGCTCGATCGTCGCGGCGACGAACTCCTCGGCGTGTGCGCGCGCGAGAGCGGTCGCCAACTCGTGGTCGTAGGTACCGCCGTCGTTGGCCCACGGTTGATGGTGGTGGACTGTGTGATGGTGGTAGTCGCGGTAACTGCCGTGCGCCGGATAGCCGCCGTCGCTCCACACGCGTGCGATCGTGGCGCGATCGATCGGGACGAGCACGACGCCCGATTCGCTGAGGAGCGGGCACAGGTGCTCGCGAGCACCAAGGCCGTAGCGGTTGGTCAACTCCACGCACGTCGCATGCACGCCGGCTTCCTCGAGCAGCGGCTCCAGATGCGGAGTGTGGGCGCACTCCGGTAGCCAAAAGCCTCCCTGCCAGCCGCTGCCAAAGCGCGCCCGATGTGAGTCCACGCCGGTCTGTACCTGTGCGCGCACGCCTGCGTCCGTTGCCAGCAACGGCAGCACCGCGTGTGTGGCCGACGAGGTCCATTGAGCGTGGCGTCCGAGCGCGCCAAGCAGGTCTCCCCCGCGTTCGCGGAAGCGCTCCAGAACGTGCTCGTACTCGCCCCAGGAGCGCTCCAACTCGCGTGCCAGTTCCTCAAAACCGTTCTCGCGCAGCCCGGCGATGTCTTCGGCGTGCGTGCGTCGACGAACCTCGTCGACGAATGCCTCGAAGCGCTCGTCCACACCCGCTGCTTCCAGTTGGTCGCACAGGACCGGCGTCAGCGACAGCGTCAGCGGGGCGCCCTCGTCGAGCAGGTCGAGCAGCGGCAGGTAGCTGCCGGAGATCGCCTCCCACAGCCACTCCTCGCCGAAGGGCCAGGTGCCAAAGCCCTCCACGTAGGGCATGTGCGTGTGCAGGACGATCGCCAACTCGCCCTTGGGGCGGGATTGGCTCACGACCAGGCGGCCGCGGCCGGTATGAGAGCGTCGCCCCTCACGGCCGACAGACAGCGATGAAGTCGAGCGCCTCATCGAGATCGCTCTCGGCAGCCGAGCGCAACGCGAAGTCGCTTGCAGCTATCGCCGGCGTGAACCAGCCATAGAAAGGCTTGGTCAAGTGCAAGCGTGGATGAACCCGATCCCAGCCGAGCTTCAACGCCAGCGCATGTGCCCGCAGCTTGCGCGCGTGGAAGAGGCCAAACATCTCGACCTTGGCGAACGTTCCCTCGCACAACTCCTGGAACTCGCGCGAGCGGTACTCGTGCACATGCCACGGATTGTCCGAGCGCTCCGCCCCCTTGGGCGCCAGTGTCAGGACGTTGGGCGTTGAGACGAACACGACGCCCGTCTCCCCCACGAGCGAGCGGAAGTGAGCGAGCACAGCCGCCGGATCCTTGAGGTGCTCGATCGTCTGCAGGAACACGACCGCATCGGCCGACTCGGGGAATGTCTCGACAAGATCGCGGGCGAAGCGTAGGTTGACGCGCTGGTAGCGCAGACGCGCGTGCTCGTGCGCCTCGGGGTTGGCGTCGACCCCGACCACCGACGTGGCGCTACCGGCGAGCACGTCCGAGCCGTAGCCCTCGCCGCAGGCCATGTCGATCGCGCGCAATCCGGCCACTCGCGCGGCGATCCACTCGTAAACAGCCAGGTGGCGCCTGAACCAATAGTTCTCCTCCGGCACGTCCGGCAGCGTGCGCTCGCCGGTGAGCGCGAGTGGAGGTACCCCCTCGGGCTGGTCGCGTTGCTCGTAGAGAGACACAGACAAGGCGCGCGAGTATATGGTGCCGGGCCGTGACACCCCTCACCAACGCGGAAGAGATCCGCGACGTCAACACCCGCTACCACGACGTGGCGGCCGACCACTACGACGCCAAGTGGGGCATCGACTTCGGCGATGTCGGCCAGGCACAGGTCATCTCCAAGGTGCGCAAGGCGCTCGGCCGCGAGCCAACCCGCTTCGAGCGCTCCCTGGAGATCGGCTCGGGCACTGGCTATTTCACACTCAACCTGATGCTCGCCGGGCTGATCGGCAAAGCAACCTGCACCGACATCTCTCCCGGCATGCTGGCGGCGCTGAGCGCCAACGCCAAGCGGCTCAACCTCGATGTGACGACAGTGCCCACCGACGCCGAGCAACTCCCCTTCGAGGACGCGAGCTTCGATCTCGTGATCGGCCACGCGATCCTCCACCACATCCCCGACCTCGCCCAAGCTTTCCGCGAGTTCGCACGCGTGCTCGCGCCAGGCGGCACCGTGCTGTTCGCAGGTGAGCCGTCGCGTTATGGCGACCGCCTGGCAAAAGTCCCCAAGCGCGCCGCGGGCGCCGTCGCGCCGCTGTGGCGCCGAGCGATCGGCGCGCGCCCCGCGCCGCCCGCGGATGGAGGCGCACCGGAGGCCTCACTCGAGGGTTTCGTCGATGTTCACGCCTTTTCCCCGGGCGAACTCTCCGGCTTCGCGAGCCAAGCCGGCTTCACCGATATTCGCGTAACCGGCGAGGAGTTGCTGGCCAACTGGTTCGGCTGGACCAACCGCACGTTGGAGGCCACCGCGCACCCCGAAGACGTGCCTTGGAGCTGGCGCAACTACGCATACCGCGGCTATCTCACGCTGCAGGGCGTGGATCGTAAGTTGCTGGAGTCACGGCTGCCGGCGGCCATGTTCTACAACCTGATTGTCACGGCTTCCAAGCCGTAGCAGCTCATTGGCCCGCTGGGCCAATGAGAGTGAGTTTGGGAAAGGACGGCCGTAATGCGTATATTTCGCGGCACCCGCCCACTCAAGCGCTGGCGCTACGTGGGGGTATTCGGCGAGCAAGTCATGATCTGCGCGGCCTCCGTTCATGTCGGGCCGGCACAGCAGACGTTCTGGGCTGTGTTCGAGCGTGCGGGCGGCGAGATGACAGAGCGCACGCGCATGATCCCGCGCCGTGGCGCGCTCGATCTGACTCCTGGACGCCTGCGAATTCGTGACGACGCCATCCTGCTCGACCTCGCACTCGAGGAAGACGACGGTATCGAAGCAAAGTGCCCCAACGGCAGCGCATATGTATGGACGCGCAAGCAAGCCGGCGTACGCGCCCATGGTCAATTGGTTCTCGGTGCCCGCCCGCCGATCGCCATCGACGCGCTCGCCGTGATCGATGACACCGCCGGCTATCACGCACGCGTGACGGAGTGGTGGTGGGCTGCCGGGGTCGGCACCAGCCCGGACGGCACCCCGCTCGCATTCAACCTCGTGCAAGGCGTCAACGACCCGCCGTCCGGCAGCGAGCGCGCCATATGGGTTGCGGGCGTCCCCCACGAGGCGCCACCGGTGCGCTTCTCGGCCGACCTGTGCACGATCTCTTCAGAGGACGGTTCGGAGCTGCACTTTGCTTCCGAGGCCGAGCGCAGCCGCCGCGACAACCTCCTGCTCGTGCGCAGTGACTACCGCGCCCCATTCGGCACCTTCAGCGGCACGCTGCCTGGCGGTATCGAACTCACGCATGCCGTGGGAGTAGTCGAGCACCACCGCGCGCGCTGGTAGCGGTGGATACACAAGCAGCCTTTGTCCAACGGGCCTGTACCCGACGGCGAGCAAGCCGGACCAGGCGCCCTGACCGCGCCGCGCGGTAATCAGGCAGGCAGCGTGCCCGGCCCAACCTCCAGGCCGCCGCACACGGTCTCCACCACCAACTGCTTGGCCCGCTCGAACTCCTCCTCGCCCTGTGGCAGCAGCCCGAAGATCCAGCCGGTCAAGACCTGCTCGATCGCGCCGTAGAAGGTCATCGCGGCAAACTCGGCGTCGATGTCGGCCTTGAAGATGCCTTCTTGCTGGGCCTTGGTGACGATCTCGCCGATCAGGCGGTAGGCCTCGCGGATCTGGCCCAGGTGCGTCTGGCCGAAGGAGTTGGCCGCGCGTGTTACCTCGACGATGATGACCTTCATCAGGTCGGGGTCGTGACGGTAGCTGTCGATGATGAACGAGGCGATCGCGCCGAGCTTCTCACGCACCGGAACAGGCTTGCGATCGACCTCGCGGATCATCTCGAGCATCACGCCCCAGCGCTCCAGGAAGAGTGTGTTGAGCACTTCCTCCTTGGAGGGGAAGTAGTGGTAGAGCAGGCCGTAGGCCACACCGGCCTCATCGGCGATGTCAGACACGCGGCAGGCATGAAAACCCTGCCGCGCGAACACACGCACGGCCGCATCGAGGATCGCGCGGCGACGGTCGGGGACGGCCTTGGCCCTCGTGGAGCTCACCCCTCACCCCCGGTAGGGGTCCCAGGGCGGGAATGAGAGTTGCCGGGGAGGGAGGATGAGTAGATGTGTGGACGGGTCGTATCGCCGTCGCCCCGGCC
>DATHMQ010000037.1:0-2839 GCA_035486935.1 Solirubrobacteraceae bacterium
CGCTCAAGTGCACCAGCAAGGTGTCGCCGGCGGGGTGGCCGAAGGTGTCGTTGTAGAGCTTGAAGCCGTCCAGGTCGTAAAGCACCAGCTCCCACGGCTCGTGCCGGTTGGCCGACTTGCAGGCAAGGCGCAGATCGCCCATCAGCAGGCGCCGGTTGCCAAGGCCGGTAAGCGGATCGGTGAGCGACAGGCGCCGCGAGTGGGCGAGCAGCAGAAGATTCTCGCGCAGCGTGAAGATTAGGTGCACGCCGACCGCCAGCACCGTCGCCCCGGCGAGAATCAAGGCGGGCAGAGTGAGGCGTGGTCCGACGTTGCCATACACGAGCACCCCGAGCGCGCTGAGCAGGGCAAGCGCCGGCACCGACATCATCTGCCAGCTCTTCATGTGTCGTGGCTGCACCCGCGTCGTCGGCATCCAGGCGGCAGTCGCCAGCAAGATCGCGGCCAGTGGCCACAGGCATTCCAGCCACGTGCCCGCCCGGTAGGAGTCGGTCGCCGTCTGATAGACGTACGTCGAGTCCGCGATGCCGCTGACGAGCATGCTGAGCGCGATCAGCAGCCACATGTTGCCGGCGCGCCAGCCGGTGATCGAGAGCGCGCCGACGGCGAACATCATCAGCAGCATGTCGCCGATCGGGTATGCCAGCGAGACGACGATCGAGTTGTGCGTGCCGGTGGCGCCGTTCAATATCGGTGGCAGGATCAAGGCCGCGGCGACGCTCGCGGCGCAGAGTCCGGCGATCAGCCCGTCGAGCCACATGCCGACGCGCAAGTCGCGCAGGTGGCGCCTGGCGAGCAGCCCCAGCGCGACGTAGAAGCACGGGTACATGGCCAGGAAGAGCACGTCGGCGAAGGAGACGCTGCCGCCTGCTTCGGCACCCGTACCTTCGATGTAGAGCGAGTAATACAGTTCGCCGAGACCCCAGGAGAAGAGCCCCGCCCCCATCGTCAGCCAGGCCGCCCGGTCCTCGCGCACCGACGCGCCGCGCCACAGCACGACCACCGCCGAGCCGAGCATCAGGACGTTGTAGATCCAGTCCTGAAAGAGATCCTCGCCCCCCGGCCCGCCGAAGCCGACGGTCGTGTGCAGGGCATAGACGCCCAAACCTCCGATCAGGGAGGCCAGGACAAGCGTCGAGGGGTGGAGTCGAGGTAGTGCGCGCATCGGGTATGCGGGTCGCCAGTTACATCGGCTATTCCCGGAAAAACCCTGAGCGGATCAGGGGTGGAGCGCGCGCCCGATGCGGCGCGTGAACTTGCCTGGCTTGCGCTTGTACAGGCGTGCCCCCAGGGCGAGCGCGCGCTTGCGCAGACGCCGGCGACGTTGCTCGATCCGCTTCAACAACTCGTCCTTGCCCGCCATATCTGTGCCGAAGGCCTCAGGGTGCTCTTCGACGTAGGCGCACAGCATCCACAGGTCGTGCTCGCTGCCGAGCAGATCGCCCAGGCGGTCGGCGCGGCGAGCAGCGCGACGCGCACCCTTGGCCTTCTTGGCGCCGAGCATGTCAAGCGCGTAATAGAGGCTCTTCACGCGCTTGCGCCAGTCGTGTACGTCCTGCTCGTCGCGCCCGTGCTCTCGCGCGCAGCGTAAGTAGCGGTGGCGGCCTTCGCGGTAGACGCGCCGCAGTCCAGGGGAAAGCGTGCCGAAGTCGATGTCGACAAGGCTCCAGCGCGCCAGCTGATCGCGCATCGCGGCAATGTCCGCAAGTACCTCGTCGATGTCGGACGGCCGCTTGTTATTCAGGCGCTCGCGTCGTAGCTGTTCCTCCAGGCGCAGGATTCCCCCGCGCCCCGACCCGTTCCCGTTGGAGGGCTCCCGTGAGGGGGCGAGCGCGCGTGGATGGCGCTCGATCAACTCGCGCAGTGTCGTAAGCCGCACCTCGGCATCGCGCGACCCCGCCAGGCGTCGGCCGGCACTGCGCAGCGAGTCGTTGACGCGGGCGAACTCCCGCTCGCCGAGCTCGTCGCGCAACAGCCGCGCGAGCGCACGCATGCGCTTGATCGCCTTGCGCGCCTCGTGCACAAGCTCAACGGGATCTGCAGGTTGCAAGCCAGCCCCATCGTCGTCAATTGGGTCGCTTCTAATAGCCATGCGTAGCTCTGCTCATATTGGAGGCTATAGCCATTGTGTGCCGGCGCCCTCATCAGAGACTACGGTCGTAGTGCCGGACTTCAAGTGGCCGGTCAACGGTTGGCTTCGTATGGCGCTTTCCCAATCCCAGGCGATTGCCGCGAGAATGCTTGCATGTCGAAGTTGCCCGCAGCGCGCTGGTGGACGGTGCGCGCTACCCACAGCAACAAGCCGGCGACCTACCGTTGCCCCATCTGCGGGCGGCACCTGCCGGCGCTCAGCGAGCACGTTCTGATGTTCCCCGAAGACGACAAAAGCCGACGCCGCCACGCCCACTCGAAGTGCGTGCTTGCGGCACGTCAGCGGGGGGAGCTGCTGCTGCGCGAAGACTGGCTGCGCACCCAGCCGCGACCGCCCGCGCTGTGGCGGCGGCTGCTGGGACGTGTCAAAAGGGAGTAGTCAGCCGCTGACGTGCACGTATTCCGGGTCGACGCGCACGATCACGCGCTGTTCGCCCGGCTGGCGGAATGGGTAGGACTCCTTGCCCATGTACTTCATCGCCAGCGAGTCGATGTGCGCATCGGCCCCCTCGGTCGTGCGCTCGGCCACGCGTCCGCGGATCGTCAGGTACTCGTACGGGTTCTCCATGTTCTGTACGGTCAGCGTCACGCGCGGGTCGCGCTCGAGGTTGCGAGGCCAGGCGCGTCCCTCGGCGGTGTTCAGCACCGGACGCCCGTCCTGCACGTCCACCCAGGCCGGCGCGGCGTG
>DATHMQ010000038.1:0-23463 GCA_035486935.1 Solirubrobacteraceae bacterium
ACCGGCAAGGGCGAGAGCAAGAAGAGCGAGTCCGCCGGCAAGTCGGAGAAGAAAACGGACTCGAAGCCGGTCGCGGCCGCGAAGTAGCCGGCGGGCTCAGCCCGCCATGAAGCGCGCCACGTCGGCGCGTCGCGCGGCTTCGGAGATCGTCAACCCTTCCCCGCCTTCCGGCAACGTTGTCTGTCCGGTCGGCTTGAGCACCTGCGTCGGCGGCGTCCCGCTCACCGCCAGCGCGGCAAACATCCCGAGCAGTTCCGCCCCGCTCATGTCGGAGATGATCGCCGGCGGCGCGTTCCAGGCAATCAGTGGCAGGCGTAGGAAGCTCGAAGGCGAGAGCAGTTGGTCCTTCATGTCGTTGAACAATGCCTGCTGGTGTTCCTCGCGCTGGATGTCGGTCTCGTTGGGAGCGCACAGGTTCTCGCGTGTGCGGGCGATGGCGAGCGCCTGCTTGCCATCGATGTGGTGGGAACCACTGCTCAGGCGCAGGGTGAAGCCACCATTGGCCGAGCCGCCGTCGAGCTTGGAGACGATGCAGCCGCCGCTGTAGGTGACCCCGCCCATCGCGTCGATCAGCTGCGGAAAGTTTTCGAAGTTGACTTCCACCACGTGATTGATGGGAATATCGAGCCAGTGCTTGATCACCGACACCGACGCGGCCGGCCCGCCGTACTCGTGTGCCGCGTTGATCTTCTCGAGGCCGTGGCCGGGGATTTCCACGACCATGTCGCGCGGGATCGACAGACGCGCCGCGTGCCCGCCGCCGGTGCGGATCAGCATGATCGTGTCCGAGCGTCCGTACCCGGTCGTTTCCGCCCCAGGTTCCTTGCTGTCTTTTTGGCGGCGGTCGGAGCCGAGTACGAGGATGTTGTTGGCCGAGGTCAGCGGAAAGCCGGAGGAGTCGAGCACGCTTGCGACATTGGACGGGAGCGACGTGCGCTCGAAATGGGCGCTGATCAGGAACAGGACCAGTGAGAGTGCAAGCCAGGCGAAGATGAGCGCAACCAGTCCGAGGATCATGCGCTTGAGGGTTATGCGCTCTCGCCAGGGGGTGTGGGTTGCCCCATTTTTGTCTGCCCCCCCGCGCGCGCGGGGGGCATCGCGTTTTGACGGTTCCTCGCCCGGCTTGCGTGGCCGGCGCGCGACTCTCGGCGTGACGTGTCCCTCTAGTCCGTCCTCGCGCTGTCCAGGCAGGCGGGGAACGGCGCGATAGCGCTTGTACTGCGGTTTGTCGTCAGGGTCGTGGGGCACGGTCTGCTTGGGAGTTCGCCGGCGAGCGGCGGGACCCTATATTCCTCGGATGAGCACCCCGGATGGCGCAGTAGGGCGGCTGGTGGTGTGTCCGACCCCGATCGGCAACCTGGGTGACGTGACGCTCCGCGTGCTCGACGCCCTACGCGATGCGGATGCGATCGCCTGTGAGGACACGCGCCGTACGCGCGTGCTACTCGACCACTACGAGATCGTTGGCAAGCTCGTGAGCTATCACGAGCACAACGAGCGCGAACGCGCGCAGGAGCTCGTAGCGCGGATCGGGCACGGTGCAGTGGTCGCGCTCGTGTCCGACGCCGGGATGCCGCTTGTATCGGACCCTGGTTACAAGCTCGTGCAGGCCTGCATCGAGACTGAGCTGTTGGTTGAAGTGTTGCCGGGCGCGAGCAGCGTGCTCACCGCGATCGTCGCCTCGGGCCTGCCCTCAGAGCACTGGTCGTTTGTCGGCTTCCTGCCGCGCAAGCGGGCCGAGCTGGAGCGAATGCTGGTCGGTGCGTCGGAGACACTCGTGGCGTTCGAGTCCCCCCAGCGTCTTGCGGCGAGCTTGGCGTCGCTCGCCGAGCACGATCGCGACCGCCCGCTGGCCGTCTGTCGGGAGCTGACCAAGCTGCACGAGGAGGTCCGGCGTGGCAGCGCGGCTGAGCTGGCGGCCTTCTACGCCGAGCATCCTCCGCGAGGCGAGATAGTGCTCGTCGTGGGCGCCGGCGCGCCGGGCAGCCTCGATCGCGAGCAGGCACTGACGGCGCTGCGCGCACTGGTGGACGCCGGGGCGCGCGCACGCCCTGCGGCAGGTGTGATCGCCAAGCTCACGGGAGTCGCTGCGAACGAGTTGTACAGGGGACTCACCGACTCCTCTTGAGGCTGCCCGCGCTGCGTAGCGTCGCAGTACGCCAGTAGCCTGGAAGCGATATGTCTTCTTTCTACGTAACCACCCCGATCTACTACGTCAACGCGGCGCCCCACCTGGGCCACGCGTACACGACGATCGCCGCTGACGTACTGGCGCGCCACCATCGCCAGCGCGGCGAGGACGTGTTCTTCTTGACGGGGACAGACGAGCACGGCGAGCCAGTGGCCGACGCGGCGCATGCGCTCGGTGTGGAGCCGCAAGAGCTCGCCGATCGCAACTCCGAGCGCTTCCGGGCGTTGACGCCGAAGATCGAGGCGAGCAACGACTTCTTCATTCGCACCACCGACCCTCAGCACATGGCAGTCGTCCAGGACGTGCTCTCGCGCGTACGCGAGAACGGATACGTGTACATGGGCACCTATGAGGGCTGGTACTGTCCCAAGTGCGCCGACTTCAAGGCCGAGAACGAAGTGGACGAGGGCGAGCTGTGCCCGATCCACCACGTCAAGCTGACGCGCGAGCAGGAGGACAACTACTTCTTCGCGCTGTCCCGCTTCCAGGAGCCGCTGGAACGTTTGTACGCTGAGCATCCTGAGTTCGTCGCGCCGAAGAGCCGCTACAACGAGGCGCTTTCGTTCATCAAGTCGGGTTTGCGCGATGTGCCGCTCACGCGACACAAGCTCACTTGGGGGGTACCGGTGCCGTGGGACGAGGAGCACGTGTTCTACGTGTGGTTTGATGCGCTGCTCAACTATTACTCCGCGCTCACCTACGCGCCGGCGCCGATCGGCGAGGAGGCTGGCGAGGGGAGCTCGCCGGCGGTCGCGGGCATCGGCGGCGGCCTGACAGAGACGTTCTGGCCCGCCGACGTGCACCTGATTGCCAAGGAAATCCTTCGCTTTCACACCGTCTACTGGCCGGCGCTGCTTATGGCCGCCGGCATCCAACTGCCTAAGCGCGTGTTCGTGCACGGTTACCTGCTGATGGACGGCGAGAAGATGAGCAAGTCGCTTGGCAATGTGCTCGATCCGTTCGCGGTGATCGAGCAACTCGGCGCGGATGCACTGCGCTTCTACCTGCTGCGCGACGTGCCATTCGGTCAAGACGGCTCGGTTTCGACGACCGCATTGGAGCAGCGCTACGAGAGCGAGCTGGCCAACGATTACGGCAACCTCGCGAGCCGCTCGATAGCGATGATCGTGAGCTATCGGGACGGCATCGTGGATGGCGGCGCGCCCGACAGACTGCTATATGAGGATTTCGCGGCACTCCCGGAGTGTGTCGCACAGCTACTCGACCGGGTCGAGCTTACAAACGCACTTGACGAAATCTGGCAGCGCGTGCGTCGGCTCAACCGCTACGTCGAGGAGCAGGCGCCTTGGCAACTGGCCAAGGACCCGGCGCGCTCCGCGGACCTCGACCGCGTACTGCGAACGCTCGCGGAGGGGTTGCGTATCGTCTCGGTACTCCTGTATCCCTACCTGCCCAACGCCACCGCGAAGCTGCTCGCCGCACTGGGAGCCCCCGACCTTGCGTTCGCCGGAGCCGGCTACGGGCAGGGCGCGATTCGTCATGTGCAAAAGATCGAGCCGCTGTTCCCCAAGAGTCCATGATCGACAGTCACACGCATCTGTACCTGTGCGAGGAGCCCGATGCCGAACTGGTCGAGCGGGCCGTCGCGGCTGGTGTCACGCACATGCTCACCGTCGGCACCAACGCTGTCTCCTGCCGCGCCGCCCTCGCCACGGCCGAGGCCTTTCCCCAGGTGTACGCGGCCATAGGCCGCCATCCCAACGAAGCCCGCGGCTTCGACGACGCGGACCTGGCAGAGCTGCAGGCGCTGGCCGCCCACCCACGCTGCATCGCGATCGGCGAGACGGGGCTCGACTATTACCGAGACGACACGCCGAGGGAGGACCAAAAGCGCGCTTTCTCCGCCCAAATAGCGTTGGCTCGAACCAAGGGCGCGCCCCTCACAATCCACACGAGAAACGCCGACGAGGACACACTTGCCCAACTTGCCGCCGAGGCCCAGGGGTTGAGTGTCGTAATCCACTGCTTCTCGATGCCGGACCGCCTCGATGAGTGCGTCGAGAGCGGGTACATGGTCTCCTTTGCCGGCAATGTCACTTATAAAAGCGCTGCGGATCTAGCCGACGCAGCACGGCGCGTGCCGGACGAGCGCTTGCTGGTGGAGACCGATGCACCGTATCTCAGTCCGCAGGTGGTACGCAAACAACGCAACCAACCAGCTTTCGTAGTGCACACGGCGGAGTTCATCGCCGAGTTGCGAGGCGTGTCCGTGGCCGAGCTCGACGCGACGGTTGAGCGCAACGCCGAGCGCGTCTTCGGATGGTGAGCGCACAAACGAGGGGCGGCGCCAGTCGACGCAGCAGAGAGCTGGGACAGAACTTCCTGCGTGACCCAAACATTCTGGGTGTGATTGGGCGGGAGGCGGAGTTGTCCTCAGACGATGTGGTCCTGGAGGTCGGAGGAGGCGAGGGGGTGCTGTCGGCGTATCTCGCGCCGCGCGTGAGGAGTGTGCACGTGGTGGAGCTGGATGAGCGTCTGCGTGGCTTGCTGGAGGGCAGCGTTGCCGAATTCGACAATGTTTCGCTGTGGTGGGGGGATGCGATGCGCATCGACCTTTCCGCAATGCGCCCGACGCCGACCAAGATGGTGGCCAACCTGCCTTACGGGATCGCCGCCGGCGTTGTCCTGCGCACGATCGAGGAGCTCGAAGAGGTGGCTCTGTGGTTGGTGATGGTGCAGCGCGAGGTGGGCGAACGCCTGGCGGCGTCGCCTGGAGGCGGCGTCTACGGCGTCAGCTCGGTACTGGCGCAGCTGGCAGGCGAGGTGAAAGTGGTAAGGGCGATCCCGCGCACCGTATTTCGCCCGGTACCGAATGTGGATTCGGTGTTGGTGAAGATCGTTCGTACGTCCATCGCACCAACGCCCGCGGTACGTAAGCTCGTCGCCGGGGCCTTCGCGCACCGGCGCAAGGCGCTGGCGAGATCGCTCGTGCTCTCAGGTACGCACCACACGCGCGAGGACATCCGCGCGGCGCTGGTCGAGCTCGGTCACCCAGCCGACGAGCGTGCCGAGCGCCTGGCGCCGGCGGAGTTCGTGGAGCTGGGGAAGGTGCTTGGCCTGTGAACGTCTCGCCGCTTGCCTTGCCGCTGCGCGCTCTGGCTCCCGCGAAGATCAACCTGGGCCTGTTCGTCGGGCCGATCCGCCCCGATGGGCGTCACCAGCTGGCGAGCGTGATGCAGTCGATCTCGCTTGCCGACGAGCTCCTATTGCAAGCAGCCCCGACCGGTGCCGAGCACGACGAAGTTGTGTGTGATGCAGTAGCCGGCGAGAACCTGGCCGCGCGGGCGCTCGAGCTGTTCCGTGCCGCCACGGGTTGGAATGCGCCCCCACTGCAGCTTCAGATCGGCAAGCGCATCCCCATCGCCGCAGGTCTGGGCGGTGGCTCCGCGGATGCGGCGGCGACCTTGCGTCTGGCCATTGCCGCCTCGGGGCTGGGGGACTTGGATTTGTTGTTCGTGCTTGCCGCCGAGCTGGGTGCCGATGTCTCGGCTCAAGTGACGCCAGGACGCTGGCTTGCAACCGGCGCCGGTGAGCAGTTGCAACCACTCCCCGATCCCGTCTCGCCACTCGGTGTGCTGGTCTTGGCGCAAGGCTCCGGGCTTTCCACGGCCGAGGTATATGCCGAAGCCGATCGGATCGGTACAGCCCGCGATGCGCGCACGATCGAGGGACACCGCGAAATGCTGGTGAAAGCGTTCGAGCTCGGCTCGGCTCTGCCCGCCGACACATCTCTGTTGCACAACGATCTGCAGGCCTCAGCCATGAGGCTGTGTCCAGCGATTGAGAAGACGCTGCAGGAGGCGCGTGAAGCCGGCGCGGAGACGGCCTTCGTAAGTGGCTCGGGCCCCACGGTCGTCGCCGTGTTCGGACGTGCCAACGGCCTGTCCCGCGCCGAGCGTGCCGCCGCCGGCCTGGCCGGGCGCGAGCCGGGCGCGCTCGCCGCCGTGTCCGTGGACGGTGATTTCGCGCGCGTACAGCCTCTGGGTACGTAACAATGCGATTTTCATGAGCACAAACGACATCACCTATCTCGTGGCCGCATGCGCCGGCGTCTTCGGGTTCGCCCTGTACGTGGGGCTGATCTTGGTGCCGGCGTGGGGCTCTTACTCGCGTGTGTGGGAGCGCGTGGCGGCAACAGTGCTGTCGTTGTATGTGCTGGGTGTGCTCGTCGGCGCCGGGGTGCTGGCAGCGCTCCTAGCCGTCTACCTCTGGGGTTGAAGGCATGTCCGAGCTCGGTGGCTTGGATGCCGTCACAGAGGCGGTCGAGTCGGGCGCAGGTTTGCCCGAGGTGGTGCGCGCCGCCTCGCGCGCTCTCGACGCAAGCCTTGCCGTAGCCGACGCGACCGGCGCGACGATCGCGGTCGCCGCGCGCTCGAGTGCCGACGAGCGCTCGCTGCTTGCCGGTGGCGATGACGTCACAAGCCTGCCGTTGCGCGTCGCCGACGCAGTCGTGGGAACTCTGCACATGCGCGCGCGCACCGACCCGAGCCCGCTGGTGCGAAGGCTGCTCGTGACGATGATCGCCTCCGAGGTCGAGCGTGTGCGCGCTCCCGATCTGGCCTCCGAGAATGCCGCCGCCGACTTCCTGCGTGTCGCGCTCGCTCGCAACCAAATCCCCCGTGAGGAGCTGATCGCACGCGGAGCCGAGCTGTCGCTGGAGCTGAAGGATGGCGCAAGTGTGATCGTCGCCCGCGCTCACCCTCAGGCGCCGACCGAGGAAGGCTGGCGCGCGCGTGCCCGAGCGGTGGCTGAGCGTGGCGCCCGCGCGGTCGTTGGTCGTTCGATCGCCGCCCTCTCAGAGCGCGACGGCGCTGCCGGTGTCGAGATCCTGCTGCTGGTACCAGGTAGTGAGGAGCCGGTCGCGGCCCGTGCCGCCGAAGCGGTCCTGCGCGAGATGGAAAGCGCGCTGTCGGGCTACACGTTCGCGTTGGGGCGAAGCCGCATAGCGGAGGACCCGAGCGAGCTCTCGCGTGCCGCTGGCGAGGCGCTGCTCGCCGCCAACGTCGCGGAGGGTGGCTCGCAAGAGGGGGTCCTCGCCTTTGAGCAGACGGGCGCCTACCGCCTGCTGTTGAGCGCGATGAGCGAGAACCCGAGCGAGCTGCAGCGCTTCTTCGCCGAGACCGTCGAGCCGCTCGTGGCCTACGACGAGCAGTATGAGACGGACCTGCTGCAGACACTCGAGACGTTCCTGGAGGCCGACGGCAACGTCGCCGGCACCGCGCAGCGCCTGTTCACACACAGGCACACCGTCTACTACCGCTTGGAGCGCGTGCGCGAGCTGACAGGCCTGGACGTCAGTTCCAGCGACGGTCGCGAGAAGCTGAGCCTCGGTTTGAAGGCGATGCGCGTGCTGGGCATCTCCTCCGCACGCGGTCCGGCATCTGAGGACGGGGCCCGCGGCGGCCGCGTCCCGCGACGCTCCTGATCAGCCGCGCGAAGCGAACTCCACTACGTAGGTGGCTCCCGGCAAGCCTTCCGTCGATCTTCGCGGCGCCGCGGGTGCGATACCGACGCCGATGTTGCGATAGCCGCCGCTCAGCATGATTTCTCGATGTGGCGGCGAGAGCATCCAAGCGTGCACCATCGCGGCCGGCGTGGCGAGCGGGCCGCTACCCCAACCGATGTTCTGCCCTGCCGAGAGACCGCGTGCGCGTGCGGCGTAGGCCGAGGCCTCGATGCGTTGCATCGGAGTCCAGCCCGACAGGCTGTCATCGCCGAAATATTCGCCGATCACCATTTCGCCAGCCTGCTTTGTGCCGATACGACGCAACGAGTCGTTGGAGCGCAGCGGCTCGAGACGATATGCCAGACGCTCGTGCTCGATCAGGCACAGCGTGGCGGCGGTCACGCGAGTCAGGTTTACGTGTGTGGGCTGCAGGTTCGTGCCCGTGCACGCAAGCGCAGCCGGTGCAAACAACATGGCCGTGGGCGCCGACGCCAGCACCACGGCAATCGCCGCGCGCCTCAGTCGCCCCACCACGGAGCCCCTACCCCATGACACGGCAATGATTCTTGCAGGAGTGCGCGACGAGATGTAGCGGTCGTGCTATGCCATCCATCTCCCGCGCGCACCCAGGCCTTGCGGAGGCCTTCGTTGGGCCGCGTCGGGGGCGCCCGTGACATCATCAGCGGACACGACCGTCGGCAGTGGGGAGTGGGGTAATGGCAGCCCGGGAGACTTTGACTCTTCAAGTCCTGGTTCGAGTCCAGGCTCCCCAGTTCACCGCGCGTCGCAACTCATATGGTCGAACATGTGGGGCTTCGCCGCAAGCCGGCAGCAGCTCGTGCTTGGCGCCCGCGGCCCGGCGCTTGGCGCCCGCCATCTAAAGTCTGCCCATGGTCGCCGCCCCCACAGTTCTGATCCTTGCCGCCGGCCAGGGCACGCGCATGCGCTCGAGCACGCCCAAGGTGCTGCACGAGCTGTGCGGCATACCGATGCTGCTGTGGCCTGTGCGAGCGGCACAAGCAGCCGGCGCTGGCCGCGTGGTGGTGGTCGATTCGCCGGCGCTCGCTCTGCAGAAGGTGCTGCCGGATGGGGTCGAGCTGGTCGTGCAACCGAGATCCGACGGCACCGGAGGTGCCGCGAGAGCCGCCGCGGAACTGATCGATCCGCAGGCGCCGGTCGTGATCCTCAGCGGGGACGTCCCGCTCGTCAGCGCACAGGCGATCGAGGAGCTTGTTCAGGTGCACACGAGCAGCGGCGCCGCAGCCACGATGGCCACGGCGTTGCTGGACGATCCCAGCGGCTACGGCCGCGTGGTGCGCGACGCAGGCGGCTCGGTGGCGCGTGTCGTGGAGACCAAGAAGCCTGGCGACGCCACCGAGGCCGAGCTGCAGGTTCGCGAGGTCAACTCCGGCATATATGTGTTCGACGGGTCGGCCTTGCTCGAGGCCTTGCCGAGGCTCACCTCCGACAACGCCCAGGGCGAGTTCTATCTGCCACAGACGCTTGACCTGCTGCGCTCGGACGGCGAGTCGATTGCGGCTCACGTGATCGAGGACGAGGGGCTGATGCTCGGCGTCAACGACCGCGTCGCGCTCGCGCAGGTGCGCGCCCTCGCCCAGCGAGCGATCGCCGAGCGTCACATGCGCGCGGGAGTCACGATCGTCGATCCGGCCGTGACCGTCATCGACGTCGACGTGCAGATCGGCCAGGACACACTGATCGAGCCGGGGACGGCGTTGAAGGGCTCCACGATTGTCGGCGCCGGCGCCGTCGTGGGTCCTTCGACAACAGCAATCGACTCGCGGATCGGCGACGGGGCATGCGTGCGCGTGTCTTGGCTCTCCGAGGCGGTGCTGCACGCCGGCGTCACGGTCGGTCCGTTCGCCTACTTGCGCCCAGGCGCGGTGCTACGCGACGGCGCCAAGGCCGGGACGTTCGTGGAGATCAAGAACTCCGACATCGGCGAGAAGGCGAAGGTCCCGCACCTCTCCTACATAGGAGACGCCGACGTCGGCGAGCGCACGAACCTAGGGGCCGGCACGATCACAGCCAACTACGACGGTCGCGCCAAGCACCGCACGACGATCGGCAGCGGCGTGCGCGGCGGAGTGGACACCTCGTTCGTCGCTCCCGTCACGGTCGGCGACGACGCCTACACGGCCGCCGGCTCGGTCGTCACCGAGGACGTCCCTCCAGGCGCGCTGGCGGTGGCGCGTGCGCGCCAGGAGAACCGCGAGGGCTATGCACGCCGTCGCGAGGGCGAGGCTTGATGTCTCTACACTCCCGGAGGAGATGAGCGTGATCGATACGCGCACGCAGGTTGCCCCGACGAGCTTGCCGATCGACTACGACAAGCGGTTGATGCTCTTCTCCGGGCGAGCCAACCCGCAGCTTGCCGTGGACATCTCCGCCAAGCTCGGCGTCGATGTAGGTCCCGTGACGCTGAAAACGTTCTCCAACGGAGAGGTTTACTGTCGCTACGAGGAGTCGATCCGCGGCGCCGACGTGTTCATCGTGCAGCCCACCTGCGGCAACCCCACCACCGGGGTGACCGCGAACGACTCGTTGATGGAGCTGCTTTTCATGATCGATGCCGCCGTGGGCGCCTCCGCGCACCGGGTGATCGCAGTCACGCCGTGGTTCGGCTACTCCCGCCAGGACAAGAAGTCAGCCCCCCGCGAGCCGATCTCCGCGCGCCTGGTGGCACGCATGATCGAGGCGGCCGGCTCCGATCGCGTGCTCACCATGGACCTCCACGCCGGGCAGATCCAGGGCTTCTTCCAGAAGCCCGTCGATCACATGACCGCGCTGTTCATGCTCACCCAGTACTTCTCCGACCTTGGCCTCTCCGACCTTGTCGTTGTGGCCCCCGACGCCGGCCGGGTCAAGCTCAACAAGCGTTTTGCCTCCAAGATCGGCGCGGAGCTGGCGATCCTGGACAAGGAGCGACCCGCCCAGCAGGTGGCCGAGATCGGCTACGTGATCGGTGACGTCAAGGGCAAGACGGCTGTGATCGTCGACGACATGATCGACACCGCTGGGACGCTCAAGGCGGCTGCTCGCACAGTGCTCGACGCCGGCGCCAAGAGTGTCTATGCGGCCGCAACCCACGCGGTCTTCTCCGGCGACGCGTTCGAGAACCTGGCTTCCTCGGACTTCAAGGAGATCGTCGTGACCGACACGATCCCAGCGCGCCAGGGGATTCCAAGCAACATCCGCGTCTTGCCGTGCGCCGAGTTGCTGACCGACTCGATCCGCCGCATCTTCACCGACGATTCAGTCAGCGAAGTGTTCGGCGGCGAGAACCAGTTGTTCTGAGCCACGCGGAACGCTCGTGGCCTCGCCGCAATCGACCGCGTTCGCCTCGTTGCGGCGTGGCCGTCGCGCACCGCCCGGCCCGCAATGACGGCTGCCGGCCCGCCCGAGTCGCCGGCTCCGGCGCCGTCACAGACGCGGTCGGACAGGCCGACGCCGTTGCGCGACCTCTTCGGTCGGCTACGCCGCCGGCATATCGTGCCAATCCTCCTGGTACTCACGGTGTTCTTCGTCCTCAGCGCGATGCTTGCCCGCTTTCTTTCGACCGAGAACGTCGAACGCGACGACGTACTCGCGGCGCTGGAAGCCGAGACTTCGGGCAACGAACGGGCGCTCTTCTCGCAGCTGTCAGGCTGTCGCGCCATTCCCCGGTGCGTGTCGGACGTCAAGTGGAACTCAACGAATCTGCGACGCCGTGGCTCAATCAAGATCGTCTCGCTCACTTCCGCCACCGCCTACTCGCTCACCGGCGCAACCGGCCACACGCGCGTGGCCTGGGTCGTGCTTGGGCGCCTGCCAGTCGTCCAGTGCGCCACCGTTAGGCGTACCGGTAGTTTTGTCACGGGTATTTCGGTCTCGCTACTGGTTCTCAGCAAACCAATTCCAAACGAAGGGAACTGCTGAATCGCGGGATTGCTAAAGTCCTCGACCTCCACATGGCTACTGCAACCACAAAGCTCGAAGTCGCAAGTCGCGAGCCGGACGGCTCGCGCTCGGCACGGCGCCTGCGTCGTACCGGACGTATCCCGGGTGTGCTCTACGGCGGCGACGTCGACTCCGTCAGCTTCAGCGTCGATGCCCGCGAATTGCGAGTCGCTCTCGCCGGCTCCGGCGCGGTGGTCGACCTCAGCATCGACGGTGCCACAGCTACGCCGGTCGTACTCAAGGAGGCCCAGCGCGACCCAGTGCGCGGCGAAACCACCCATGTCGACTTGCTACGAGTACGCCTGGACAAGCCGATCCACGCCGTCGTGCCGCTGGAGCTCACCGGAGTGGACGAGACGCCCGGCGTCAAGGAAGGCGGCATCCTCGAGCAGCTCCTGCGCGAGCTGAACATCGAAGCGCTTCCGACCGCGATCCCCGAGTCGATCGTGCACGAGCTCGGCGAGCTGAACATCGGCGACACACTTGCCTTGGAGGCGATCTCCCTCCCCGAGGGCGTCACATTGCTCGACGACCTGGCCACTACTGTGGCCTCGGTCTCGGCGCCTCGCCTACAGACCGAGGAGGAGTCCGAGATCGAATCGGAGACCGAGCTCGTCGGCGAGGCCGGCGGTGATGAGGCGGCCTCTGGTGACGGCGGCGCCTCCGCCGAGGAGTAGCTTCTGCGCCCCTTTGGTGGCGGTGCGCCAGTTGACTGGCTGATCGTCGGGTTGGGCAATCCGGGTCGCGAGCACGCCGACACTCGCCACAACGTCGGTTTCATGGTGGCCGACGAGCTTGCTTCGCGCTGGGGCTTTCCGCGTCAGAAGGATCGCTTTCGCGGCCGCGTCGCCGAGGGGCGTATGCCGACTGGAGGCGTTGGAGCCCCGGGCGATGGCGAGTTGGCTGGAGCGCGAGGGGGCGTATCCGCAAAACCGGATGCCCCGCGCGCGCGGCGGGGGCATCGCGTTGCGTTGCTCTGGCCGCAGACCTATATGAACGAAGTGGGACGTTCGGTCGGCCCAGCACGCGGCTCGTTGAAGGTGGCGCTCGAGCGTGTTCTGGTCGTCCATGACGAGATCGACCTGCCGTTCGGCGAGGTACGCACACGACTTGGCGGCGGGCTTGCCGGTCACAACGGTCTGAAGTCACTCAAGCGGGAGCTCGGCAGCGCTGACTTCATGCGTGTGCGGGTCGGGGTTGGTCGGCCTAAATCGACCGATCCAGAGGTCGTCTCCGCATATGTGCTCGGACGCTTTCGCGAGTCACCTGAGGAAGTCGGCGGCTTGATCGACCAGGCCTGCCAGGCGGTCGAGCGTGTCGTGCTAAGTGAAGAGCAGTAGCCGATGAACGCCCATTTGCACACAGCCGGCGCTCGGCGGCGCGCGGTGCGACCAGGGGAGCGCTGAGACCGTGGCTTTGCGCGCGCTGCTCGGCGCCATCGACCAGGACGCCGGCGCTGCTCGACTCGCAAGCGAGGGAGGGCACGCTTTCGTGTCCTCTTCAGTGCGTCCATACGCGATCGCCGCGCTTGCCGACCGCGACGCCGCGCGCCCGACGCTCGTGGTGGTTGGCGACGATCGTGCCGCCCGTGACCTGGCAGGAGACCTGCGTGCCTGGCTCGCGCCGCGACGTGTGCGCCTCTATCCGTCTCGTGGCGTGGCCTACGAGTCGCACCTGACCCCGCCCCCGCACCTTGTCGGCCTGCGAGTGGCAGCGCTCGACGCCCTGCTGTCGCCCACGAGCGACGCGGATGCGCCTGTGGTTGTCGTCTCTGCTGTCGCGCTCTCGGAGAAGGTCCCCGACCCGGAGCTGCGCCCGCGCTCGTTCACACTGCGGGTGGGGGAGCTGCTCGATCTCGACGAATGCGCCGCCGAGCTGGTGGGCGCCGGCTACGAGCGTGTCGACCAGGTGCAGGAGCGCGGCCAGTTCGCCATGCGCGGCGGGCTGCTCGACGTCTTTCCCGCCACCGAGGAGCACGCCGTGCGCGTAGACATGTTCGACATCGAGATCGAATCGCTGCGCTGGTTCTCGACATTCACGCAACGCTCGCTCGGTGATGTCGCAGAGGTGGAGATCGCCCCGGCGGCCGAGCTTGCGCCCGAGCATCGAGAGCTGGCCGAGATCGCCGCCGCCACAGGCGCATTCAGCTCGAGCGAGGGAGATGGGGCGGAGGGCCGGCCGGATATCGCCGAGCTGTTGCCTGTCGAGCGCTTCGGTGCGCTGCTCGAGCTGATCGACGGGGCGGGTTCCGGCACGCCTATCGGTGGCAGTTCGGATTCTGGTGGCGGCTCGGGTGACGGCGGCTTGGGCGACGGCGGCGCGGGTGGCACGGCGTTGGGCACGCAGGTCATCGTGGCCGCCGAGGAGGAGTTGGCCCCCGCTCTTACCGACCATTGGAACGACGTGTGCGCAGCCTTCGCCGACGAGGATGCCCACCACCTGTACGTGAGCCCCGAGGAAGTTCAGTCCGGCTTGGTCGCGCGCACGAAGATCTGGCTGTCCTCGATGTCGAGCGGTCAGGAGATCGAACTGCGGGCATCGGCAGCGGACACCGCTGCGCGCTCACTGGCCGAAGCCGAGCCGGAGCTCGAGAAGCTGGTGCGTTCGGGCTATCGCACCGTTGTCGCTTTCCCAAGGCGTGGCGAAGGCGAGCGGGCCGCTTACAACCTGGGTCGCATGAAGGCCGACTGGCTCGACGCCGAGGTCGATGTCACGCGTTCCCCGCTGGAGCCTTCGCTACGCTTTGCCGCCGCGTCCCTGCGTGAGGGTTTCATTGCGCCATCGCTGAAGCTTGCCGTCTTCCCAGAGCACCGGCTGCTCCGCCGCCGTCGCGCGGAGCGGCCCGGCGGGTCTGGCGCCGACGGTGTCGGTGGTGGTCCTGCGCGGCGTGGCGCCCTGCGCTCCTTCACCGAGCTGCGTACAGGCGACATCGTGGTGCACGAGGACCACGGCATCGCCCGTTTTGCGGGCTTTGAGACGCGCACGGTCGCCGACGTCACGCGCGACTATCTCTACCTCGAATATCAGGGCGATGACAAGGTATTCGTCCCCACCGATCAACTCGCCAAGATCTCGCGCTATGTAGGGGCCGGCGGCGAAGGCGGGCCGCCACTATCTAAGCTCGGCGGCACGCGCTGGGAGGCGATGAAGGCGCGTGCGCGTCGTGCGGCGCAGGAGCTGGCGGGCGAGCTGCTCAGCCTGTATGCCGAGCGCCGCCGTCGCGCCGGCCACGCATTCGAGCCCGACACCGATTGGCAGCGCGAGTTCGAGGAGCGCTTCCCCTACGCCGAGACGGCCGATCAGCTCGAAGCGATCGAACTCGTCAAGGCCGATATGGAAGCACCGCGTCCGATGGACCGGCTCATATGCGGGGACGTCGGCTACGGCAAGACCGAGGTCGCGCTGCGCGCCGCTTTCAAGGCCGCCGGCGACGGCAAGCAGGTGCTGATGCTGGTGCCCACCACGATTCTCACCCAACAGCACTACGGCACCTTCTCCGAGCGCCTCGCCGACTACCCGTTCACGGTCGAGCACGTCTCGCGTTTTCGCTCCGCCGCGGAGCAGAAGGCCGCGCTCGCCGGGTTCTCCAGTGGCGCCGTGGACATCCTGATCGGCACGCACCGCGTGCTCTCGCGCGACGTGCGCGCCAAGGAACTGGGCCTGTTGATCGTCGACGAGGAGCAGCGCTTCGGCGTCAAGCAGAAGGAGTTGTTGCGCCAGCTCAAGCTGAAGGTGGACGTGATCTCGATGTCCGCCACCCCCATCCCGCGCACGCTGCAGATGTCGCTCGCGGGCTTGCGAGAGATATCGGTGATCGAGACGCCGCCGGAGGGACGCCGGCCGGTCAAGACATACGTGGGCGAGTACGAGGAGGAGCTCGTCAAGCGCGCGATCCTACGCGAGCACGAGCGCAAAGGGCAGGCCTTCTTCATGCACAACCGCGTCGAGTCGATCGACGAGACGGCAGAGCGCCTGCGTGCGCTGTGCCCCGGTGTGCGCTTCGCCGTCGCCCACGGCCAGATGGGCGAGGGGGAGCTCGAGGTGGTGATGATGGACTACCTGCAGGGCGGCGCTGACGTGCTCGTTTGCACTTCGATCATCGAGTCGGGTATCGACATCCCTCAAGCCAACACGCTGATCGTGGAGCACGCCGATGCCTTCGGTCTGTCGCAGCTCTACCAAATCCGTGGACGCGTAGGGCGCAGTCGTGAGCGCGCTTACGCCTACCTGCTCTACGACTCCGCCGCCGCACTCACTCCCGAGGCCGCCCAGCGGCTGTCGGCGCTGTCGGACTACACCGAGCTTGGCGCCGGCTTCAAGGTCGCGATGCGCGACCTCGAGATCCGTGGCGCCGGCAACCTGCTCGGCGACGAGCAGTCCGGTCACGTCGCCGCGCTCGGCTTCGAGCTGTACATGCAAATGCTCGACGAAGCGGTGCGCCAAGCCGGCCCGGCCGAAGGCGAGCAGGGACAGGAGCTTCCCGAGCCCGTGCGCCTGGACGTCAACGTCAACGCTTATGTGCCGGCCGACTATGTCCCATACGAGCAGGCCAAGATCGAGGTCCACAGGCGCGTCGCCTCGGCGCTCGAGGTTGCCGATGTCGAACGCCTGCGCGAGGAGCTCGAGGATCGCTTCGGCCCTGTGCCAGAGCCGCTCGCCAATCTGCTCGCCCTGCAGCGCGCTCGCATCAAGTTCGGCCAGGCCGGCGCGCAAGCCGTCAGCTTTCGTGGCGACAGGCTCGCGGTGACGCCGATAGAGCTCGACTCGGTGCGCGCCAAGCGCCTACGCGAGGAGCTGCCCGAGGCGCTGTACGAGTCAGGACGCTCGCAGGTCTCGGTGCGTGTTCCCAAGGAGGGCGAGCAACGCTTCCCCACAGTGGTGCGCGCCGCCGACGTGCTGCTCGCGATCGTACGCGAGGCCGCGTAGAAGGCCTCGGCCCGCACCTAGAGCAGGCGCTCGGTGGTGCGCGTCAAATAAGGTTAGGGACGCCATTTCCCCGCCAGGCATGCGCTCCAGCGAGGGGGCGCATCGAATCTCAGAAGGGTGCTTAGCCAGCTTTAAGGAAGTCGTTAAGCACAGCATGGGAAGTTTCCGCTAGAGTGCCCGCGTCGTGTCAAAGCTAACGGGTCAAATCGCGGCGCTCGGCGCCGTTTTGGTTACAGGGGTGGTGCTAACCGCATGCGGAAGCAGCGGCGTGCCCGGCAATGCCGTCGCCAACGTCAACGGCACGCCGATCACGGTTTCCACTTTCAACCACTGGATGACCGTCGCCGCCAACGCAAGCTCGGCCTCGACGACGACCGGCGCGGCGACTCCCAAAGTCCCGGTGCCCGACCCGCCCAGCTACACAAATTGCATCGCGCATCTCGAAGCCACCGCGCCCAAGCCTGCCAAGGGCCAGTCGAAGCCGACGGCCGCGCAGTTGAAGACGCAGTGCGAACAGCAGTACACCTCGCTAAAGCAGTCGGTGCTGGGTTATCTGATCTCCGCCAACTGGGTGCTCTCCGAAGCCGCCGAACGAGGCGTCAAGGTCTCCGACGCGGAAGTAAAGAAGCAGTTCAATCAGATCAAGAGTCAGCAGTTCCCGACCGAAGCGGCTTTCCAGAAGTTCCTGACTAGTACCGGCTACACGGTCTCTGATGTGCTGCTGCGGGTGAAGCTCGATCTGCTCTCGACCAAGCTGCAGCAAAAGATCAGCAAGGAAGCCGGAGCCAAGCCCACTGAAAAGGACATCAAGTCCTACTACGAACAGCACAAATCGCAGTACGGACAGCCCGAAAAGCGCAACATCTTGATCATACTCACCAAGACGCAGGCGCAGGCCGAAAAGGCCAAGAAAGAAATCGAATCGGGCAAGAGCTTCTCAAGCGTCGCCAAGGCCGACTCAATCGATCCGGTCAGCAAGGCAGCAGGCGGATCGCTCCCCGGCGTGGTCAAGGGCCAGGAGGAGAAGGCACTTGACGAAGCCGTCTTCAGCGCAAAGGTGAAAGTGCTGGGTGGTCCCGTCAAGACACCCTTTGGCTACTACATCTACGAAGTCACGAAGACGATCCCCGGGAGCCAGCAATCGCTCGCGCAGGTGAAGTCCTCGATCTCGCAGGCGATCACCGCCGAAAAGCAGCAGAAGGCGGTCAGCGAATTCGTCAAGAATTTCCGCAAGAAGTGGACGGCGCGCACCGAATGTCGCAACGAATACTCGGTGCAGGATTGTAAGTCCTACAAAGCGCCGAAGACGTCCACCGGTACCACGGCCACGCCGTAGCGCCAGATCCTTCACAGTCGCTATTCGCGCTCGATGAGCTGACGCACCTGTTGCGCCGCGAGTGCCCCTGGGATCGCGAGCAGGACGAGCGCTCGATCGTGCCACACACGGTCGAGGAGGCCTATGAGCTAGCCGACGCCGTGCATCGTGGCGATGACGCCAAACTGCTCGACGAGCTGGGGGACGTGCTCTTCCAGGTGATATTCCTCTCGCTGCTGCTGGAGGAGCGCGGCGCGGGCGATCTCGGGCAGGTCGCCGAGCACTGCCGCCAAAAGCTGATTCGTCGCCACCCCCACGTTTTCAGCGACACGCAGGTGGCGGACGCGGGCGAGGTACTGCGCAACTGGGATGCGATCAAGGCAGACGAACCCGGTCGCGAGCGGGGCGTGTTCGGAGAGGTGCCGGAAAACCTCCCGGCGTTGCTGTATGCACGCAAGCTGCAGCGCAGGGCGGCCACGGCGGGGCTGTACCCCTCCGCGCGGCCGTCAGGTGAGAACCGGGCGACGGCTGGAACCGCTGGCGGCGCTCACGCAGTCGGGGGTCCGGCCGCCGAGGATCGAGCGCTGAGGGCATCTGCAGGCGGTAGCCGGGCGCCGGACACCGCTGGGGCGGATCGGCAATCCTTCAACGCGATCGGCGAGCGCTTGTTTGCGCTTGTCGACGAGGCGCGTTTGGCGCACGTCGATCCCGAGCTGGCTCTGCGTGCGGCGGCACAGAGATTTCGCGAGAGTGTTGGACCCCAGGAGATCGGACCACAAGAGTTGGGACCCCAAGGAGAGCAATGAGCCAGATCGAGAGAGTCCATGCCCGTCAGATTCTCGACAGCCGGGGCAACCCGACTGTGGAGGCCGAAGTCGTGTTGCGCTCGGGGGTTCACGGTCGCGCCGCTGTGCCCTCAGGCGCCTCCACCGGCGAGTTTGAGGCCACCGAGCTACGCGATGGCGGCGAGCGCTGGCAGGGCAAGGGCGTCACGCGCGCCGTGGCAAGCGTGGACGGCGAGATCGCCGACGCGGTGGTCGGGATGGACGCTGCCGACCAGAAGGGTCTCGACGAGGCGCTGATCGCGCTCGACGGGACCCCCAACAAGTCTCGTCTCGGCGCCAACGCGATCCTGGGCGTCTCACTCGCCGCCGCTCATGCCCAGGCTGCCGAGGAGGGGCTGCCGCTATGGCGCTATCTCGGCGGCGAGACAGCTCGTGTGCTGCCCGTGCCGATGATGAACGTGCTCAACGGTGGGGCCCACGCCGACAACAAGGTCGATTTCCAGGAGTTCATGGTCGTCCCTTGCGGTGCTTCGAGCTTCTCGGAATGCCTGCGCATCGGCTCGGAGGTCTTCCACGCTCTCAAGCGCACGTTGCACGAGCGCGGCATGTCCACCGCCGGCGGGGACGAGGGCGGCTTCGCTCCCGACCTCGGCTCCAACGAGGAGGCGCTTCAGATGCTGGTGGCCGGTATCAAGGCCGCGGGATACGAGCCGGGCGCCGATGTCGCGATTGCGCTGGACCCTGCCACCAGCGAGCTGTTCGAGGAGGGTGCCTACGTGTTGGAGCACGAGGGCCGCAGGCTCAGTGCGATCGAACTGGCCGACTATTGGGCCGAGTTGGCGGCGCGCTACCCGATCGTCTCGCTCGAGGACGGCATGGACGAGCAGGACTGGGACGGCTGGAAGGCGCTGACCGACCGCCTCGGTGCGAGCGTCCAGCTCGTGGGCGACGACCTGTTCGTCACCAACACCGAGCGGCTGGAACGCGGCATCCAGCTTGGGGTGGCGAACTCGATCCTCATAAAGGTCAACCAGATCGGCACGCTCACCGAGACCTTCGCGGCGATCGCGATGGCACGCGAGGCGGGCTATACGGCGGTCATGAGTCACCGCTCCGGTGAGACCGAGGACGTTACGATCGCCGACCTGGCGGTGGCCACGGGCTGTGGCCAGATCAAGACGGGCGCGCCGTCGCGCTCGGACAGGGTGGCCAAGTACAACCAGCTGTTGCGCATCGAGGAGCAGCTCGGGGGCGACGCCGAGTTTCCGGGACGCTCGGTGTTTCGCAGCTAAAAGGCAGGAGGTTGGCCGGCGGGCGCGAATGCGACCCTGTGCCCACTGCCTCCGCTTCCGCTTCCAGAGTACCGCGCGCTCGCCGTGCGTCCTCGGCCAGACCGGTGCCGCGCGTGCGCTGGGATCGGGTGGGACGTATTGCGATGCTGGGCGTGATGATGGCGATCGTCTATCTCTACCTGAGCGCCGGCGTACGGTTGTTCTCTGCCTGGGGCGAGTCAAAGCGCGACGTTACCCAGGCCAGCATGCTCGAGCGCCAGCACAAAGCTCTCCAGCAGCAACATGCTCTGCTCTCGAGTCCTGGCACCGTGCAGGCAGAGGCGCGGCGGCTGGGCATGATCCATCCAGGGGAGCAGGCATACATCGTGAGCGGCCTGCCGGGCAATTGAAATGGCGCTGTCCTAAAACTCCCAGCGTTTTTGAGCACCACGCAGATATTTTGGTGCCTAACTATCTGGTCCGTGTCCGTGCAAGGGGGTGGCTTTCGGGATGCGAGTTCGGCAGTCTCGCCTCGCACAGCGTGGAAGGCGTCCATGCCGGCCTAGCTCAGCGTCGGGACGGTCATGTCGGGATCCGGAGTGTCGCTGCTAGCCTCGCCCCTCGTGTCCGGCTTCGAGAACGCCATCAACCAGTGGAGAGAGGGCGAGCGGCGCCTCTCCCGAGCAGGCACTGAGCAGTCGTACCTGCTGCAGCGCATCGCAGACACGCTCGTGGCCGAGCTACGCAAACGCCTTGGCGGGCGCTTCTCTGCCGAGGAACTGGCTGAGCTCTACGGCAAGGGCACCTCATGGTGTCTACAGCTTGCGATGGAAATCGCCCCGGAGGACCCTTGGGCGTGGGATTCGCGGACCGTCGTGGACGCAGCCTTCGCGCGCTACCTGCGCGAGGCGGTCGACTACGCTGGCGGCCGCCTGATCCCCACAGAGAGCTAGTGCAAGACGTCGTCGAACCCCAGGGCGTCTAGGACGTCCGATGAGCAAGCGAGACAAGGACGCAGCGAGCGCCGTGTGCTTTGCACACAAGCGAGCGAGGACGCAGTATCGCGCCGCTCAGCGGACGTCCTAGACGTCGGAGCCGGTGCGGCGGATCACTATGCGGTCCTCTTCGACCGTGACCTCGATCGGACGATGCCCGGCCCAGTGCTCGGCGTAAATCGGGTTGTCCTGGATCGCGGGATCGAGCCATAGCCCGTAGCCCTCTTCGCCGTGGTCGAATGTGCCCTCGAGCGGTCCCGAGTCGCGCGAGGATCTGCGTCCACGGCGGCTGCGCCTGCGTCGGGGACTCGCGGGAGCGCTGTCCTCGCCATCGCCATCATCGTCGGCTTTAGCCGCCGCTTCCGCCTCGGCCTTCTCGCGCTCAGCCTCCATCGCGGCCTCCAGTTCGGCTGCGATCAACTCGTCGTCCTCGGCGCGCAGGTCGATCTCCTCGGGGTACGCGACAGCCGTTTGGGCGCCATCGGCTGGGCTGTCATCGCCGAGCAGGTCGTTCTGACGCTTGAATTGCTCGATCTCTTGAACGGTGACCTCGAGCTGATGGGCCACCCAAGCATCGGTACGACCTTGTCGTACCCAGCTTCGGATTTGGTTTAGGTGCGGGCGCAGTGATCTACGAGCCATGGACGGCCCGGGAGACTAGCGCATGCTCGGCTGGCTCGCGTCGAACGTCTCGACGTCGAACCTCTCAAATACCCTCGCTGGCGAGCAGTCGCTGGAGACTCGCTTGATCTTCTAACGCTCGGGATCGCACATTTAAGCCTCTTGCTCGCGTTCAGTGGAACGGATGACTATGCTTGCCGATAGGGCGGGGCCGGGGGCGATCGCGCCCTACGTCCATGGCCAACTAGAAGGGTGCAACCGATGCTGGTTCTGACGCGCAAGCCCAACCAGAGCATCATGATCGGCGATGACATCGAGGTCTCGGTGCTTTCGGTGGTCGGCGAGAAGGTGCGGATCGGCATCCACGCGCCGCATGACATCCCAGTATTTCGAACCGAGATCTACGTCGAGATCCAGCGCGAAGGGGGCGAGCCGGCCAGTCCCTCGAGCGACGCCGTTCGCACAGAGGTGGACGACGCACTGGACAAGCTGGGCGAGTCTTCTTAAGAGCTTCTCAGCCGGCAACCGGCACTGGATAGGCGGGCTCGGCCTGCAAACGGCGGGCTGGACGGGCGTGTAGGCCTTCAAGGTGAGCAGTTGGCGCGAAAGCGCTGGACCGCGGAGAGCCGCTAGCCGAGCAGCAAGTACAGCGTGCGGAACATGACAACGGTCACCACGGCGGCTGTCAGCATCAGCGTCAGTACCAGCAGCACGAAGCGGACCGAGCCGCGCTTGTGACGCCGGTCCACCTCACGCTTGATCGCACGCTGCTCGGCGGTGCGCCGCAGCGACGCGCGCCGGTGGCGCTCCATTGAGATCTCGCGGGCGAAGGCCCGCTCGATCTCGGTAAGCGATTGCCTCATCCTCATCGCGAGGGGCCCCAGTAAGGCTGACTATGCCCTCTGAGAGTTTTGAGACACGTCTTACGCAACGGGGGCCTTGCCCTCAGCGCGCTCGTAGACCTTCACGAAGCGCAGGTAGTTCTCGGCGATCTGGCGGGCGCCCTCGGAGCGTTCGATCTTGCCGTCGACATATTGCTTCAGTGGCTTCCACCAGATCGAGCGGCCGATCGCAAACCCGATGAAGCCATCCACGGGGGCGGCCTGCTCGAGCCAGTGGTCCACCTTGGCGTCGTCGGCACCACGCCCGAGCACGACGCACACAACGCCGTCGCGCCCGCCACTGCGAGCCTGCCTGACGAGCATCTCGCAGTCCGAGCGCTCGTCGACGCCCTCGATCTTCCAGATGTCGACCTCGATGCCGGCATCCTGGATCGCGGCGATGGCGCCTCGCATCAGCTCGGGGCGCAGCTCGGCGTCATAGCGATCGCTGTCGCCACCCACGGCCTGCAACTGGGCCTCCTCAGCCGGCACGAGTAGCTCGAAGAGGAACTTGCGCTGCTTTGAATGCAGCCAGTCCGAGAGGCGCCCCAGCTTGTCCAGTTGCTCTGCGTTTTCCTCGACGTTCCCCTCGGGGTTGTAGCGGACGAGCACCTTCGTGAAATCGGGGTCGAAACGCTCGATGTGCTCACCAAACTCATCTCCGTACTGGAAGTCGAACATGTTCTGGCCCGAGCGCTCGGCCGGCATCGCAAGCTTCAGCCCCTGAGCACGTGCTTCCTCGGGGACCGAGCCCCCGAACTGCTCGTCCACGAGCACGCCGGTCACCGACGCGTCAGCTCCCGCGGCTACGGCTCGCTGCAGACCCTCGAAGATCAGGTGCTTGGCGTCGGCGATCATCGCGGTCTGTTCAGGGTCGGGATCGCCCTCGATGCCGAAGAACTTCTTCTGGAACGAGCCGCGGTGGTCGAAGGCGAGGATGTAAAGCTTCTTCTCGTAGCCGAGTTGCATCGATCGGTTTCCTTTAGCTGTCGCTTGTACCGCCTCGCCGGAACCGCGCAGGGCTCTCAGGTAGCGGGCGAGGGATCGCAGA
>DATHMQ010000039.1:0-3896 GCA_035486935.1 Solirubrobacteraceae bacterium
ACGCGCTTGAGCCAAGCGGGCGCCTTCGCGCTGACAACGCTGCCGGCGGTCTCCATCGCCGGCACGTCGTCCTGACCCACCCATAGCGGGATGCCAAGCCGCTCGCAGACGACGTGGCTACAGCCCTGATGGTCGGGGTGCACATGCGTGAGCGCGTGCGCCGTCAGCTTACGGCCGGCGATCTGCTTGAAGATGCGCTTCTCGGCCTGGCGCGTGGCGGAGTCGATCAACACGTCGCCCGCCACGTACACGTTGATCGCGTTCGGGGGAAACCCCTTCAGCATGTGGAGATCCTCGGCGAGCTGCTTCATTGCATTCCCTCCGGCGGTCGATTGGAGTCCGCACCAGAGAATAGTGGTGGGTTGTGCTGGTCGGGCTTTGGACCAGTGCGTTGCGCTCGACAGGGGACGCAGCGGGTCGCTTTTCAGTTGCGCGACTGCTCCCAGGAGAAGCCGCGCACCGCGAAGTAAACACCGAACACGCCCCAGAGGGCGATCACAGCGAGCGCGGAGAGGTTGTCGCCGAGGCCCTTACCGGTCACCATCGCGCCCGAGAGACCGTCGATCAGCGGCTTCAAAGGCAGCGCTTCGGCGATGTTGCGCACGAACGCCGGTGCGCTTTTGCTGTCGAACACGTAGAACGAGACAAACACCACCGGCAGGAAGATCGCGTTGACATAGGCCGCTGTGGACTCGAAGTTCGGGATCACGTGGGCGAAGGCCACGCCGAGGGCGGCGAAGCAGACGACGCCGGCCACCACGAACACGACCAGCTCGAACCACAAAAGCGGCCAGCCGATCCCGAAGAACAGCTTGCCAACAATGGTGATGATCGCGATCTGAAGCGCTGTGTTGGTGACCGCGTTGGCCGCCACCCCGCCGAAGTAGGAGATCGTCGGCAGCGGTGTGCCGCGGATGCGCTTGAGCACACCCCGCTCGCGCAGAAACACGATGTTGTAGGCAAGCGCCGTAAACGTGGTCGACATCACGCTCATGCCGGCGATCGCGGGAACCAGCAGGTTGAGGTCGTGCTGTTTGCCGTGCAGGATGATCCCCCCGGCGGCGAGAAACAGCAGCGGCAGGGCGAAGTTGAAGAAGGCGGCGCTCGGGTTGCGCCAGAACATGTGCCGCTCCAGCCGGTACTGGCGCCAGCTGAGGGTGACGGCGTCAGGCATGGGGGATTGGTGTCGCATTTGGCGATGCCCCGCGTGCGCGCGCGGGGCATCGCGTTTTCGAATACATCTGACACTGACTCTGACTCAGAGCGGGGTCACGCATCGGCGGTCAACTCCAGGTACACGTCCTCCAGGCTCGGACGTCCCACGTTCAGCTCATCCAGGCGCTCGCCTCGCGCCAGGGCATCGGAGGTGAGCTCGTGCAGGGTGCGCGTTGGATCGTCGGTCTGCAGCTCCACGAGCTCGCCGGAGGCGTTGCGGTAGGTGACGGTGTAGTGCGCGGCGCCGGGCGGGTGGGCTCCCAATTCTCGCGGCGGGCCGATCGCGAGCACACGCCCGTCCTTGACGATCGCCACGCGATCGGCAAGCGCCTGCGCCTCGTCCAGGTAGTGGGTCGTCAACAGGATCGTCTTGCCGAGCGAGCGCAGCGAACGGATTGTCTCCCAGGCCGCACGCCGGGCCTGAGGATCGAAGCCGGTGGTCGGCTCGTCGAGGAAGATCAGCTCGGGGTCGCCGACGAGCGCCAGGGCGAAGTCGAGCCTGCGCAGCTGGCCGCCGGAGAGCTTGCGCGTGTGCACGTCGGCCTTCTCCTGTAGGCCCATCAGGCCCAGCACCTCCTCTACATCGCGCGGATGCGGATAGAAGCTGGCCCAGTGGCGCAGTGCCTCGCGCGGTGTCAGCTGGCTGTAGATGCCACTGCTCTGCAGCACGATCCCAATGCGCTTGCGCAATGCGAGCTCGCGCGTAGCAGGATCGTGGCCGAGCACTGAAACCTCACCGGCGCTGCGCTCGCGGTAGCCCTCCAAGATCTCCACGGTCGTCGTCTTGCCGGCGCCGTTGGGCCCGAGCAGACCGAAGACCTCGCCGCGCCGTACTTCGATGTCGATGCCCCGCACAGCCTCAAACTCGCCGTAGCGCTTGTGCAGGTCGTGTACTTCGATCGCGGGGTCGCTGTGACTCACCGATCAATCTTATTTCTGTTCCACTCGGCGCATGCGCCGAGTGGCGAAGTCGCACATGTGCGACTTCGTTCCGAGTCGTGCATGCACGACTCGGCCGGTCGGTGCATGCACCGACCGGGACAGCGCCACATGTGGCGCTGTCTTCCTACCAATGAACGCCTCGCATCAGGTTCGCCATCGCAAGCTGCTCGAGCGACGCGCGCTCGTCGGTGCCCTTCTCGCCGCGCGAGGCGGCCGAGTCGGGGAACACGCGGTAGGCGAGGTGCAGAATGCGGTCCACGGTGCTGGGCGACAGTGCATAGAGGACCTCGCCGAACGTACCGAGTGATGTCCCCATGTGCTTGGGCCGAGTGCGCAGCGCCTCGCAGATCATGTCCGCGGCCTGCTCGGGAGTGATCGTGGGAAACGCGTCATACAGTTTCGTGGGAGCGATCATCGGCGTACGCACGAGTGGCATGTGGATCGTGGTGAACGTCACGCCGTCGCCGATCACCTCGGAGGCGACAACGCGTGTGAACGCGTCGAGCGCGGCCTTCGACGCCACGTAGGCAGAGAAGCGCGGCGGATTGGTCTGCACGCCGATCGAGGAGATGTTCACGATGTGCCCGAAACCGCGCGCGCGCATCTGCGGAAGCAGCCCGATGATCAGCTTCACGGCTCCGAAGTAGTTGAGCTGCATCGTGCGTTCGAAGTCGTGAAAGCGCTCGTAGCTCAAGGAGATCGAGCGCCTGATCGAGCGCCCGGCGTTGTTGACGAGCATGTCCACGTTGCGATGGTCGTCTTTGACGCGTTCGATCAGGCGGTCGACCTCGTCCATGTCGGAGATGTCGGCCGCATACACGTAAGCAAGCCCGCCGGTGGCGACGATTTCCGCGCGCACCTCCTCGAGCTTCTCCACGTTGCGAGCCACCAATAGCGGAATCCCACCGGCGGCCGCAACCTTCACGGCCGTCGCTCTGCCGATGCCGGAAGAGGCGCCGGTGATCAGCACGCGCTTGTCACGCACCGCCTCGCCAAGCGTGCGCCTGCGGCTGATGCTCGGGTCCATCTCGCGCTCCCAGTAGTCCCAAAGCTTGACGGCGTACTCGCGCAGCGCGGGAGGATGCTCGAAGTCGGAGCCGGCCAGCGCGCGCTCGGCCTGACGCGTGTTGAACGGAGGCACGAGGTCGATGTGCTCGAGCACCTCCTTCGGTATCCCAAGCTCGCGAAGTGTCAGCCTGCGCGCCTGGCGCAGCGGAGGTATGCGCATCAAAAGCGAAAGTGGGGTGGTGGGTACGACGTCGAGCACGCGCTTGTCGATGCTCACGGCAAAGCGAGGAGCATTCGCGGCGGTTGCGATGTCGTTCATCACCTCGTCCACGCGCTGGCCACCCGGATATGTCAGATGGAAGGCGCGACCGTCAAGGTGCGGGCGATGGGCGATGTGGTCGAGCGCCCCGGCGACCCAGTCGACAGGCACGACATTCGTCTTGCCGAGATCCAGTCCGAGGAGCGGCATCCACTGTGGCACCACTTGGCGCATGCGCTGGATAGCCTTGAAGAAGTAGTAGGGACCGTCGATCTTGTCTATCTCGCCGGTCTTGGAGTCGCCCACGACGACCCCGGGCCGGTAAACGCGCCAGGGCACAAGTTCCTGTTCGCGCACCGCTCGCTCAGCCTCGAACTTGGTGGCGTGATAGGGCGACGGCAACCGCTGCCCCTCGTCGAAGAAGTCCTCGCTGAACTCCCCCTTGTAAGCCCCTGCGACCGCGATCGAAGAG
>DATHMQ010000040.1:0-11863 GCA_035486935.1 Solirubrobacteraceae bacterium
CTGCGGTACCGGACACGATCACCGTCAGCTGCGCCTGCAGGTCGGGTTCGGTCTGGATCAGCTGGTCGCGGTCGGTCAGCATGTGCGCGGCGGTGCCGAGTGTGCGCCCGCGCGCGACGATCGAGACCTTGCGACTTACCGACGCTTGACCAAGAGCCTCGGCGACCACGACATGAGAGGCCTCGTGGATCGAGATCAGCCAGCGCTCCTGCTCGGTCAGGATGTGCTTCTTAGCCGGGCCGGCGACGACGCGGTCGATCGCCTCCTCGAGCGTCGCCTGGTCGATCAGATCGTGTGAATCGCGCACGCTCAACAGCGCCGCCTCGTTGATCACGTTGGCAAGCTCGGCGCCTGAGAAGCCTGGCGTCAGGCGGGCGATCTCCTCCAACGACACGTCGTGGCCCATAGGCCGCTTGTTCCCGTGCAGGCGCAGGATCTCCAGGCGCCCGTGCACGTCGGGCACGTCGATCGTGACCTGCCTGTCGAAGCGTCCTGGGCGCAGCAGGGCCGGGTCGAGGATGTCCGGGCGATTGGTGGCGCCCATCACGACCAGGCCGCCATCGCCGCCGAAGCCGTCCATCTCCACCAGTAGCGCATTGAGCGTCTGCTCACGCTCATCGTTGCCCTGCCCGATGCCGGCGCCACGCTTGCGCCCGGCGGCGTCGAACTCGTCGATGAAGATGATCGCCGGAGCCGTCTTGCGCGCCTTGGCAAACAGATCGCGCACGCGCGCGGCACCGACGCCGACGAGCGACTCGACGAAGTCAGAGCCCGACAGCGAGAAGAAGGCAGCGTCGGCCTCGCCGGCGACGGCCTTGGCCAACAGCGTCTTTCCCGTTCCGGGAGGGCCGACGAGCAGCACTCCCTTGGGGGCCGCGGCGCCCACCGCGAGGTACTTGGAGGGATCGGCCAGGTAGTCGCGGATCTCGCGTAGCTCGGCAACCGCCTCGCCCGCGCCCGCCACGTCAGAGAACGTGACCTGGTGCAGCGTGCCCTTGCCCTTGCGCTTGCCCTTACCCGTGAACTTGGAGAAGCCGGCGATCCCACCCGCACCGCCGTCGGCGCCGAAGCGCATGAACAGAGCGAACAGGCACACGAGCAACACGATCGGGATCAGGAACTGCACCAGGATCGCGCGCTGCGCCTTGCCCGGCTGCTGGTCGACGGTCACGACCGTGCCGGCCGACGCGAGGCTTTGAAGCAGTTGTTGAGTCTGCACGCCGGAAGCCGGATAGGCGGCCCAGTATTCGAGCGGAGGCGTGCTCGCCGTCGTGGCACTCGTCGTTCCGGTTGCGCTCGTGGTCGTGGCGGTCGTGTTCGTAGTCGTGCCAGTGGCGCCGGTATTCGTGCCGGTTGCGCTCGTGCCACCGCTTGTATCCGCGACCCCGCTCGTTGGCTGCTTGAGCGTCACCTCGACGCGGTTGTCGTGGTCGTACAGCGTCGCGGTCGCGATCTGCTTGTGCACCGCCAGCTCGAGCACCCTGCTGATCGGCAGTTCCGAGCCGTGAGTATTGGGCCCGATCGCTCCGAGTAGCGAAAAGAAGGTGATCAGCAGGCCCGCCGAAGCGACGATCAGAAACAGCGCGATCTTGTCGCGGAAGATGACGCGCCGTGCACCGGTGCCGAAGTCGCCGAGCGCGACCAGCGCCGGGTTGCGCTTGTGCGCCAAGCCCGAGCGCACCTGCCCACCCTTGGGCGGGCGGATCGGAGCCGGGGGACGGCCGTTGCCCTGCGAAGAGGGGGGCGGAATTGTGTCTTCGTCGTCTGTCATGTCTCCCTCAGGGGCGCCAACCGCCGCTCAGACCAAAGGCGGCGTCCGGCACTAAGGGATGCCGGACGCCGCCGAGGGCCCGAGGGTTTGAGCTATATGCCCGCTTGTCTTATTTCTTCTTCTTGCCTTTGCTTGCTTTTTTCTTCGGTGGACTCACTGCTGCCTGCGTGACGGTCAGCGTCTTGGTCTGGGTCGCCGCCGTTCCGCCGGTCGGGGTGAACGTCACCGTGATCTTCACGCTGAGCTTGTGCCCCTTGGATTTGGCGAGCTTGCTCAGCGCCGATTTCGAGATGGAAAGCGTCACCGTCCCTTTGCCGCCCGAGGTGCTGGCACTGGCACTTCCAACCGTTACTCCGCCACCAGTCGCCTTGACCTGCACTGTGCCGGCGTCGGGCAACACGAGCGAAAGGACGATGTCCTTGCCCTTGACCTTCGCACTTCCGATCGAGAAGGCGTTGCTTGGGATGACCGGCGGGACAATGGTCGTAGTTGAGCCAGTGGTAGTCGTGGTCGGAGGATTTTTGACTTCTACTTTGCTACCGCCGCCCGCGCCAGCCGACTTGTCCCAACCGATTGCCGCCACACCGTTCTCCGCGTCGGTGACGATCGTGTTCGGCAACGCCGCGTAGTCGAACTCCGGCAGGTCGAACTGACCGGCCGTCGAGGTAACCGAGGTCAGATAATCCTTGACCGTTCGCGCCTTTGCTTCCTCGGCGGGCGTGTTTCCATACACCGTCGCGTCGTCGTCGAACGCCAGGTCATACGTGATCGCGCACACCGGATAGGCCGTCGTGGGAGCTTTGGAGAACGCTTCCGCGGTCGCGCCTGTGGCGATCGCTTTGGACCAGTCGCCCAACGTCGGGTCGCTGGCCGGCGTCGTCGGAATCCCACGATAGTCGGCCCCGGCGCAGTTGGCTCCCTTTGTTTCATCGGCCCCGTTGAAATGCGACGCCGCTACCACGGTCGGCTCGACGAACACGCCTGCGTCGAGTGTTCCCGTTTCGCTTTCTGCCGCGGGCGGCAGAACCGGTTCGAGCGGGATCCAATAGGTGCGGTGGTTCTTGGTTTCTTCAAATCCACTTTTACCCGGTTCGCCAGTCGCATTCGGGGTCATGTAGTAACCCTTTTCGCGAGCCGTCGCCAGGTCCAGATAGCCAATCGAGCCACTGGTCGCGATCACTGCGTTCGATAGCGATCCACCACTGCCTTCCAAGGACCGGCAAATCTGATGGGGACTTTCAGCAACCGTGCATTCGTTCTTGTGGCCGGATGCTTCGTTGCCCACCGACGGCGGGATGCCAGTTTCGGTCGCACTTCCAAGCGGCCACGCCGTGTTCTTGCTGCCCACTTCAGAGCCAGCCGATGTCCACAGCGCCGAGCCACCCTTGCCTCCAAAGAATGGCAGCAAGGCCAGGAAGTGCTTGAAATTGTACGTCGTACCCGAAGTGTCTTCACGGACGATGCGAATGACCGGCTGCGCAGCACATTCAGATTGCGTCTTTGAAACGCCGGGAGTTACGACGTCCGAGAGGAAGTCTGCTTCCGGCACGATTTTGCCCCATGTGGTGATGTGCCCCTGCCAGATTTCCTCGAGCTTTTGATCCGAGATGTGGACGCGCAGCGTCTGGTTGGAGAAAAGATCGCCGGTACCGTCTTTACCGCCCGGATCGTTGATCCCGCCGGTGCTGGTACCGCCGTTACCCTTCACGCCGCTGAGTTCCTGTTCAGGGTTCTGAAGAGCACAACCGTTGGGGAAGTGCACTACGGCCGTAATTGCTGCGCCGGCCACTGGGATGACATGGAGTTCACCGGATCCAGCCGTCCCTGCTCCCGTTGGACCGTCGTCGATGTTTTTCTCTTCTTCGGGCGTCGGTGCGAAGTCGGCAGCGCCAAAGCGGACCGTGCCATCACGGTAGCCTGGCTTTTCCCATTCTTTTTGTTCTTTGGTAGAGAACACACAACTACTGGCAGCACCACCGGCCCCCATGGAGTCGAGTCCGCAACCGCTGCTGGCCTTTGTGAACGTGACTTTCGGCGCGCTTGCGCCGCAGCCTCCATACAGCGTGGTGTCAAAAATCTGTGAGATCCAGTTCGCCTGAGCCGTCACCTGGAGCGAAGATCCCTCGCCAGTGATTTCGGACCCTTCGCATTTGTTCAGGGCGAAGGCCGCGTGCGCCTGAGGCGGCGAGGCGGCTAGCGCGACGACTACTATGGCCATCGCACAGAGTGCCGCCAAGGCGGCGCGGATACGACCGCGTTCAGCGGTCAGAGGAAGGCTTACGCGCATGAGCGTGTGATGTCCTTTCGAAGAGTTTCGGAGTACGTTCAAGAGCAGAGTCGGTAAACGACAGCGAGTCTCACAGCGCCGGGAGCCGTGCGCAATCCCTGTTTACAGAAGCAACACATCTTGGTCACAGCAGTGAAACATGTCCGTCAGCAAGTTTGGAGAATCTTTCACGACTTAATATCCGAGTCGTAACAGGTTCGTAACAACACGGTCCACATGATCAGATAGCTGCAAGTCCCCTATAGCGACCGCTACCTGAGCAAAGTCGATCATTTCTTTGCCGTGCTCTTTACTTTTGAAGACCCTTTGGCCGCTCTCTTGGCGTTCCCAGCGAGAAATGTCGCGTCCACTTCGTCTGCAAGCGCTTCGGCAGGGGCTGGAGGCGTATAGGCCACCGTGACGAGGACTTTGAGCTTTCCAGCCTTCTGAAGATCATTGGCGTACTTGGCCGCCAAGCTCAGGACGAGCGTCGCGGTGCCCTCGGCATGCGTGATGCCGGTGACATGCGCAAGCACCACTTTCTTCTTGTGATCCTTCTTGCCGACCTTTGTCGCTATCGTGCCCGTGGCCCGCGCGGTCAGCTTGCCTGCGCCGGGCGTCTCGACCAGCACGATCAGGTCCCCGTTTGCGGCCCGCTTGACTCTGAGGCCGAGTTCCGGTGAGGCGGTGCCTGTCAACGAGAAGCCGCCTTGCACGGTATTGAAGTTCGCTGGAGACGCGGCTGTGCCGGTGGGAGATTGGAGGGTCGCAGTGAAGGCATCGGCAACCCCGTTCGCGTCGCCAAAGATCAGATTTGATGCGGAGGAAACGAATGCGACGTATTCGCCGTTGGCGCTGACCGTCGGATTGGCAAGCGTCGAACCGTTGGGTTCGACTCCTTCCGCCCCCAGAATCGCTCTTTCCAGAGTGTTCGTGGGAAGATCGATCGCGTACAGTTCGCTCTGCTGCGCGCTCTGGCTGAAGCTTCCCACCGGGAAGGGTTCTGAGAGCACGAAGGCACTGCGCTGAGACACGAAAATGATGTGCGTACCATCGGCCGACAGGGCGATGGATGTGATTGATGCCGTGCCATTGCCCTGAGCGCCGTTGACGGCAAGCGTGAGCTCTCTGGTTCCGGCCTTACGTGTTACTCCCGGCGCCATGCTAGTCACGAACAGGTCGAGCGCGTCTGCCTTGAGAGTGTTGGGTCGCAGTGAGCTACCGGTTAGGAATGCGACCTTGTAGCCGTCGCTGCTCAGAACCGGCGTCTGCGTGTTAAGGCCGATTTGACTGGAGGACTCGGGATACGTCAGCGGCCCGTAACAGGGACCCGTAACGGTGGGGTTGCCTGGTTCGACGACTTCCTCGGCGGACTTGCATTCAGGATCTTCCGGATCGGCGATTCCGGTGACACGTCTGGTCCGAGCACCGGGTTCCACCCATCGTTGCCACAGGTAGTACGGAACCGCTTCGTTCAACGACTCATTCGGCAAGAAGGCTGTCTGCGATGGCGCGTGCGAGCCCAGCCACGCGACCGTAGAGCCGTCGGCGCTGATTGAAGCCGGACCGTTGGCGCCACACGCTGACTCACCCCCGGTCGATGAGACAGCTGTCCCGCATTCCGGACCGGAGTTGTCGCCGATCGCGGTGCGAGTGACGAGCGTGGTCGTCTTGTTCTGGAGATCGCGCACGAAGAGCTGACCCGCGGGAGTTGTGGGCGTGGAGCTTTCAGGCAGGCTCGACGGCAATTCGCCCGAACGGAAGACGACGTATTGACCGTTCGCGCTGACGGACGTGTTTGGCCACACTTCGGCGCCGGGGTCGCCGCCGGCGAACGGTTGCGTCACCAGAGAGTCGTCATAGCCGGCAGGTGCTTCGCTGTCATTCTGCGCGGACACGAGCGTATAGGCGCCGGCCTGTCCCGGCGCCACGTCCATGTCACGCTCGTAGACCTCGACGTTTTCGGTGTTGTCGGACCGCGAACGCGGGACCAACTGCTGGGCGCTGGAGAAGACGATGTAACGTCCTTCTGCGCTGACCGACGGATTCTCGGCGCCACGGACGAGCACCTTACCCGCTTCCTTACCTTCGCTGAGAACAAGATTGCCGCTCGCCACAAGTTCAAGCCCACCAGTTTCGCGGTAGTAGCGGAAGATGCCGCCTTCGCGCTCGGTACCCGGCGGTTCTGCGGCCTCTTTTTCCTGCTGTGTTTCGCCGTCGTCTTCGAAGAAGTTGGTGGCTTTGGTCTGGAACACGACGTACTGACCGTTCCCTGAGATGTCCGCGTCCGTCGTCGGCGCATTGGCCTGTTCGTCTGAGGCATTGTCAACCGAGACGATGTTCGCTCCCAGCCCTCCCCCAACCGGCCCATAGATCGCGTAAGCCGCCGGAGCAAGTGCCAGCACGCCAAGCGCAACCAACGACACGAGCAAAATTCCCACGCGGCCGAGACCTCCCACCCGACCCAGCCGCACAAAAACCAGTCCCCTCACGAGACCCGCACCACCTTGCGAACCCTCGTCTTGTTGCCCGCTTTGTCCGACGCGCTCACAACGATCGTGTACATACCCGCATGCCCATAACCGTGCCTGAGCGTCTTACGCCCCCCGCCCGCCTGCCCATCGCCGAAGCTGACTTTGACCGAGCCCAACTTGACCCCCGAGGCTTCGCCCTTCGGGCCGTCGCCCAGGCTCACCGTGACGCTCGCACCGCTCACATGCACGCGCACGCGCGGCGGTGTCCGGTCGACCTTGATCGTGCCAGGCACCGAGTCCACCACCTGGCCCAACGAGTCGGTCGCCTCGACCTGGATCGAGTGGACGCCGTCTGGGAGTTGTTCTCTGTTCAGCAGATATTCGTCGCCGCTGACGTTTTCGACGACTTCGCGGTCATCGACGAGGATCGAGTACGTGATCTTACCGGCGCCGGCCAGCGGCACTTCCCACTGCAGCGGGATACGTGCCGCTTTGACCCAGCCGTTGGGGGCGTCGGTCACGAACTCGCCCGGCGGGGCGCGCACGACCACGGCGGCGATCTGCGCGTTCGCGCCGCTGCCCTGCAGGAAAGCGAAGATCGCATCGCCCCGGTGGGAGACGCCGAGATCCAGTTGCTGCACCGCACCGCCGCGAGGAGCGGCGACGATCGCGCGGTTTGGGGTGCCGTCTGCGCGCCGTTCGAGCACCGCGACTCCGCCGGCGCCGTGTACCTGAACCTTCCACGCCACCGCCAGCGCGCCGTCGTCGGCGCGCGTGAGCACCGGGTCGCCGGGCACTTCCGAGCCGGTTTCGAGCCTGATCGGGGTGCCAGCCGCCGTCTCCGAGCCGTTGCCGTCGAAGCTCTGATCGCCCGTGCCATAGCCGACGTCGAAGGCGCCTTCGGCATCGACGGCCATACTCAACGGCCCCACCCCTTCGGGTGGGCCTTCGCTCACCGCCGGGCCATCGACCGGCTTGGCCGCACCGAACGCCGACCCCTTTGGCGAGAACGATGAGGGGATCTCGCCTACGAATACACGCGGATGGCTGAAGCCCGAGCCCGGCGCCGGCTCCTGACGCCAAGCGATCGCGCCCTCACCGAAGCCGGCGAAGTCGACCGACAGCTCATCCGCGGCACCGTTCAGCGGGTGCCCGTTATAAGTCGTCGGACTGACGTCGAGGATGTTGCCCGGCACCAGGCCGAAGATACGCCGCGCATATATGCGGTTGACGAAGTTGTCGTCGGGCTCCTGCCAGGCGAGCAGCCCTTCGCCAGTCAGGTCGATCGCGACCTGGGGCGAGTTCAATGCCGTCGGCTGCGGCACCGGCTGGGCGGCGTCGCGGTTCAGCGGCTGCCCGAACGAAGTCCAGTACTGGCCGTCGAAATGGGCCATGCGGATTTCATCCTGCACGTAGCCCGGCGGGATGTTGGGCGTCGATGGGCCGCTGACGGCCGTGATCACGCGGTAGGAGACGTAGGCGTCGCCGGAGAGGTCCATTGCCACCGACGGGTAGGTGCCGGTCGCCTGACCTATGTTCAAATCGACCGGAACTGGAGGCTGAAAGCCGGTCGAGCCCGGGTCCATCGTGGCCGAGAACAATCCGTCGGTTGTCGAGGAGTAATGGTTGGCCCACACCACCACCAGCCGTCCGCCTTCGCCTGCCGCGATCGCCGGGAAGGAGGATTCGAACTTCTCCCCCGCGTCCACGCGTTGCGGCGCTTCCCATTTGTCGTTCACGTACTGCGCGACGAAGATGTGGGCTCGGCCTTCAACGCGCTTGCGATAGACGATTCCCCCCGTACCGTCGGCTGCCATCGCCGCACCGCCCAGTTCGACGATTTCAGCGGACGGCCCATCGATTGGGGCTACCGGCGAGATTTCCGCTTGGGCCGTGGCCGCGCACAGCAGCAGCACGGCTATCGAGACGCACGACGCGCGAAGCACCGCGCAAGGCTGACTGAGCTCGGGGGCCGACTTGTGAACGAGCTGAGAACTCGCTCGTTATCGCAAGCCGCTCTCAGCGATGTTCACCAATTCTTCTCAACTTGAAAACGTCCTGTTCACGTCGGGGCGGGAGCAGCCCTTGAGACTGCGCTGACGTCCCTCGGGCTCGGCATGTCCGCGGGCGTCCGCACCTGCCGCATCCACCCAGCAAAGGAGCCTCCCCCGTGCGACGACCCATCCGCACCTTGACCGTATCGTTGATCGCCGCGCTCGCGTTGGCTGTGCCCGCCGTCGCCGGTGCGCGTGCCCTGTTGATCGACGGCTCGACCTCCGTCTTCCCGCTGATGACCCAGCTCGCTGCCGCCTACCACAAAGCGACCAAAGAACCCACCCCGAAAATCAACCAGGGCACCTCCGACGTCGGCGTCTCCGACGTGGCCGCCGGGCGCGTGGACATCGGCGACGTGTCGCGCAACCCCGAAGAAGGCGACCCCAAAGGGCTCGTGTTCACGAAGATCGCTCGCGACGGCGTGTGCATGATCACCAATCCCAAGAACCCGATCGCGAACCTCAACCAACAGACCGTGCAGGCGATCTTCACCGGCGACGTGCGCGAATGGAGCGAAGTGCCCGGAGCGAAGATCTCAGGCCCGATCGACCTCGTCGACCGCATCGCCTCCTCCGGTACGCAAGCCGCCTTCCAGGACATCTTCCTCGGCGAATCGCTGAAGATCTCCCCCAGCGCAGAGGCCGAGGAAAGCAACGGCCTCGTGCAGAACAAGGTCAAAACCGACGAAGACGCGATCGGCTTCGTGTCGTTTGCCTTCACTAGCGGCGTCAACGCCGTCGGCTACCAGGGCATTCCCTGCACGCTGCAGAACGCCAAGTCCGGTCAATACCAGGGCGTTCGTAACTTCTGGATGGTGACCAAAGGCGCTCCCAAAGGGCCCGCCAAGAAGTTCATCGAATGGATCGTCAGCTCGAAAAACGCCACGGCACGCAAGATCATCAACTCCGAGTGGATCGCGGTCCACTAACACCCTCCGCTCCTACTGGGCCGTCCGGCCGGCGGCCCAGTAGCGCGCTCGGGCGTCTGCTCGGCGGCGGAGCGGCTGCCGCCGAGCGACGCACCGAGCTTTTGCTGCGCGCGCTCGCGGTCGGCGTGCTTGTGGTGATCGTGGGCATCGCGATCGTCGTCTTCTCGAAAGCCTGGCCTTCGTTCTCACACAACGGCCTCAGTTGGTTCGGTAGCGGCGGGGACGTCGATACGCAGTTCGAGGCGATGATTAACGGACCCCGCGATCCCGCCAACTACATCTACCACTTCAGGGCCTGGCCGCTGATCTGGGCCACGATCCTGACCTCAGGGCTTGCCGTGATCTTCGGCATGATCATCTCGATCCTGGCGGCCGTGTTCGTCGTCGAGCTCGCCCCGGCTCGGGTCAAGCGCGCAATCGACCCGACGATTCGGCTCTTGGCCGGGGTGCCGTCGGTCGTCTATGGGCTGATCGGGATCCTCGCGATCGCCCCCTGGGTGGAACACAACTTCATCTCCCAGCAGCGTAAGCGCTCAGTCGAGTACGTGGTGCAGCTGACCGGCGCCAACCTCAGCGTGGCTGTCTTGATCTTGACGGTGATGATCGTGCCGATCATGGTGGCGATCGTCGCCGGTGCCCTGGAGTCGGTACCGCGTTCGTGGACGGAGGGCTCGGCGGCACTGGGGGTCAACCGTTGGCGCACCACCTGGCGCGTGTCGCTGCGCACCGTGCGGCCGGCGATCGTCGCGGCGGCCGTGCTCGCCACCGCGCGTGCGCTGGGCGAGGCGATCATGCTCGCGATGGTCGCCGGCTCGCGCGGCTTTTCGCCCAACCCGCTCGACGGGACCACCTTCTTCTTCGAGCCGGTCAGGCCGCTGGCCGCGACGATCGTCCACTACGTCGAGGACCTCAATGTGGTGCCGGTCGAACACACGCTGTACGCGATGGCGGCCGTGCTGCTCGTCTCCTGCGCGCTGCTGTCGCTTGCCGGCTGGGCGGCGAAGCAGCCGATGAAGCGCTACGGGGTCCAAGCGTGAGCACGAGAATCCTCACGCCTCCCGCCGGCTCGATCCGCGCCACCGCCAAGCGCGACTCGATCGGCAGCTGGCCGCTGGCCGATCGCGTCGCCTACCTGCTCTGTTGGGTCGTGGGGATCGGGCTGTGCGCGATGGCTGGCGCGATTGTGCTGTTCATGCTCGTGAAGGGGGTTTCCTACCTCCGCCCCAGCCTGCTGATCGAACATCCGAGCGCCTCGCAGGATCAGGCGACCTCCGGTGGCTTTCTCGACCCGATCGAGGGCACGCTGATACTGACCGCGGTGGGCATGGCAATCGCCGCACCGCTCGGCGTCGGGCTGGCAGTCTGGATGAGCGAGTATCAGCGGCCCGCCTGGCTCGCGCGGCTGGTCGAGTCGGGCGTGGAGATGATCGCGGGCGCACCGAGCGTGCTGCTGGCGATGTTCGGCCTTGCCCTGTTCGCGCGCCCGGCGCTGGCCTTCCTCTCGCAGACCTCCGCCGGCGGATCTGTATTCGGCCGCTCCTTCTTGACGGCGGGCGCGATGATGTCGCTGCTGGCGCTGCCGCTCGTCGTCGCCGCCACGCGCGAGGCACTGCTGCAGGTGCCGGCGCACGTGCGCGAGGCCTCCTATGCGCTCGGCAAGACGAAGGCGACGACGATCCGCAAAGTGCTGCTGCCATCCGTGCGACCCAGCATCGCCAACGGCATCACGCTGGGCGTCGGACGCATCGTCGGCGATACCGCCATCGTCGTAATCCTGCTGGGCGCGACGATCCGCCTTGAAGGCGCGGGCGGCGCGCCGCTGCTCTCGACGTTGCGCGGCACCGGCGGCACGCTCACCAGCTACGTCCTGTTCAACTCGCCCGCCGGTGAAGGCAACGCGCACGAAAAGGCTTATGCGGCCGCGTTCGTGCTGCTGCTGATGGTGATGGCACTGAACGTGATCGTGATGCGACTCAACGCCAGTCGCGCCGGCAGCGGGCAGAGCCTTGGCGCCGCCGGCCGCTGGCGCGTAATGACGGGAGCCCTGCCGTGGATCCGCTGACGCCCGTGCCCGCATCTACCGATCCGATGCCCACTCATGAGGAGCCGAGGTACCCATGGACGACGCTCACCGGCGACAAGTCGAGGTGCCTGTGGACCCGCTGATGCCCCCGCCCGTGCGGCGGATCGTGCTCGAGCGCGATCCGACCGTCGTCAGCCCGCCGTCCAACGGCTCGGGTGCGACGACCACGACGACGGAGCGCCCCAGCCGTGCCCCCGTTACGAGTGCCAACAGGCAGGCACCCGCCGCCGCTGTCCAGGAGCGCATGCGCATCGAAGGCGTGTGGCTTGCTTACGGCGAGAAGTGG
>DATHMQ010000041.1:0-11935 GCA_035486935.1 Solirubrobacteraceae bacterium
GGATCTCTGTCTGCTCGGCGCGAGAGACCACGTCGCGAGAGGCAAGCTCCATCTTGTTGGGCGCGTACTTCTCCATGAAGCGCTCGCCCTCGGAGTTCAGCAGCACAGCACCCTCACCGCGTGCCCCCTCGGTGATGAGCAGGCCGTTCTCCACGAGCGTGGTCGGGTGGTACTGGACCATCTCCATGTCCATCAGCGGAGCCCCGATGCGGTAGGCCTGGGCAATCCCGTCACCGGTCACGATCAACGCATTGGTCGTAGGCGAGTACACCTGGCCGGCGCCGCCGCAGGCGAGGATCACGTTCTTGGCCTGCAAGGTCTCCATGCGCCCCGAGCGCACGTCGCGCGCCACGACGCCGCAGCAGTGCCCGCTGTCGTCCTGCAGCAACGAGGTGACGAACCACTCCTCGTAGCGCTCCACCTGTTCGTGGTGCTTCATCAGTTGCTCGTAGAGCACATGCAAGATCGCCTGCCCTGTGATGTCGGCGACGTAGGCGGTGCGCTTCATCGATGCGCCGCCGAAGGCGCGCAAGTCCAGTTCGCCTGAGTCGTTGCGGTGGAAGGTCACCCCGATGTGCTCCAGGTGCATGACCTCCTTGGGCGCCTCAGAGCACATGATTTCGATCGCGTCCTGATCGCCGAGGAAATCGGAGCCCTTGACGGTGTCATACGCGTGCGAGCGCCAATCGTCAGCGACGTTGATCGCCGCGTTGATGCCGCCTGCGGCAGCCACCGAGTGGGAGCGCACCGGATGGACCTTGCTGAGGATTGCGACGCTCGAGCCGGCCTCTGCGGCGGCGAGCGCGGCACGCTGGCCCGCGAGACCTGCGCCGATGATCAATACGTCATGTGCTGGCATGGATTCCTGGGGGCTCGAAGGAGAGGGGCGGTGTCTGCGGCCTGGACTCTATAACGCACGACCGGACGAGGGACACGCCAAACGTGCGACACCCCTGCGCTCGCTGGCCATTGCGCCTGCGCGTTGGGCCGATCCAGCGGGATGTGGCATATCCGAAATAGCGATGCCCCGCACGCGCGCGGGGGGCATCGCGTTTTATGAACGTCCGCCGGCAAGCCCGCCGGCGGGATTGAGCGCTTGGCGGATCTGGGCGACGGTGACGGTGCCGCGCAGGATGCCATCGGCATCCACGGCGACCATCCCGCCAAGCCGTCCCAGTGCCTCGTTGCGCAGCAGCGACTCCAGGGGCTCATGTTCGTCGATACGCACCTGCAGATCCTGCTCGAGCACGTCGCCGATCTCGAGCGCCGGCCGACCGGCCGCGATCTCCGCGTCGACTCGCTCGGAGCGCACCACGCCAAGGAAGTGGCGAGCGTGGTCCACGACCGCAAACCAGGGGCTGCGGTAGCGGGCGAAGAACTGCTCCTGGGCGTCCAACAGCTTCAGCTCGGCCGGGATCGTGGTCGGCTCGCGATCCATGATGTCCTTCACACGCACGCTCTGGATGCGCTGGCCCATCGCCCCTTGCATCACCGCGCCACCGGATGCCTGATAGAGGATCAGGCCGAGCACCAGGGTGAACAGGCCGAAGCTGTTGCCGTCCAGCAGCGCGAGCAGACCCACGAGCCCGAGCACCATCGCAAAACCCTGGCCGGCGCGGCCGGTGATGCGCGTGCCGCGATGGCGATCGCCGGTGCGCCACCAGATGACGGCGCGCGCAATACGCCCCCCGTCGAGTGGAAAGGCCGGTACGAGATTGAACAGCAAGAGCGCCGCGTTGATGAACACAAGCCAGGCAAGAAGGGCCACCGCCGGCGTGATCGTGAAGCCTTCTTCCAGCAGCAGAGCCCCAAAGAAGTGCCCGCCGGGGGCCAGGGCGAGCGTTGCCACCGCACAGATGAGCAGTGCCAGCAGCGTTCCGGCGGGTCCGGCGGCTGAGATCTTGAATTCCTCGCCCGGCGTCTCCGGTTCGCGCACGGGCCTGGCCATGCCGCCGAAGAACCACAGGTCGATGCCGAGGATCGGTATCCCCAGGCGCCGCGAGACGAGCGCGTGTCCCAGCTCGTGCAGGATCAGCGAGGCGAAGTAGCCGAGTGCGCCGATGACGGCCACAACGTAGGCCGTGCTGCTCGAGCCGCCCAGGATGTCGTGGAAGTACTGGGACAGGTACAGGATCAGGAAGAAGAGGACAAAGAACCAGCTGACGCTGACGCCCACCCTGATGCCGAAGATGCGCGCCACCTGAATGTTGCCGGGCATGCGCCGCGGTGCTCTGGTGGCCATAACTTGATCTTAGGCTGTGGCGATGCGTAGCCGGGCGCTCAGACCTGCACGCGGCTGCGCTCGACGATCGCCTCGAAGTCGGTGCCGGATGGCAGTGTTCCGTACTCCAGGCCTCCGTCGCCGCCAAGGCGCGAGGCGCAGAAGGCGTCTGCCACAGCCGGTGCGCCATGGCGCACGAGCAGCGAGCCCTGCAGCGCCAGCGCCATGCTCTCGACCACGCGACGTGCGCGCATCTCGAGCGTCATCGGGTCTGAGAACTGACGCTCCAGCTTCTTGACGTGCTCGTCCAAGCGCCCGTCGGCTCCCTCGGCTTGCTTGACCTCGTGCATGAACACCTCCAATGAGCGCGGCGTGCGCACGAGCGCGCGCAGCACGTCGAGGCTCATCACGTTGCCGGAGCCCTCCCAAATCGAGGCAAGCGGCGCCTCGCGGTACAGGCGCGGCATGCCGGACTCCTCGACGTAGCCGTTGCCACCGAGGCACTCCAAGGACTCGAAGGCGTGGTTGGGGGCGCGCTTGCAGACCCAGTACTTGCCGACGGCAGTGGCCAAACGCTTGAACAGGTGAGCATCGTTCAACTCGCTATCGCCCCGAGCCGGTCCCTCGGCACCGGCTTCGTCGTACGCGCGCGCCAGGCGCATGGCAAGCGCCGTGGCGGCCTCGGACTCGACGCAAAGGTCGGCCAGCACGTTGCGCATCAACGGCTGGTCGATCAGCAGCTTCCCGAAAGTCGAGCGGTGCGCCGCATGGTGGGTCGCCTGCACGACCCCGGCACGCATGCCGGCGGCGCCGCCGATCACGCAATCGAGCCGGGTGTGGCCGACCATCTCGATGATCGTCGGCACGCCGCGCCCCGGCTCCCCCACCATACGTGCCCACGTGCCATGGAATTCGACCTCGCTGGACGCGTTGGAATGGTTACCGAGCTTGTCCTTCAAGCGCTGGATGTGAAAAGCGTTGCGTGTGCCGTCGGGCAACACGCGCGGCATCAGGAAACAGGAGAGGCCCTCCTCGGTCTGCGCGAGCACGAGGAACAGATCTGACATCGGGGCCGAGCAGAACCACTTGTGCCCGACGATCTCGTACTCCGCACCCGGCCCGCCGCCGTTCAAAGGCCTGGCCAGCGTGGTGTTGGCTTTCACGTCCGAGCCGCCCTGCTTCTCGGTCATCGCCATGCCCGCAATCGCGGAGCCCTTCTCGCTAGCCGTGATCAGGCGTGGGTCGTAGGTGTTGGCCGTCACCAATGGCCCCCATTCGGCCAGCAGCTCAGGCTGCGCGCGCAATGCCGGCAGAACGGCGAAAGTCATCGTGATCGGGCAGGCAAAGCCCGCCTCGGCCTGCATCGCGGTCATGTACAGCGCCGCGCGCGCGGCGTGGGGCGCGGGCTCCGTGCTGGTCCAGGGCAGCGAGTGCAACTCGTGCTCGACGCCCATCTTCATCAGCTGGTGCCAGGCCGGGTGGAACTCGACCTCGTCGATGCGATGCCCGTAGCGGTCATGGGTCTTCAGCACCGGCTTGTTCTCGTTCGCCAGGCGTCCCCACAGCTGTTGCGGCTCGCCGCCAACGAGCTTGCCCAGCTCGGCTGCACGTGACAGTGCCCAAGCGGCCCCCTCGCGCTTGGTGGCCTCCACAAGCGGGGTATTGCTGGAGAACACGTCCACCCCTTCCAGCGGAGGGACCTGGTTGGTGACAGCGTGAGTCTGCCACTGCCCCGCGCGTGTTTGGTCGGTTACGGCAGCCATCGGTTTAGAGGTTACCCCTTGCGAGAGCGGGGCGGTCATTGTTCGTTTTGGCTGATGTCCCCGCGCGCGCAGGGTGGCATCAGCTCAACCGGGGATCTCCAGCCGCCGCGCGATAGCATCGCCCGCCGAGGCGAGTGGGATCCACGTCCGTCAGCTAAAACCGAGGACCGACACATGGCCAAGATCAAGGTGCAAAACCCCGTCGTCGAGCTCGACGGCGACGAGATGACGCGAATCATCTGGTCTTTCATCAAGGAGCAGCTGATTCTGCCCTACCTGGATATCGACCTGAAGTACTACGACCTCTCGATCGAGAGCCGTGACTCGAGCGAGGATGCGATCACCGTCGAAGCGGCCAACGCGATCAAGCAGTACGGGGTCGGGGTGAAGTGCGCCACGATCACCCCCGACGAGGCGCGCGTGGAGGAGTTCGGCCTCAAGGAGATGTACCGCTCGCCCAATGGCACCGTGCGCAACATCCTCGGTGGGGTCATCTTCCGCGAGCCGATTGTGATTTCCAACATCCCACGTCTGGTACCAGGCTGGACCAAGCCGATCGTGATCGGCCGTCACGCTTTCGGCGACCAGTACCGCGCCACCGACATGGTGGTGGAGGGCGCGGGCAAGCTGACGCTCACCTTTACACCGGCCGACGGTAGTGAGCCGATCGAACTGGACGTGTACGACTTCCCCGGCGGGGGCATCGCGATGGCGATGTACAACCTCGACGATTCGATCCGCGACTTCGCGCGCGCTTCGATGCGCTACGGCCTGGATCGCGGCTATCCGGTGTACCTTTCGACGAAGAACACGATCCTCAAGCGCTACGACGGACGCTTCAAGGACATTTTCGCCGAGGTGTACGCGGATGAGTTCAAGAGCGACTTCGAGGCCGCAGGCATCACCTACGAACACCGCTTGATCGACGACATGGTGGCCGCTTCGCTGAAGTGGGAGGGCGGCTATGTGTGGGCTTGCAAGAACTACGACGGCGACGTGCAATCGGACACGGTTGCCCAGGGCTTCGGTTCGCTCGGCTTGATGACGAGCGTGCTGATGAGCGCCGACGGCAAGACCGTCGAGGCGGAGGCCGCGCACGGCACGGTCACTCGCCACTACCGCATGCACCAACAGGGCAAGCCCACCTCCACCAATCCGATCGCCTCCATCTTCGCGTGGACACGCGGGCTCGCGGCGCGCGGGCGCATGGACAACACGCCTGAGGTGAGCGAGTTCGCGGACACGCTCGAGCGCGTCTGCGTGGAGACCGTGGAAGAAGGGAAGATGACCAAGGACCTCGCACTCCTGATCGGCCCCGAGCAGGAGTGGCAGACAACACAGGAGTTCCTCGGATCGATCGACGAGAACCTCGAGCGCGCGATGACATGATCGGTATGTGCAGCGCCGCTTTTGCACGTATGTGGCGCTGCTATGTAGGCGTAGTAGAGCTTTCTCCCGCGAACATCTTGAAAATCGAACCTCAATCAGGAGCTGAGAATCCGTGAGCAATCCCGTACGAGTCACCGTCACAGGCGCGGCCGGCCAGATCGGCTACAGCCTCGTGTTTCGCATCGCAAGTGGGCAACTGCTTGGCCCCGATCAGCCAGTCGACCTGCGCCTGCAGGAGATTCCCCCGGCGATGGGGGCGCTCGAGGGCGTGGCGATGGAGCTTGTCGACTGTGCCTTTCCGCTACTGGCGAACCTCGACCTGCACGACAATCCGCAGGAAGCGTTCGACGGTGTCAACATCGCGCTGCTCGTCGGCTCGCGTCCGCGCACCAAGGGCATGGAGCGAGCTGAGCTGTTGAGCGAGAACGGCAAGATCTTCACGGGGCAGGGCAAAGCGCTGAACGAGCACGCCGCCAGCGACCTGAAGGTGCTCGTCGTGGGCAATCCCGCCAACACCAACTGCTTGATCGCCATGAACAATGCGCAGGACATTCCGCGCGAGCGCTTCACTGCGATGTTGCGCCTGGATCACAACCGCGCGGTGGCTCAGCTTGCCAACAAGGTGGGAGCGTCGGTCGGCGACGTGAGCAAGATGGGCGTGTGGGGCAATCATTCCCCCACCATGTACCCCGACCTGTTTCACGCGGAGATCAAGGGCGAGCAGGCGGCGAAGGTCGTCGACGACCAGGCTTGGATCGAAAACGACTTCCTGCCCAATGTCGGCAAGCGCGGCGCGGCGATCATCGAGGCGCGCGGCGCCTCCAGTGCCGCATCTGCCGCCAATGCCGCCATCGATCACATGCACGATTGGGTGAGCGGCACCGGTGACTGGGTATCGATGGGCGTACCCTCCGACGGTTCCTACGGTGTGCCCGAGGGCCTCATCAGCGGCTTCCCGTGCACCTGCTCGAATGGAGAGTGGTCGATCGTGCAGGGCCTCGACATCGACGACTTCTCCCGCTCGAAGATCGATGCTTCGGTAGCGGAGCTAACCGGCGAGCGCGACACGGTTTCGAGCCAGGGGCTTATCTAGACCGTCCGCTTAAACGAAAACGGCCGGGTGCGCAAATGCGCCCCGGCCGTTGACGTGAATCTGGCTAAATCAGCCGGCAGGATGCCAACCTCTACCCTGCTTCTTGATCTTCTTTTCCTGCTCGAGACCCGGGAGTACGCGGTATAGGTAGTTCTGCTTGATACCCATCTTGGCGGCAAGCTCGGGGATCGTAATCCCGGGCTGTCCGCTGACGAACTGCAGGGCCTGGGCGGCACGCGTGCCACTGCCCTTGCGACGGCCCGCACGGCGGCGTGGCGTGGCGGCGGCGGTTGTCGCCTCGGCGGCCTTGGCTGCCTTGGGCGGACGTCCGCGTCGCGCGCCCGTCGTACGGCTCTTGGAGCCGCGCGGACGACCCGGGCCGCGGCGGGCCGGCGTGGCACTCGAAGCAGCCGGAGCGCTGGCGGCCGCGCGGGGAGCTGTTCCTGTTCCACCGACGCCCGCTAGGGCCGCAGCGGCGTCCTGGAGGCGGGTGTACTCGTCGATCAGCGGCTTCAGCTCAGCCAGTCGGTCGTTTATCTCTCGGCGCTTCTCGTCAAGGAAGTCAGTCACGATTGTGTCCTGTTCACTGGGGTGTGAATGCAACCCGAAGGTCGAGTTGCACGGTCTATGTAGCTTCACTTTACACAAGTTGCCCGACTGCACGTGCACCTATAGGGCACATGCAAGCGAATTACCACTGATCGTTGCAGATTAAGGAGTGTCAGCGCTCGAGTAGTGCACGCAGACGCTCAAGCGTGCGGATGGCCTCACGTTCGGGCATTCCCCCGACCAGCGCACGACTGGCGAGCGCACCGAACGGGCCGAGCGGCGGGTGGAACTCATTGCGGTAGTCGAAGCGGGTGCAGCCACTGGAAAGCGAGTGCAGCGCATACTCCGTGCGGGCGCGTGAGCGAGCCGGCCCGCGACCCTCCCACGCCGCATGCTCTCCCGGCACACATTCCACCAGTGTCCAGTGAACATCGACGCTGACTCCTCTCAAGTAGATCTGCTGATCCATGCGGTAGCCGACCCGTGGAGCTCCGTCGTCGTGGTCGCGCAGCTTGCGATGAATCGTGACCCAATCGCCAAGCTGCTCAGGATCCATGACGGTTTCCCACACAGTCGCCGTTGTGGCGGCGATCTCGATCGAGGCGCAGACGGTGCTCATGTCGAAGCCCCACCGTAGCTCGCGCAGCTGTTCAATGCCGGATTGCCGATGTGCGCGATCAGCGCGCGGCAAGCGGTTCGCGCTTTTCCCACTGGTAGAGCGCGTGTTCGACGGCTGAGTCGAATGAGTGCAATTCCACATCCAGGGCCGTGGCTGCCGCCTGTCCGCTCACCAGCAGATCGCCGGTGAGCCCTTCCATCAGCGGCAGCACCAGCTCCGGTTGCTCATCGGTAAGCACCGCGGCCAGGCGCGCTGCGATCGGTGTCACACTCACCCCAAGCCCGAAGCTGGGGCGCGACAGCATCATCAGCTCGGCGATGCGCTGCACCAACTCCCCGTAGGTGAGCATATCGGGACCGGCGATCTCGAGCGCCCGTCCGGCGGCATACTCGTTGGAGGCACAGGCCGCGAGCATCTCGACAAGATCGCGCTCGTCGATCGGACACGTGCGAAAATGCCGCCAGGCGGGTAGTGCGATTATCGGCAGGCGCTCGATCAGGCGTACGAGAAAGCGAAACGAGCGCGAGCGTGCGCCGATCACGATTGACGCGCGTAGCGCCACCGATCCTGGTACCCCGTCAAGCAGAATGCGCTCTACCGCATAGCGGCTGGAGAGGTGAGTCGATGCGTGCTCGGGCGGGAGCGGGCCGCCGAGGTACACGACCCGCCGCACCCCGGCAGCACGCGCGGCATCGGCGAAAGTTTGCGCGGATGCTCGCTCGCGCGCGGAAAACGAGATCCCCTTTGTCTCGCCGCTGAAGGGCTCCATCGAATGGATCAGGTAATACGCGACCTCGACGCCACGCATCGCGTGTACCATCCCCGCCCCGGAGAGGGTGTCGCCGATTACAAGCTCGAAATCCGCGAGCGTCGCATCGAGATCCGATTCGAGCGTCATCGACTCAAGCGTCAACTCGACGCGTGTGCGATCGCGTGCCAGCGCGCGAACGTCGTGGCCCTGCCCGAGCAGGCGAGGCAGCAGGGCCGATCCCGCGAAGCCGCTGACGCCGGTGAGAAGGATGCGCACCCTTGCATGATGACGCGCTGGAGGTTTTCCTCGCGGTTTGCGGGGAAGGCTTCTCGGTTGCCCTTGAGCCGATGCCCGGGTGGTGCTTTGATCGCTGCCCACCAGTCAAGCCGCGAATTCAAAGGGGAGTCAGTGCCGAGGACGCAGAGCAAGCGGGCAGCCCGCAAAGTCACATGCGATGAGTGCTATTTCCGGTGCAACATGCTGTGCGCACTGGAGCTGGCCGAGCCCTGCGCCACCTTCCGGCCAAACGAGGCGCAGCTCGCGCCTCCGCAGCAACTGCGTTTCGTCTTTCGCCAGGAGCGCCGTTCGCGCGCCGCGTGGGCGTTCCCCTCCGCGCAGGAACAGGCAGCGCTGCACGCTTAGTCCCCGCTGGATTTTTCTGCGTGCCGTGCGATCCAGTTCGCCCCGGGCGTGTCGCTCAGCCCGTGCACCACGATCGAGCAGAACACGACCAGCGCGGCCAGGTCGAAGATGCGCTGCCCACTGGCGATGTGCTGGTCGAGCACGAGCAACGAGAAGGTCATCGTCGCCACTCCCTTCGGCCCGAACCAGCCCATGAACAAGCGTGTTTGCCTGTCGGTATCCGTTCCCATCAACGCGATCCAAACGGCAAGCGGGCGGGCGATCAGGAATGTGGCGGCCACGAATACCAGGGATATCCAGCCGCTGCTCGTCAGTGCGTCCAGCGTCAGCAGCGAGCCGAACACCACAAAGATGCCCAGCTTTACGATCTCGACGAGGTCGTCGGCGCGCTGCTCGAAGTGATGGCGCAGGTCAGGGCGGCGCACGCCGAGCACGATCGCCGCGACGAACACCGCGATGAACCCGTTACCTTTCGGCGAGAGCACCGTCACGCCATAGGTGGCAAACGCGACCCCGAGCGCGTACAAAGACTTCTGGTGAGCGGGAATCGGATGCTCGAGCGGACGTTTGCTCTCGCGTGGCATGAGCATTGAGGCCAGATAGCCGATCGCAAGCCCGAAGAGCAAGCCCAGCCCGATGTCCTGCAGGACGAAGCGCCACCACACAAAATCGTTCGATTGGCTGGAGAGCGCGGCAAGGAAGGTCAGCACGGCAGGCAGCGCAAGGCCGTCGTTCAGGCCGGACTCCAGATTCAGCGAATGGCGCACCAGGCGAGGGACGCGCGAGTTGGTGACGATGCTCGAGGTGAGCACCGGGTCGGTGGGCGAGAGCAGCGCACCCAGTAGCAGCGACTCGGTCCACGACAATTTGACGAGCAGGTGCGCCGCCACGGCGACGATCCCGGCCGTGAGCGGCATCGCGATCGCAAGCTTGCGCAGCGGTAGATGCCAAGCTCGCTGCAGCATCTCGCCCTCGACCTCCAGTCCGTCGCGGAACAGGATCACGATCAAGGCGACGAACGCCAGGTCCTCCACGAACCCCGATTGAGCGCGGAAGCTGACGAGTTCCAAACCGCCGTCTCCGACCAGAAATCCGGCCAGCACGAACAGAGCGGCAAGCGAGAGGAATGAGCGCTGAGCCAGCCCCGAGGCCAGCGCGCCGACGATCAGCAGTCCGCCGAGGAAGGCGGCGGTAGCCTGGAAGGTGGGCACGCGCTTAGCTTCTCATGTGTCGGGTACGTCAAACGGAAAGGGTATGGACCCGATCAACGGGGGTATATTGGACAAGATCTTCAAAGCTCATGAGCAGAGGCGGTGGCTAAATGGCAGCGAAAGACAGAATCGGCAAAGCAAGCGAGGCGGTGCGTTCGAGCGACTACCTCAAACGTCTGATCGAAGACGAGCAATTGCGCGACAACCTACTTGCGGCATACGCGGCAGGACGCAGCGCCTACGGGCGTGTCAGCAACGGCAAGCCGGCGGGCAAGGCATTGCTGGAGGATCGCAAGCTGCAGAAGGAGCTCTCCGAAGCGGCAGCAGCGCTGCGCGACGCTTCGTATGCGATCAAGCAGCCGGCGTCCAAACCAAAACGCAAAGGCGGCCTCGGGCGCGCCTTTTTGCTGATTGTCGTCGGTACGGTCCTGGCGCTGGCCCTGAGCGAGGACTTGCGCTCGAAGGTGCTCGATCTGCTGTTCGGCGCCGAGGAGGAGTTCGACTACAGCTCCACCACGATGCCGGCGCAGGAGGCCCCTCCAGCCCCAGCGGATGTGCCCGCCGCCTGAGCACGGACGCTCAACGCTCCTAAACATGACGCACACCGCAACCGCTGACATCGACAGTAATGCTCAGGCCGAGGACGAGGCTGTGAGCCGTGAGGTCGGCGAGCCGACCGGTTCGTCGACCCGCTCGCTCTCGGGCGAGAAGGCTCAGCGCATCGTCGAGGCGATGCGCCACAGCGTCGCGCGCCGCGGCGCCGCCGGCTCGACCTTCGACCACGTCTCGCGCGAGGCCGGCGTATCGCGTGGCCTGCTGCACTACTACTTCGGCACCAAGGAGCAGCTGCTCGTGGAGGCGGCACGGCGCGACTGCGAGCTGCGCATCGAGGCGCTGGAGAAACGTTTGGCGGGCGCACAGACGGCCGACGATTTCGTCGCGCTGCTGGCCCAGAACCTGCAAGAGACGATCTCGGAGGACCAGGACTTCGTGACGCTCGTGTTCGAGTTGTTCACGCTCTCGCGGCGCAACGCCGACATCGCGGTCGAGTACGCGAGCCTGTTGCGGCGCACCCGCGAGCGGCTGGCCGGGATGCTGGCCGCCGCCCAGCGGGAGGGTGTGCTGCGCCTGCATGCCGAGCCGGACGCCGTCGCGGACATCCTCTTCTCGCTCGGCGACGGCTTCGCATTGCGCATGATCTCAGAGCCAGATCGCGACTTCAGCGCGTCGATTCAGGCGGGCATCGAGTGCGCTCGCTCGCTCGTCGCCGACTGACGCCTGACAGTACCCGCCCACCGCTCGCTGAGTGATGCCGGATCACCTGCGCCTGCTGCTCGGCGGCTGGCAGCGGGCCCACCCTCTTATAATCCAGGCCCATGCCCATCTACGAGTACAGACGTCCCGACGGCACCACCTTCGAGCTGCAGCAATCCTTCAGCGACGACACGCTCACGGTTGACCCCGAGACGGGGGTGCCGGTCGAGCGCGTGTTGCACGCGCCGGCGGTGCATTTCAAGGGTAAAGGTTTCTACAACACCGACTACGGCACGCGCAAGCGCCAGCGCGAGAACGCGGCGTCCAGCGATTCGTCCTCCTCTGGTTCCTCAGGGGAGTCTTCCTCGAGCGAGGGATCCTCTTCGGACTCCTCCTCCACAGGCGACTCGTCTGCCAAAGGCGATTCCACCGGCAAGGGCGAG
>DATHMQ010000042.1:0-3721 GCA_035486935.1 Solirubrobacteraceae bacterium
GAAAGACCTTCGACTTGTTGATCGGGAGCTTTTCCTTGAGCAGGCCAGCTTTGACGGCACGGCATTCGATTTCTTTGACGTCCAGCGGCCCCTGCGCCAGAGCGTCGCGGGGGAAGGCTACCACCGCGGCCAAGCGGTCACCGCCTGACGGTTTCGACGCCTCGACGGTGGTCACCGACGTGCTTTGCAACGCCTTCAACACCGGCATCGCGAGAGCCACCGCGGAGGCCGTGCGTGAGGGCTTCGGCTTCCCGGGCGCGCCTGTCGGGACGATGCCGGGCGCCGCATGGATACCGCTGGCCTTAACCCTGGCCGCGCAATTTCAGGGTGGAGGTGGGGCGGTTTGATCATGGTTTGTGGAGGTAAGGTGGGTGGCACCCTCACGGAGCGCGAGCGGAGCCGCGACGATCAGATTGCGATGGGCGGGTCGAGGCGATTCACGAGATTGACGAAGACGTCCTCGAAGCCGGGCTCGTGGTCGTCGGGGTGCTCCCTGATGAACGCGATCACCTTGCGATAGCAGTCGGCGGCCTGCCGGTTGTCGCCCCTGGCCTCGTAGACCATGCCGAGGCGATCATAGCCATCGTGCACGTCGGGGAACCGCACCAGGAGGTCGCGGGCGGCCTTCTCGGCCTCGTCGAGCTTGGCCGAGCGGACGAGATCGGCGACCGCATTGGATGCATCCATCAACTCGTCGTAGCGCTGCAATGCATCCTCGGACATACCGAGCCTTGCGGCGATGGCCGTTTTCAGCTCGTGGATCCCCGGTAGATGTGAAGCGGCGTGCAGGGCGCGCCGGGCCTCTGCCCCGGTCTGCTCCGCGCGTGTCCTGGCGGAGCCAAGTTGCGATTTTGACGCTGCCTCGTCCTTGGCAAGACAGCACTTCTTGTACTTGTTGCCGCTGCCGCAGTGGCAGGGATCATTGCGTCCGAGCTTGGCCATTGTGGTCAGCACCTTCGAGCCGAGGAGGACGCATCCTTTGTACCGAGACCTGTTGGCCGACGCCACATTCCACGAGCTGTTGCTCGCCTATGATCGCGACCTCGCCGACACGGCAAGGTGCGCGGGTTGCGCGCGATGTAGCGGTGTTGTTCATTCCGCTCCGTATTGGCGCAAGCCGCGTGGCCGGCCGTGCCGCCTCGGGCGCGAGCACGACCGGCGCTTCAGCTTCTGCTGCGCCGTCGACGGCTGTCGATCGCGGGCGACGCCGCCGTCGCTGCGCTTCCTCGGTCCCAAGGTCTACATCGCCGCGATCGTGGTGCTGATTGCGATCCTGCGGCATGGCGCGACGGCGCGGCGCATGCGGGAACTTACCGAGGCGATCGGCGTCGATCGCCACACCGTCGAGCGCTGGCGCACGTGGTGGCGTGACAGCTTCACCACGACATCGTTCTGGCGGATCGCGCGCGCCAGGTTCATGCCGCCGGTCGATCAAAACCGGCTGCCGGCCGCACTCATCGAACGCTTCGCCGGTGACGACGCCGACCGTCTCGTCGCGCTGCTGCGCTTCATGGGGCCGCTCACAGGAGGTCGGATGCAAGCTCCGTAACGGCTTTCCCAAATCCGCAAAGGTTGCTCGTCGCCAGCAAACCAGCTCTCGATCTACGGTCCGCGCGCCCGATCCAGAGGAGCGCCGGCGTGACACGGCAGGCACGAGGTCCCCGAGTCCATGAGCGGTGGGCGCACCTGCGCTTCTCCGTGATCGGACAGATATTGGCGGCGCCGCCGCCCAAAGGCGAGTTGCGCGCCGAGATCGAGGCGCTTGCCGAGCGCCAGTGGCGTCACCCCATCACGGGCGATCCTGTCCGCTTCGGCTTCTCTACCATCGAGCGGTGGTATTACCGCGCCTTGAAGGAGCGCAGCGACCCGGTCGGCGTCTTGCGCCGCAAGCTGCGCGCCGATGCCGGCCAGCAGCCCGCGATGAGCGACGCGGCGCGCCAGGTCGTGCTCGCACAGTACGCCGCGCACAAGAACTGGAGCGTCCAGCTCCATTACGACAATCTCATGGTGCTCGCCGAGACCAGGCCCGATCTGAATCCGGTGCCGTCCTACGCGACGCTGCGCCGCTTCATGAAGGCGAACGGTCTCGGCAAGCGGCGCCGCGTCACGTCGCGCCAGACCGCAGGGGCCGACCGCGCCGAGGCGCGGCTGTTCGATCGCGAGGTGCGCAGCTACGAGGCCGCGTACGTGAATGGATTATGGCACTGGGATTGTCACCACGGCTCCAGGAAGGTGCTCACCCCGCGCGGCGAGTGGCAGACCCCGATCCTGTTCGGCGTGCTGGACGATCGCTCCCGGCTCGCCTGTCATCTGCAGTGGTATCTGGCCGAGACGGCGGAGATCGTCGCGCATGGCCTCTCGCAGGCGTTCCAGAAGCGCGGACTGCCGCGCTCCGGCCTGAGCGACAATGGCCCAGCCATGACGGCTGCCGAGATCACCGAGGGGCTCACGCGGCTCGGCATCCTGCACCACACCACGCTGCCCTATAGCCCCTACCAGAACGCCAAGCAGGAGGCGTTCTGGGGTCCGGTCGAGGGCCGGCTCATCGCCATGCTGGAGGATGTCCCCGATCTCACTCTTGCGGTCCTCAACGAGGCGACACAGGCCTGGGTCGAGTACGAGTACAACCGGAAGGTCCATTCCGAGATCGGCGAAGCCCCCATCACGCGCTTCCTCGCGGGTCCAGAGGTGACGCGGCCGAGCCCCGACAGCGACACGCTGCGCCTCGCCTTCACGCGCACCGATCACCGCTTGCAGCGCAAGAGCGACGGCACCGTCGTGATCGACGGCCGCCGCTTCGAGATTCCCAACCGCTACCGGCATTTGTCCCGGCTTGAGGTCCGCTACGCCGGCTGGGATCTCGGCCTCGTCCACCTCGTCGACGAACGCACCGGCAAGGTGCTGTCCCGGCTCTATCCCCAGGACAAGACCCGCAACGCCAGCGGCCTGCGCCGTACCCTCGATCCGATCTCGCCCGAGCCCATTGACGTCAAGCCGGCGACCGGCATCGCGCCGCTGCTCGCCCGGCTGATCGAGCGCCAGGCCGCCACCGGGCTGCCGCCGCCCTATCTGCCGAAGAATGAAGATGGAGACGACACGTGAACAAGAAGATGCTCGCGCTCTATGGCCTCAAATGGAATCCGTTCGCGCCCGACGTGCCGGTCGAGGCGCTCCATGTCACGCGGCGCATCGAGTCGTTCTGCTGGCGCGTCCAGCAACTGGTGGGCGAAGGCGGCTTCGCCCTCGTCACCGGCGCTTCCGGCGCCGGCAAGTCGGTCACCTTACGCCTTCTCGCCGAGCGGCTCTCGGAGCAGCGTGACGTCAAGGTCGGCGTGTGCAGCCGGCCGCAGGCCAATCTCGCCGACTTCTATCGCGAGATGGGCGACCTGTTCGGCGTCGAGCTGCGCCCCCACAACCGCTGGGCCGGCGCCAAGGTGCTGCGCGAGCGCTGGCAGAACCACATCGATGCCTCGCTGGCGCGGCCGGTGCTGCTGGTCGATGAGGCGCAGGAGATGCTGTCCACCGTTCTCTCCGAGCTGCGCCTGTTGTGTTCCACCAGGCTCGATTCCCACATCCTGCTCACGGTCGTGCTCGCCGGCGACGGACGGCTCCTCGAACGCTTGCGATCAGACGAGTTCCTCCCCCTCGCGAGCCGCATGAGGGTGCGCCTGGCGATCGAGCGCGCCACCCCGGAAGAGCTCCAAGAGTATCTCAAGCAGGC
>DATHMQ010000043.1:0-26495 GCA_035486935.1 Solirubrobacteraceae bacterium
CGACTGGGCCTCCAGCGACGACTGGGCGTTCGGCGACGGCTCCGTGTTCGGCGACTGCTGCGCGTAGACCGCGAAGCGCCACGGCGAGCCTTCGGCGAACAGCTCACCCTCAGGCGCCTCGCTCTGGTTGACCACCACACACAACTCCTGCGCCGCATCGCCCGCTGACACGAGCTTGGCGATGTCGGCCACTGTGCCATGCTGCACGTGTGCAGTGAGCTTGACCTCATCCGAGGAGCTCGTCTTGGCCAACTCGACCTCGCCAAGCGCCTCCTCCAAGCGGCGCAGCGGGTCGCGCAGCTCGTAACGGCGGAAGACCTCGCGCAGGCGCGAGCGATCGGGCTCGCGCACCGCCTCGCCGCCAGGGTCGAAATCGAGCGCCAGATCGCGCTGCACGGTGGCGAGGCTCATCGACATGCGCGCATTCTCGGCATGGTCGATCAGGTTCTGTTTGCGCTTGGGGCCGCTGATCTCATCGACGTGCGCCAAGACCTGCTCCAGGCCGCCGAAGCGCTGGATCAACTCGCTGGCAGTCTTCTCTCCGATACCGGGGATGCCAGGGATGTTGTCGGAGGTGTCGCCCTTCAGGCCATAGAAGTCGGGGATCAGCTCGGGCGGCAGGCCATAGCGGTCGATCACCGCCTGACGGTCGTACAGCTTGGTCTCGGTGATGCCGCGAGCCGTGGCCATCACCTGCACGAGGCCCTGCTCGTCGATCAGCTGGAAGACGTCTCTGTCACCGGTGAGGATCGTCACTGGCACACCGGCGGCCCGCGCCTGCTCGGCGAGCGTCGCGATCACGTCGTCGGCCTCGTAGCCCTCCAGCTTGATGTTGCGATAGCCGAACGCCTCCACCAGAGGTTCCATAGCCGGCCACTGCGCCTTGAGCAGATCCGGGCGCGAGCGCCGTCCCGCCTTGTAATCGGCGAACAGCTCCGTGCGCCCCGAACTGCCCGCGTCCCAGGCCACAACCGTGGGCTGCACCCCATAGTCGGTGATGATCTTCACGAGCATCGAGGCGAACCCGAAGATCGCATTGGTGGGCTCGCCTGTAGAGGTCGCGATCGACTCCGGCAATGCGTAGAAAGCCCGGTAGACGAGGCTGGGACCGTCGATCAGGAATACGCGGCGCTCCACGTCGGGCACTCTAGTAGGGCCCTCCCCGGCGAGACCGTCGGGGGTGTGCGGGTCCATGAGGCCCAAGCAAATAACATGCCGGGCCGGCCCGACCCGTGCGCCGACTACTTCGAGGAGTCCCGTCTCAGTGAGCGTCACCCCCAGCGCGCAGTACCGCCTCACCATCCGCGTCAAGATCGACGAGCAGCAGGGCATGCTCGGCCAGGTCACCGACATGATCGGCGAGCAGGGCGGAATGGTCGTCGCCGTCGACCTCGTCGAGGCCGGCGCCGGGCACAGCGTGCGCGACATCGTCGTCGACGCCGGCAGTCGCGAGCACTGGAACCGGATCCTCTCGGCGCTCGCCTCGCTCGCCGGCGCCGAGGTGATCGACACGACCGACCGCACCTTCCTGCTGCACGTCGGCGGCAAGATCGAACAGCACAACAAGCATCCCCTGAAGACGCGCGACGACCTTTCGATGGCCTACACGCCCGGCGTGGCCAGAGTCTGCACGGCGATCAAGGACGACCCGGACAAGGCCTTCCAGTACACGATCAAGCGCAACACGGTGGCAGTCGTCTCCGACGGCACCGCGGTGCTGGGTCTCGGCGACATCGGGCCGGCCGCGGCGATGCCGGTGATGGAGGGCAAGGCGTGCCTGTTCAAGGAGTTCGCCGGCGTGGACGCCTTCCCGATCTGCCTCGACACGAAGGACACCGATGAGATCGTGCGCGCCGTCACGCTGATTGCGCCCGCCTTCGGCGGAATCAACCTGGAGGACATCTCCGCGCCACGCTGCTTCGAGGTCGAGGAGCGGCTCAAGAACGACCTTCACATTCCCGTCTTCCACGACGACCAGCACGGCACCGCCGTGGTCGTACTGGCGGCGCTGCTGAACGCGGTCAAGTTGACCGGTCGCAGCCTCGCAGAGCTCAAAGTGCTCGTGATCGGCCTCGGGGCAGCGGGCGTCGCCGTCACCAAGATCCTCTTGGAGGCCGGTGTGCGCGACATCGTCGGCGCCGATTCGCGCGGCGCGCTCTCGACTTTGCGCGAGGATTACCTCGACGGGAGCATGAGCTCCATCAAGCGCTGGTATGCCGAGTCGACCAACAGCGAGCAGCGCACCGGCAGCCCGGCCGACGCGATCGACGGCGCCGACCTGCTCGTCGGCCTCTCCGGGGCCAGGGCCCTGCCGGTCGAGGCGCTGGCCAAGATGAACAGGGATGCGATGGTCTTCGCGATGGCCAATCCCAACCCCGAGGTGATTCCCGAGGAGGCCGCTCCCTATGTGCGCATCATGGCTACCGGACGCTCGGACTACCCGAACCAGATCAACAACGTGCTCTGCTTCCCAGGCATCTTCCGCGGCGCGCTCGACGTACGTGCACGCTCGATCACCGAGCAGATGAAGATGGTCGCGGCGACAGCGATAGCCGCGATCGTCGACGACAGCGAACTGCGCGACGACTACATCATTCCCTCCGTCTTCAACCGTGACGTGGCTCCCGCCGTGGCGGCCGCTGTGGCCGAGCAGGCGCGCGCCAGCGGCGACGCCCTCGCCGGTCAGGAGGTCGGCTATGCCCAGGGCGATACCCTGACCGGCATGGGCGAGCAGCGCGTTCACAGCAACGGCTGAGGCACGAGCGACCGGCCACGCCGGCGCCGGCCACGCAACAACCGGACGGAGCGAGAGGGCCATGCGGATAACGATCACCGGAGCGACGGGTCTGATCGGTCGGCGCGTCGTGACGGCGCTCAGGGAGCGCGGCGACGACGTAACGGTGCTCTCGCGCGATCCCAGACAGGCAAGCGAGCAGCTGGAGAAGTCGACGCGATCGACCGGCGAGTCCAGCCAGACAACTGGCGAGCCTGGCGAGACGACGGGTACGCTCGACGACACGAGGGGTGCGCTCGACGCGCAAGGCTGGGAGCCCACGCGCGAACCGTCGCCCGCCCAGGCACTCGCCGGTCGCGACGCTATCGTGCACCTCGCCGGCGAGAACATCGCACAGCGTTGGAGCGCCGCGGCCAAGCAGGCCATTCGCGATAGCCGCGTGATGGGCACGCGGCAGCTCGTGCAAGGGATCGGCGAACTGGCCGAGGCCGAGCGGCCGCGGGTGCTGGTGAGCGGCTCTGCGATCGGCTACTACGGCGCCCACGGCGACGAGCCGATCGACGAGGACGCTCCCGCAGGTAGCGACTTCCTCGCACAGACATGTCAGGCTTGGGAGGTAGAGTCCGAAGCGGCCGAGGAGCACGGGTTGCGAGTGGCGAAGGTGCGCACCGGCGTGGTGCTCGACCGCGACGGCGGTGCGCTCGCCAAGATGCTACCGCCCTTCAAGTTGGGCGTGGGTGGGCCGGTCGCCGGTGGGCGCCAGTACATCTCCTGGATCCACCCGGACGACCTGGTGGGAATCGTGCTCGCGTCGATCGACGAGCAGCAGTGGCAAGGGGCGATCAACGCAACCGCACCGGAGCCGCAACGCAACGGCGACTTCTCCAAATCTCTCGGACGCGCGCTGAACCGCCCCTCGTTTCTGCCTGTGCCTGGGGCCGCGCTCGGGCTCCTGTACGGAGAGATGGCCGAGATCGTCACGACCGGCGCGCGCGTACTGCCCGCCAAGGCACTGGTGCTCGGCTACCAGTTCCGCTACCCCAAGCTCGACGCGGCGCTACGCGCCGCGCTCGGCAGCAACTGACCGGCTCAGCCGGCAGTGTCGAACGCGTGCAGGAACACGGGCCTGCCACGCACCACGCGGTCGATGGCGTAAGTGGAAAGGGTCGTTTCGCCGTTCGGCTGTATCGAGTACACGCCGAGCACCGAATCGCGTTCGTGCGTTGCGAAGAACTTTTCGATCACCGCTTGGCGGTCGTCGCCGTTGTCGGCGGCGGTCCGGATCGAGGCGAGCACCACGCTCATCGCCTCGTAGCCATACAGCGCATACGCTTCGCCCGCCGTGGCGAAGTGACGTCGATATTCGCTCAGTACGCGCCGAGCCGAGAGCGGATAGAGAGAGATGGGCAGCAGCGGCGAGCCGATGAACGTCGCGCTTTCAGCCGCCTGGAGGTGTGCGGTGAACACGCTGTTGTTCATCGTCGTCGAGGCAAGCAGCGCCAGGTGCGGCTCGGCGCCATGCAGTTCGCGCCAGAGTTCCGCCGCTTCCTCGGTCGCGGTCGCACTTACGAACACGGCCTGCGCGCCGCTTTCTGAGATCTTCTTCACCTCGCCGGCGAAGCTCGAGCTGGGAGCGATCGTGATCGTGTCGTCGCCCACCACCTTGATCCCGGCATGTTCGGCATCGCCCTGGACGATCGTCGCCAGCGGTGTGTCGAACGGGTCCTGATCTGCGACCAAGTAGAGCTTGTGTACCCCGAGTCGACGCAGCAGCGCCACCTGTGCTGCCGCCTGGACCGTGTCGCCGGGCGCGACCCGCCCGAACGTACGCTTGCCCGTGAGATAGAAGCGTTCCGGCTCGCCCTGGTTGGCGTCGAACGGGGATGTCAGCCCGATATAGGGACTCGCCGGACTGACCTGCAGGATTCCGGCGGCATTGGTGAGCGGCAGCGACACAGCGGTCGCGCCTGAGTTCAAGTCGCCGAGGTAGGCGATCGTCGTGGGATCCTGGGCCGCCGCCTTCGCGTTGGCTGCAGTGACCCCGGGATCCCACTCGCCGGTCGTGGTATTGGAATCGTCGAGCGATACGTAGTTGACCGTGAAGCGGCCGACATGTCCCTGTGCGTCGGAGAGCGCGAGCTTCTCGCCGCCGACGATCTGCTGGGAGATCGACCCCTCGGGACCCTGCAGCGGCAGGCTCGAGTAGATCGTCAGCTGACTGCCGACGTTCTCCGAGGCGGTCGAGTTGCTTACCCCGCCACAGCCGGCCAGCGCCGGCAGAAGGGCGAGAGCGGCAAGGAGCCAGGTGCCCAGCCAGCGCGCGCGCACGCGATGGCTAGTGTCCGGGGTCGCGACGGCCCGGAAGGTAGCCGGAGAGGATCTTCAGCGAGGCGCCCACAATGGTGACCAGCGTCGCGAGCATGAAGGAGTCGAAGCCCTTCGCGCCCAGCGCCCAGAGCACGATCCAGATGACCAGCCCGGCGGTTACGGTGAGTACCAGTCCCATTGCGGGCGCAATCCTATAACAGCCTGCGCAAGTAGGACGCCGCATAGGCCGCGACGTCTGCCTGCCGGCTCGACCGCAAGGCGCCAGGGCGAGTCAGGCTATGCGCGAACGTGAGCGTAGGAGACCGACGCCGATGCGCCCACAAGCTCGCCGGCGGCCGGCCACACGCAGACGTCTTCGGAGCCTACGTCACCAGGGCCGCGGCGAGTTCGCCGACGACTTCGCCGACGGCCCCAGCGGGATCGTCTGACTCCGCCGCGGCGCGCACCAGGCGCGTGCCGACGATCACGCCGTCCGCGCCGGCCTGCGCCGCTTGCAGTGCGTGCTCGGGGGTCGAGATCCCGAAGCCGAGCGCAACCGGCGCGGCGGTGCTGGCCTTCGCGCGGCTCACGACCTCGGCGAAGCGATCCGACAGCGCGGCCCGCTCGCCGGTCGTACCGACGACCGACACCGTGTAGAGAAAGCCGCGCGCTCGCTCCCCGATCCTGGCAAGGCGCTCCGGTGGCGTTGTGGGCGCGACCAACGGCACCAACGCAAGACCGTGGGCGTCGCAAGCGCCAAGCACCTGGGGCGCCTCCTCCAACGGCAGGTCCGGCACGATCAGCCCACTGGCTCCGCTCTGAGCAAGGCGCTCGACGAACGCCTCCGCCCCAGGCGCAAAGACCATGTTGGCATAACACATCAGCACCACCGGCACGCTCGGCGCAAGCGTCCGCGCGACCTCGAGCACGCCCGTAAGGCTCGCGCCCGCCGCGAGCGCGTGTGTCCCGGCCTCGTGAATCACCGGACCGTCGGCAAGCGGATCGGAGTAGGGCACGCCCAGCTCCAGCAGGTCGGCGCCAGCGGCAACGCAAGCCTTGCCGATCTTCGCCGACTCCTCGAGCGTTGGAAAGCCGCCCATCAGGTACGGCATCAGTGCGGCCCGCTTGCCGCTGCCGGCGAAAGCAGTAGCGATCTTGTCGACGCCGGTTGTCGCGGTAGCGCTCACAGCCCCGATCTCCAGACAAAAAGAGCCGGCTGGCCCGTGCAGCACAGCGTGACCGGCCAGACGGGAAACCTCAAGGCAACAAGCGAATCTTGTCTCCCAAAAAAATCAGCTCGCATTGAGCACCTCAGCCAAGTCCTTGTCCCCGCGCCCTGACAAACAAACGAGGTCCAGCTCGCCTTCGGGCTGCGTAAGCGTCCAGGCGAGCGCATGCGCTGTCTCGAGCGCCGGAATGATCCCCTCCAGGCGCGCCACCTCGCGGAATGCGCCAAGCGCTTGGCAATCGGCGATGGCCTCGTAGCGGGCCCTGCCGCTGTCGCGCAGGTACGCGTGCTGGGGTCCCGTTCCCGGGTAATCGAGGCCTGCCGAGATCGAGTGTGCCTCGATGATCTGACCCTCCTCGTCCTGCATCACCGCCGAGAGCGCCCCGTGCAGCACGCCGGCACGGCCGGCCACCGTCAGCGGCGCGCCGTGACGCTCGGTGTCGATCCCGTCGCCGCCGGCCTCGACGCCGACCAGCTCGACATCCTCGTCGTCGAGGAAGGCCGTGAAGATGCCAAGAGCGTTGGAACCTCCGCCAACGCACGCGATCACGCGCGCGGGCAGGCGTCCCTCGCGCTCCAGCAGCTGCGCTCGCGCCTCGTCGCCGATCACGCGCTGCAGATCGCGCACCAGGGCAGGGTATGGCGCAGGACCGACGACCGAGCCGATTATGTAATGGGTGTCGCCGACGTTGGTAACCCAATCGCGGATCGCCGCGGAGGTGGCCTCCTTGAGCGTGCGTGCGCCGGCGTCCACGGCCTCCACGCGCGCCCCCAACAATTCCATGCGCTGCACGTTCGGAGCCTGGCGGCGTGTGTCCTCGGTACCCATGTAGATGACGCACTCGAGGTCGAGCAGCGCACAGACGGTGGCGGTGGCGACACCATGCTGGCCGGCGCCGGTCTCGGCGATGATGCGGTGCTTGCCCATGCGCTTGGCCAACAGCGCCTGCCCAAGCGCATTGTTGAGCTTGTGCGAACCGGTGTGGTTGAGGTCCTCGCGCTTGAGATAAACGGGCCGGGCGAGCTGCTCGGAGATTCGCTCGGCAAGGTACAGGGGAGTGGGACGCCCGGCGAAGTCGCGCAATAGACGGTCAAGCTCGGCCCTGTACCTAGGATCCTCGCGCGCAGCAAGCCAGGCTTGCTCCAGCTCCGCCAGCGCCGGCATCAGCGTCTCGGGAACATACTGTCCCCCATAGGGCCCAAAGCGGTGCTCGACTGCGCTCACGTGGTCGAACCTATCGACGGCATCGCCTCCTGCGACGACTCGCCGGGCGAGACCGTCTCCTCAGGCATTGTGGCTGGGGCAGGCGAAGCGAAGGCGGCACGATCAACGGCCGCGAAGAAGTCGCGCAACTTTGCCGGATCCTTGATCCCGGGAGCGCTCTCGGTCCCGCTGGCGGTGTCGACGGCGAACGGACGCACACGCTCGATCGCCTCGCCCACGTTGCCGGGATTCAAGCCACCGCTCAAGATCAGCGGCACTTTCGAGCGCCGCCCGGCCAGCAGCGCCCAGTCGAAGGTCTCCCCCGTGCCACCGCGCAACTGCTCGTACCCAGGCTCTGTCGAGCGTGCATCGAGCAAATGAAAGTCGGTGTGGTAACGAGCCGCATCCTGGATGTCGGCCATGCCGGATACCTGTAGTGCCTTGACTATGCGAGCACCGGTGCGACGCGCCGCCTCCCCACAGAAGGAGGGCCCCTCGTCGCCGTGCAACTGCAGCAGCGTCAACCCGAGTTGCTCGCTGACGTCGACGATCTCCTCCATCTGCGCGTTGACAAACACCCCACACAACTCCACCTTGCGGCGCAAGCTCGTCGTGATGCGCTGCCCCTCGGCAAGCGAGCAGGCGCGGGGAGAAGCATCGAAGAACACCATGCCCACCGCCCAAGCTCCGAGCTCGACGGCAAGTTCGGCGTCCTGCAGGCGGGTGATCCCGCAGATCTTCACCTGTGTATCGCGCTCGGACATGATGGCCCAACGGTAGCGGGCCGGCGAGTGCGTGTCCGGCGTGCCCAGGAAGACCCCTTGCGGGAGGTGCGCTGCATCTACCCGGGGGACCCACACCCGAGGATAGGCACCCCTACCCTTCGGGCGTGTTGGAGTTCTTGATCGAGTTCGGCCGCGCCGTGAGCGTTACTTTGATCGTCTTCTTTTCATAGCTGCCGCTGCCGGTCGCACGCATCACTTCGACCGAGATCGTGTCGCCGGGCTTCCTGGACCCGATCAAGGACGAAAGATCTTCAGCGCTGCCGATCGCTTTGCCATCGACACCCACGATGATGTCGCCGCCGACAGCCACCTTGCCGCCGCCCAGTTGCGCTTCGAGGTTGCCGCCGCGCAGACCGGCCTTGGCGGCGGGCGTGCCGGCTTCGACCGTCTCGATCATCGCGCCGCTCTTGACAGGCAGGTTCAGCCCCGAGAGCGAACCGTCGACGCTGATCGTGCTCACGCCCAGATACGCGCCGCTGACGGTTCCGCCCTTCTCCAACTGCGGAAGCTCGGACTTGGCGGTGTCGATCGGGATCGAGAAGCCGATTCCAACGCTGCCGTCGCCGCTGCCGCCGGTCTCGATCTGGGAGTTGATGCCGATCACTTCGCCCTCCTCGTTGAGGAGCGGCCCGCCGGAGTTACCGGGATTGATCGGCGCATCGGTCTGCAGAACGTTGTCGATCGAGAAGCCGTTGGGCGAGGTGATCTGACGCTGCAACGCCGAGATGACCCCAGTAGTGAGTGTGCGGTCATAGCCGAAGGGGTTGCCGATCGCAAGCACCGGATCGCCGACCTGCGCCTTGCTGGAGTTCCCGAGCGTCAGCACGTGCATCGTGAGACCTTCGGTGGGGATGTGCAGCACGGCAAGGTCATTCGAGGGATCCTTGCCGATCACTTTCGCTTCGACGGTCTTGCCGTGTTCGAAGCTGACCTCGACCTTGACCGCGTTCTCGACCACGTGGTAGTTGGTCAGGATCGTGCCGTTGCTGTTGATGACAAAGCCAGAGCCGGTGGCCGTCCCCTGCTCGCTTTCGCCGCCAAGGCTGAACGGCGATTCGGTCTGCTTGACGATCGTGGAGGTCACGAGCGCGACCCCCGGCGCATCCCGCTCGTATATCTGGTGCGGAGTCAGGCCGCTACCTTGCTGCGATGCGTTCGACGGAGCCACTGGAGTCGAAGCCTGCTGCACGATCGTAACCGTCTTCTGCGAGGAGCCGAGATCGCCGGCGGCCGCGACCACGGCAACGACAAGCCCACCGCCGATCAGGGCCGAGAGCAGCGGAATGAGGAACGTGCGCTTCATTGGCAGTCAGGATGAGGGATGGCGATCAACGAGAACTAAAGAGGACCATGCGAAATTTATAAAAGATCAGAACCACGGTCGGCCACGGGCGAGCTGAGCGGACACGTCTGACGGGCAAACAGCCGCGTAACTCAGGACTGCGCGGAGGAGCCCTCCAGTAGAGCAGCAAGTGCCTGCTCAGGCTCAGGCGCGCGCATCAACGACTCGCCGACGAGCACGGCCGCCACCCCCGCCCGCTCCAACTGCTCCAACTGTCGCGGCTCAGAGATCCCAGACTCGGACACCACCATCGTCCCTGCAGGCATCGCCGCCAACAGCCGCTCGGTGCGTCCGACATCCACGCTGAAGTCGCGTAGGTCGCGATTGTTCACCCCGATCAGCCGCGCCCCGACCCGCTCCGCGCAAGCAAACTCGTCACGATCGTGCACCTCCACGAGCACATCCAAGCCAAGCCCAAGCGCCAGATCGTGCAGCGATGCAAGCTCTTCCTGCTCGAGCGCGGCCACGATCAGCAGCACAGCGTCGGCGCCGGCAACCACAGCCTCATACAGCTGATAGGGATCGACGACGAAATCCTTACGCAAGACCGGCAACCCGCATGCGCCGCGCGCAACCTCGATGTCGGCCAGCGACCCGTCGAAGTTCGGCCCCTCGGTCAGCACCGACAAAGCGCTCGCCCCGGCGCGCTCGTAGGCCGTGACGACCGCAGCCAGTTCGGCCCCCTTCCGCAAGCTCCCAGCCGAGGGAGAGCGGCGCTTGAACTCGGCGATCACGCCGATGCCCGGACGCTCGAGCGCCCGGCGAAAGCGTCCCCCTCCCGCTGTCTGACTCGATGCCCGATCTCCCGCCTGTGCTTCCAACTGTTGGAGCGGCACGCTGCGCTTGCGATCTTCAAGCTCCGCACGCGTTTCGCCCAAGATCCGCTCGAGCACAGTGGCTCTACCCGAAGCTGCCGTGCCCGCAGCGTCGGGGCTCATCCCGCCACCTGCTCGGGCGCGTGGCGCCGGCTTGCCTGTACATAACTTTCAAGCGCCGCAGAGGCGCCCCCCGATGCGATCGCCGCACGCGCCGACTCAACGCCGTCTGCGATCGAATCGACCGCACCGGCGGCATAGATCGCGGCACCCGCATTGATCAGTACGAGATCGGCGCGCACCCCCTGCTCGCCTTCGAACACAACACGAGTGACCGCGGCGTTCTCGCTGGGCGACCCACCGCCAAGCAGTGGGTCTGACGGGTCCGCAAGCTCGATGCCGACGTCCTGAGGCGTGAGCACGTAGCGCCTCAGCTCATCGCCGTTGACCTCGACAACCTGGGTAGCCGCCGAGGTGGAGACCTCGTCGAGTCCGTCCTCGCCGGCGACGACAAGCGCGCGTTGTACGCCAAGGCGTGCCAGCGCGCCTGCGATCGTCTCCAGGAAGCTCGAATCGGCAACGCCGACAAGCTGCTGGTTTGCGCCCGCCGGATTGGTCAGCGGCCCGAGGAAGTTGAAGATCGTGCGCACCGCCAGCTCGCTGCGGACCGGCACGACGAAGCGAGTGGCCTGGTGGTGCGCGGGTGCGAACATGAAGCCGAAGCCGGCCTCCTCGATGCACTGCGCGACGGCCTCAGGGCCAAGGTCAATACGCGCTCCGAGCGCCTCCAGGAGGTCGGCCGAGCCGGACGAGCTGGTCGCCGAGCGGTTACCGTGCTTGGCCACAGCACAGCCCGCGCCGGCCGCCACCAGGGCGGCCGTGGTGGAGACGTTGAAGGTGCGCCGGCCACCACCGGTACCGGCCGTGTCGAGCAGGTCGTGGCGCTTGGTCGGCACATGTGCTGCCAGTTCGCGCATCGTGCCGGCCAGCCCGGCGAGCTCGTCGACCGTCTCCCCCTTCGTGCGCAGCGCGATCAGAAAGCCGGCGATCTGGGTCTCCGAGACATCGCCGTGCATGATCTCGGCGAGCACCTCGGCGGCCTCCTGTTGGCTCAGATCGCGACGCGAGGCGACCGCGTCGATCGCACTGGTGAGGACGGGATTGGGCATTAGCTGTGGAGGAAATTTCCGAGCAACAGCTTGCCCTCGTCGGTGAGCACCGACTCGGGATGGAACTGGACGCCCTCGGCCGGCAGCTCGCGATGGCGCAATGCCATCAGCACCCCGCCGCCGCGTGCGGTCGCTTCCAGACAATCGGGCAGCTCCTCCTCGACGACAAGCGAGTGATAGCGCCCGACCTTCAAGGGCGAAGCGAGCCCAGCAAAGATCGTGCGCCCGTCGTGCTCGATCGTGGTGGCCTTGCCATGCACGGGCTCGTGCAGCTTGACGACGCCGCCGAACGCCTGAGCCATCGACTGGTGGCCAAGGCAGACACCCAGCGTCGGGATGGCAGCTTCTGGCATCCGTCGGGCCGCCTCCAGCGAGATGCCGGCCTCGTTGGGAGTGCAAGGGCCGGGCGAGATCACACAGCGCTCGTATGAGTCGTCGAGCAACTGCTCGACGGTGGCAGCGTCGTTGCGTACGGCGCAGACTTCAGCCCCCAACTCGCCCAGATACTGGACGAGGTTGTAGGTGAACGAGTCGTAGTTGTCGATGACGAGCACTCGCATCGCTAGGCCCGCCTTGCGCTACACGCAAGCTTGAGCGCACCGTATCTGCCCTCGACAGCGCGCATCCTCAAGCCCAATCCGGTTGTTCGCAGGCAAGCTCGACGGCTCGCAGCACGGCCTTGCTCTTGTTCACCGACTCTTCGTACTCGTACTCGGGCTTGGCGTCGGCCACCGTGCCGCCGCCAGCCTGCACATGCGCGACCCCGTCCTTGACGACGACGGTGCGAATGTGGATCGCAGTGTCGAGGTCGCCCGTATAGCTGAGGTAGCCGATCGCACCGCCGTAGCCACCGCGCTTAGTGGACTCGAGCTCGTCGATTATCTGCATCGCGCGCACCTTCGGTGCGCCCGAGAGCGTGCCCGGGGGCAGCACCGAGCGCAGGGCGTCCATCGCGCCGACGTCCTCGCGCAAAGTGCCAGACACCGAAGAGACGATGTGCATCACATGGCTGTAGGTCTCGATCTCCATCAGCTCATCGACCGCGACGCTGCCGTACTCGCACACGCGTCCCAGGTCGTTGCGCCCCAGGTCGACGAGCATCACGTGCTCGGCGCGCTCCTTCTCGTCTTCCAGCAGCTCATCGGCGATGCGTCGATCCTGCTCGGGACTCGCGCCACGCGGGCGTGTGCCGGCGATCGGGCGCGTGGACACGTGGCGTGCGGAGACGGTGAGCAACGGCTCGGGGCTCGCGCCGGCGATCTGGAAATCGCCGAAGTCCAAGAAGTACATATAAGGACTTGGATTGACGGTGCGCAGGCCTCTGTATATGGAGAACCCCTCGACGGGCACCTCCGCCGACCAGCGCTGCGAAGGCACGACCTGAAAGGCATCGCCCGCATAGATGTACTCGACGATCCGCGCCACCATCGCTTCAAAGCGCTCGCGCGTCATGTTCGACTCGAAGCGCGGCGCCGCGCGCGCCCCAGCTTTCGCGCCAGACGGCACAGGACCGGCCAGGCACGCGCGCACTTCGGCGATCGTGCCCTCCGCGACCTCGCGAGCCCGCTCAGGGTCAGGCTCGGCGTCGAGGTCCGCGTTGGCCACGATCGTGATCGTGTGCTTGAGATGATCGAACGCGACAAGCGCGTCGGTCAGCATCAGCGCCATGTCCGGCAGACCGAGTGCATCCGAGTTCGGCTCGCCGAGCGGCTCCACGGTACGCACCAAATCATAACCAAAGAAGCCAACAGCACCCCCCATGAACGGGAACTCACCTACCCCGTCGGGGAGCGGCGCCTGACGACAGTCGGCGACTGCAGCGGCCGCCGACGCATAAGGATCGCCCGGATCGCCAAGCGACCAGCGCAACACCGAGCGCGGACGGAAGCCGATGAACGAGTAGCGGCCCATGCGCTGACCCCGCTCAGCCGACTCAAGCAGAAAGGCGGGCTCGCTCGGCGCCAACTCGCGCAGCTTCAGAAACGCGGAGACCGGTGTCTCGCAGTCGGCGATGAACGTTTCGTGCAGCGGGATCAGGTTGTAAGCGCTTGCCGCCTGCGACGGCGCTGCGCTACCGGCGGCGCTCATCGCGCGCACCCCGGCAGGCGCGTACGCCCGCAAATGCCGGCTGCTCCCCGGAGAAAGCTACCCGCGGCGCTCATTGAGCACCCCCTCCGCGTCCGACAGCGCAAGGCCGCGGCTGTGAAGCAACACGAGCAGGTGGTAGGCAAGGTCGGCGGCCTCTTCGGCGACCCGCTCGTCGGTCTCTTCGCGTGCGGCACGGGAGACCTCCTCGGCCTCCTCCATCACCTTCTCGCCGATGCGCTTGGGATCGTCGAGCAGCTCCACGGTGTAGGAGCCTGCGGGGCGCTCGCTTGCGCGCTCGCGCAGCGTACGCTCGAGCGCCGGCAGGGTCTCGTGGGGGGCAGGCGGCTCCAGCTCGCCGCGATGGAAACAGCTGCGCTCGCCGGTATGGCAGGCAGGTCCGGCGGGCTCGACGAGCGCGAGCAGAGCATCGCCGTCGCAGTCGACACGCAGCGCTCTGACCGCCTGGGTGTTGCCACTGGTGGCGCCCTTGTGCCACAGCTCCTGGCGCGAGCGACTCCAAAGGTGCAGCTCCCCGGTAGCGCGCGTGCGCTCCAGCGCAAGTTCGTTCATGTAGGCAAGCGTCAGCACCTCGCCGCTACTCCAATCCTGCACCACACATGGCACAAGACCGCGCTCGTCATAGACGAGGAGTCGCTCCACTTCGTCGGCTGCCGCTGCACTCATCCGCCGAATTGTAGGTTGCAAGAGACATGGTCTCGTTGCTGGAGAGAAAGCTGATCGTCGTAACCGGCAAGGGCGGGGTCGGCAAGAGCACAGTCGCAAGTGCCCTAGGGCTCGCCGCAGCACAGCGAGGGCTGCGCACGATCGTGGTCCAACTGGGCGCTCAACATCAGCTGCTCGATCTCTTCGCTGCCGATGAGATGGGCCTGAATAAGCCTGGCCGAGCGATGCACGCCGACGACAACGAGCACAGCCGTCGCGAACACCGGCCCGACCGCCACGACGGCGAGGAGATCGAACTGCAGGAGGGCCTCCTCTGGACCGTCTCGATCGACCCCGATCGCGCACTTGGCGAGTGGCTGCAAACACTCACCGGTCGCATCTCGGCTCGCCTACTTGCATCGAGCAGCACCTTCCAATACTTCGCGGCCGCGGCACCCGGTGCAAAGGAGCTTGTGAGCATGGTAAAGCTGCGCGAGCTGTGCGAAGGGCGGGGAGAGACCAAGAGCGGATCGGGCGATTCAAGTCGCGATAGGCGAGGCCGACCGGCCTATGACCTCGTCGTGCTAGACGCACCCGCCAGCGGCCATGCGCTTGCGATGCTGCGCTCGCCGCAGACCTTCTCGGCAATCTTGCGCGTCGGGCCGCTGGCCGAGCAGGCACAGGCGCTGCGTGAGCTGCTCGAAGATGCGCAGCGATCGGCATACGTCGCGGTAACCCACGCAAGCGAGATGGCCGTCACCGAGACGCTCGAGCTGGAGGAAGGCTTGCGCCGCGACCTCGACCGCGACCTCGACGCGGTAATCGTCAACGGCACGATGCCGAGGCGGTTCACACGCGAGGAGCTTGGCCGAATTTCGGCTGCTGCGGCTAACCAAAGCCAAGGTGCAGGCGCAGCGGTCACGAGTTCGGCCGTACAAATGGCGCGAACCGTCAACGATCGTGCCCGCGTCCAGTTGGCGCAGATAGCCCGCCTGCGCCGTCAGCGGTTTGCCGAGGGTTCGCCGCCTGTTGTGCTGACGGTGCCTTTCGCGTTCGTCCAGGTCTTCGATCTCGGCGCGGTCCGCCGAATAGGCGACCGGCTTGGGGGCAAGATCTGAGAGCTGCCGCTCACCCTCATCGTTATGCCGGGGACGTCGTCCCGATGACTCAACGTTTCGGCCGATCCCCATTGACCAGTCTCTAGGTAATCCCCAGCCGATCCAGCAAGCCCTCGTCCCCACGCCAGTCGCGTCGCACGCGCACGGACAGGTCCAGGTGCACATGACAGTCCAACTCGCGCTCGATCTCCTTGCGTGCGGCGGAGCCGATCGCCTTGATCATACGTCCGCCCGCGCCGACGACGATCCCCTTCTGCGACTCGGTCTCGACCCACAGCAGTGCGCGCACCCGCACCAAACCATCGCGCGGATGTTCGATCTCTTCGACGATCGCCTCCACAGCGTGGGGCAACTCTTGGAAGGTGCGTCTGATCGCCGCCTCGCGCACCAACTCCGCAAGCAGCACCGGCAGCGGCTGATCTGAGATCGCCTGCGGGGAGAACATGAACGGACCTTGCGGCATCAGCTCGGCGAGGTGTTCCACAAGCTCACCCACGCCCTTGCCGGTGCGTGCGGAGATCGGGAATAGCTCGCCTCCGAGGTCAAGCTCAGCTGCAGCCGCCAGCACCGCAACGGTCGCGGCACGGTCGAGCCGGTCAACCTTGTTGATCGCGATCGTCACCGGTACATCTACCTCGGCGAGCGCCTGCGCGATGTAGCGGTCGCCGGCGCCGACCCCCTGCTCCCCGTTGAGCACGAGCAGCGCCGCATCGGAGCCCTCGAGTTCCAGTCGCACCCGTCCAGCCATGCGCTCGGTCAGCATGTCACGGGGACGCTGAACGCCGGGCAGGTCGACGAGCACGATCTGCCACTGCGCTTCGGTACGCACGCCGCGAATCGCTCGGCGCGTGGTCTGCGGGCGATCGGAGACGATCGCGACCTTGCCACCGACGATCGCGTTGACTAGTGTCGACTTGCCCACATTGGGGCGGCCGGCCAGCGCCACAAAGCCGCTGCGCGTCACTGCTGCCTCCGGCTCCCTGTGTGTGTCGCTCAAGAATTGCCCCAGCGCATGATCTCGGCTTGCAGCGCCAGCATCTCGCCTTCGTCTGTCTCGTGGTCCATGCCGACGAGGTGAAGCGTCCCGTGCACGATCGCCTCGCCAACATCGCTTGTGAACGCGGGACAGATCACAACGTCGCCAAGCTCACGTGGGACGCCTGCTCCGGGAGCGTCCGGATCGGCTCCATCGACGGGAAACGAAAGCACATCCGTGGGGCCGTCTTTGCGGCGGTGCTCTCCGTTTAGTTCAGTCATGCGCTCGGCGCCAACGAACTCGACGGCCAGATGTCCATCCTCTACACCAGCCGATGCCAGCGCCAGCGCGCACAGTCGCTGCACCCGCCACTGAGGAAGCGGCCCCGCAAGCAGTTGTGCGCCGAAGACCTCGACCTCGAGCATCGATGCGAGCGACTCAGGCTCGACGCTCGGCCAAACGCTGAACCACGACCTGCTCCTCGGCATCGTCGACCTCACCCAGGGTGCCCGGTCGGGATCTTCCAGAGGCGGGCCGCGCAGCGGGAGCCTCACGTCGCCCCCGTCCGTCGTCGGTCGTGCGCCTGCCGTGCTCGTCATATGCCTCCACGATCCGCTGCACGAGCTTGTGACGCACCACGTCCTCGCCGCCGAAGCGCACGAACTCGATGCCCTCGATCGCATCGAGCACCTCTCCCACCACAACGAGACCCGAGCGTTGCTCGCGTGGCAGATCGACCTGGGTGATGTCGCCTGTGACGACCATCTTGGAGCCAAAGCCGAGCCGTGTGAGGAACATCTTCATCTGCTCGGGCGTGGTGTTCTGAGCCTCATCGAGGATCACGAACGAATCGTTGAGCGTGCGCCCACGCATGAACGCAAGTGGCGCGATCTCGATCACGCCACGCTCCAGATGCTGGGAAACCTTCTCCGGGTCGAGCATGTCGTGCAGCGCGTCGAACAGCGGTCGCAGGTAAGGGTCCACCTTCGCCATCAAATCGCCAGGCAGGAAGCCGAGTCGCTCGCCAGCCTCGACGGCGGGACGGGTGAGGATGATCCGATTGACTTCGTGGCGTGAGAGCGCGGCGGCGGCCATCGCCACGGCCAGGAACGTCTTGCCGGTGCCAGCGGGTCCGACCCCGAAGGTCACGGTGCTGGAACGGATCGAGTCGACATAGCGCTTCTGATTGACGGTCTTGGGGGCGACGCTCAGGCTGCGGTGCCTCCACACGATGTCCTCCAAGACACGCGCCGGCGATTCGTGCGCATCCAGCGCGCCCGTCACCGCTGCGATCGTGCCGGGCGCGACCTGATGGCCACGGCCGATCAGCTCGGAGAGCTCGTGTATGACCCGCTCGCCCATACGCGCGTCCTCCTCGGAGCCCTCGAGCGTGAGCAGGTTGCCGCGCAGGAACACCTTGCAACGCAGATGCCCCTCCAGCGCGCGCAGCACCGAGTCCTGAGTGCCGGCCAGCTCGGCGGCAACCTCGTTTGGCAGCTCGATCTGTGTCCTCATCCTCCGAGCGCCGCCCTCACCAGGCCCGAGACCCGCTTGCCGTCGGCGCGCCCATCGACTGCGGCCATCACACCCTTCATCGCCTGACCCATGTCCTTGGGCGATTGTGCGCCGCTTTCGGCCAGAGCCCGCTCGACGATCACCTGGAGCTCCTCGTCTGAGAGCTCGGCCGGCAGGTAGGCCCCGATCAGCTCCCCCTCGGCCTCCTCCGCATCGGCAAGATCCTCGCGTCCGCCGTCGCGAAAGGCCTTGGCGGCCTCCAGGCGCCGCTTGCGCTCTCGCCTCAGGACGGCGAGCTCGTCGGTCGAGCCATCCTTCTGAGCCTTCTGCAGCTCGGAAAGGATCATGCGCAGCGCACCGACACGCTGCTTCTCACCGGCACGCATCGCGCCCGTCAGGTCTTGCTTGACGTCATCGACAATCGTCATCCTCGACTCAGGATACGCCGAGCAGGCGAGACTTTTGTGTCGATTCATCGCTTTCGTCCGCTTGGACTGCCCATTGGATCGGCATACCGCGCGTCGCTGTAGTCGCGCGATCGGCAGAATGAGTGGCGATGAGCGCATCCGTCTACCGCGACGCACTCGCTCCGTTCCTGGCGGACGGCGAGCGTTTGCGACCTTCCGGAGCGGAAGTCTTCGACGCCCATACCCATCTCGGCCTGGACGAGGACGGCCGCTCGCTCGACCTGGAGACCCTGCTCTCCCAACTCGATGCCGCCGATGCACACAGGGCTTGCGTATTCGCTCTACACGACCCCGAGCGCAAGCCTTCCTACAGCCTGCCCAACGACCGCGTATTGCGGTGGGCAAGCGAAAGCGAGGGACGCCTTATCCCTTTCTGTCGGCTCGATCCGGCCGAAGCGCCAGTCGCCGAGGGTGAGCGATGCATCGCCAAGGGCGCCCGCGGTATCAAGTTGCACCCTCGTGCGCAGGCCTTTGCTTTCGACAGCCCCGAGATGGAGGCGATCTTCGAGCTCGCCGGCGAAGCGAGCGTGCCGATCCTGATCCACGCCGGCCGTGGCATGCCCCCGATCGCCGACGGGCTGGCCGACCTTGCCCTGCGCCACCCCGATGCCGTGCTGATTCTCGCCCACGGGGCAATCTGCGACCAGGGCACCCTCACCTCGCGTCTGGCCGACCACCCTGGCGTCCTCTATGACACGTCGTGCTTCTTTCCGATGGACCTGATCGAGCTTTTCGCGCGCGTGCCATCCGAGCGGATCGTGTTCGCCTCCGACCCGCCTTACGGGCTCACCTCGAGCGGTCTGTATCTCGCGTTGCGCGTCGCCGCCCACGCGGGACTCGATGAGCAGGCGCTCAGCGCCGTGATCGGTGGGACGATGGCCGGGCTCGTCGACGGTCGCGGCCTGCCGCCCGTCTCTGCACCGCGCGGCAAGCACCAGATCACGATTCAAGGTCGACTCGCGCGCGCCTACGGGTACGCGAGTCTCGCCGGCCCGGCGATGTTCGCGGGAGCCGTCGAGCAGGCACAGGGCATGCTCGATCTGGCAATCGCGGTGTGCCGCGACCCCAACCCAGGTGGAGCCGGTGAGGCGCTCGAGCAGATCGGCGTCGGCCTGATCGCAGCGCGAGCTCTGCTCGAGAGCGAGGAAAACCTGCGGCCGGCGCTCGACCTGCTGTTCAGGGCGGTGGCCCGCGCGGCTACGGACTTGCCCGCCGGCGAGTCAGCCAGAGCGCCGACCACTCTCCCTGCTCGAGACGGGCTCGCTCGCTCAGGCCAAGGCGTCTAGCGAACACTTCGGCCACCTCGTCGGCCTGCTCGCGCAGCAGCCCGCTTACGATCAGGTCAAGGCGTACGGGCGGTGGAGGAACGTCCGGCTGGGCCATCTTCTCTGCCAAGTCGATCAGCAACGGTCTCAGCAGATTGGCGAGCACCACCTGGCCAGTTGCAGGTCCGCTGCGATCGGCTTTGGGCGCAGCGCTGAGCACTACCGGCACGCCCTTCAAATCCCCATCCCCAACAAACCAAGGCAACGACTCGCGGCGCAGGTCAAAACAGCGAGCCTCCAACTCGACGCCATTGACGGCCGCGTTGGCGAGAATCGCGCGCACGCTCTCACGGTCGTTGTCGAGCGCCAGCACTTTGTTGTATCCAAGCTTCAGCGCCGCGATCGCCAGCACGCCCGAGCCGGAGCCGACGTCGAGCACGGGATCGCGGGCGCCCTCAGTGGCGGCGAGCTCCAGCAACAGCTCCAGGCACATGCGAGTGGTCGCGTGCGCGCCGGTGCCAAAGGCCTGCGCAGGATCGATCACGATCTCGAGCGCATCGGCGCGATCACTCGGTGCCTCCCACGGAGGTCTTACGAAAAGGCAATGCCCCCCGCGCGCGCGGGGGGCATCCTTCGCAGAGACATCCTCTCCACCCCCTCCGCCATGCACATAGGGATCTGCCGTCGCGGGAACATCCCCGTCCGCTCTCCCCCCACGTGCGCGAGGGACACCCGGCGCACGAGCTTGGATGAGCACAGGCTGATGAAACTGCTTCCAGCGCTCAGACCAATCATCAGCGACCTCACTGGTCGAGATCTCAACCAGGGAACCCCCCGCAGCGGCCTGCACATCCGGCAACAGCGGCAACTCGCCCGGAGCACCATAGACGGCGTATTCGACCGTCCCTTCTCCCCCATCCTCTGCCTGCAACTCGATCTCCTCGACGCCGCCGGGGGCAAGCTCGAGCAGATCGGCGAGCACGAGCTCGGCGTCGCTGCGTCGAACGCGCAGCGCCAATCGGATCACGCGCCCAGCTCGCGATACCCCAAGCCGCTCACGCCGCCTGGTGGCGCAAAACGCGGCGTAGCTTCCCGAGCATCGACTCCTCGGAGCGCAGGTTCTCCTCAGTGAGCGTCTTGCTCAACTGCCCGAGAAGCTCGCGCTGGGTCTCGCTGAGACGGCGCGGAATGACGACGTTGACGACGACGCGCAGGTTGCCGCGACGTCCGCCGCGCAAGGATGGCATCCCCTGTGCGCGCACCGTGAGGATCTCGCCGGGTTGGGTGCCGGCAACCACCTCGATCGGCACCGTGCCCTCGAGTGTTGGCACCTCCAACGTCGCCCCGAGCGCCGCCAGCGGAGCGGCTACGTCGAGCGCCGTGATCAGATCGTCGCCTTCGCGGACGAAGCGCTCGTCGGCGCGCACACGCACGAGCACGTAGAGGTCGCCGGCGGGAGCCCCCCGCTCGCCGGCGTGCCCGCGTCCGCTCACGCGGATCCGCTGGCCATCATCGATGCCAGCCGGCACCGTGACCTGCTCGCTGCGCTTGACCGCCAGCTGTCCGCGACCGCGGCAGGTGCCACAAGGCCTGGTCGGCACGCGTCCATCGCCATGGCAGACATCGCACAGACTGGTGCGCATCATCTGACCGAAGGGAGTGCGCATCACGCTCTGCACCTGGCCGACTCCCTCACAGCGAGAGCAGCGCTCGATCGGGGTACCGGGCTCGGCGCCATTGCCGTGACAGTGATCGCAGCGGTCGATTGCCTCGTAGGACACGTCGAGCTTGGCGCCGACCGACGCTTCGAGCAGCGTCATCTCCACGGCCACGGCGATATCGCCGCCCAGGGCAGGCCCAGCGCTCGAGCCACCACCTCCGAAGAAGGCGTTGAACAGGTCGTTGATAGAGCCAAAGGACTCGAAGTTCGGGGCGTACCCACGAGAGCGCAGGCCCTCGTGTCCATAGCGGTCGTATGTGGCACGGCGCTCGGGGTCGGAAAGGATCTCGTTTGCCTCCGCTGCCTCGCGGAACTTCTCTTCGGCTTGGGGATCGTGGGCATTGACGTCCGGGTGCAGTTCCCGGGCGAGCTTGCGAAATGCCTTCTTGACCTCCTGCTCACCGGCGTCGCGAGCTACGCCGAGCACCTCGTAGGGATCGCGGGGAGTGGTCGCGCTCATCGACTGGCCATCGCTTTCCTCAGTGCTCCGCGTAGGCGTCTTCGACGAAGCGCGAGAGTTCGTGGGCAGCCTCGCGCACAGTGGCGATCGCACCGGCGTAGTCCATGTGCACCGGACCTATCACCGACACGGCCCCCAGCTTGCGGCGCGCGACACCGTAGCCGGCCGCGACGAGCGCCAACGAGCGCATCGCAGGAATCTCGTTCTCGCGGCCGATGCGGACGTATACATCGGACTCCCCGAGCGCAGCACGCAGTACGCGCAGCAGAGCCGCGCGACGCTCGAGCATGCTCATCAGCTCGTTCATCTCGGTGAGATCGCCGATCGCCTGGCTGGAGAGCAGGTGCGCGGTTCCGTCTACGTAGAGGGTGTCTTCGGTCTCGGATTTGATGCTGCCGAAGGCGGGTGCGAGCCGATCGACGAAGGCACGCTCGCTGACGCCGAGGCTTGGATCGTCCAGGTGCTTGGAAAGCATCCGTGCGCCGAGCCCGAAGCCGACGAGTCGCTCGTTGAGATATTCGCCAGCCCAGCTCACAAGCCCCTGATCCACGGGCCCGTCGAAGCTGGTGAGCAACTTGGAGACGCCGCCGGTCGAGGTGATGACGACGACCATCACGACCTGGGGTTGCAAAGCGAGCACCTCTATGTGGCGGATCGTGGCGGTGTCGAGCGACGGCGCCGAGACGACGGCCAGCAGGCTCGTCACCCGTGAGATCGCGACGCTTGTCAGACGCATCGCTTCCTCGACCTCGCTGCGGGTCAACGACAGCGCCAGCGGGCGCACTGGCGCAAAGTTTTGACCAGCGCCCAGCATCTTGTCCACCACATAGCGATGCCCTGCGTCGGTGGGTACGCGCCCGGCAGAGGTATGCGGATGTGCAAGCAGATCGTGCTCCTCCAGCAGGGCAAGCTCGTTGCGCACGGTGGAGGGCCCGCAATCGAGGCTGGGGTCGGCGGCGATGGCCTTGGAGGCCACCGGTTGACCGCTGTGCAGGTAGTCCTCGACCACCTTGCACAGGATCAACTCCTGTCGGGGAGTAAGCATGACGGGGATTCTAGTCTGCGCCTCAGCCCACTCCTCGTGCGGCTCGCGAGCCCGCGAACACCCTACGATTGGCTGGGTGGCCTGTGCCGCTCAGTCTCATAGCGACGCACGCTCAGCAGGACCTTCAACGCCGCCCCGGTGACCCAGAGCGGCGCCAACGATCTCAGACCTGTAGCTCGGCCTCGGCGTTACGGATGATCTGATTGCCGGCCTGCTCGGCGACCGTGTCCACGATCACATGGCCATCTGATGCCTCGCGCACGGTTCCGGTGACCACAACCTCCTGCTCCGGCACGCCCATGCCACGAAACTGGACCGACAGCCGCTTGAGCGTTGCCGGACCGCCTGCGGCCTCGGTCTGGGCGCGAGCGACCTGTGCCATCGACCACAGACCATGCAGGATGCGCCCGGGTAGCCCGACGGCTTTGGCGAACTCCTCGTCGATGTGGATCGGGTTGAAATCACCCGAAGCCCCGGCATAGCGATTGGTGAGGTACTTGTCGGGGGTGACGCGCACCTCGGGGATCTGCGCTCCAGCTGAAAGATCGGCCATGACTCAAACTCCTCGGACGATGTTCGTCCAGGTTCCGCGGCAGACCTGCTCGCCGCGCTGGTTGACGGAAACGGACTCGAACACGTAGTAGCCGCGGCCGTCACGTTCTGAGATGTCCTTGACGGAGGCGGTGGTGGTGATCTCGTCGCCCGCGACGACCACTGGCCCCCACTCGAACTCCTGCCCGCCGTGAACCATCATCGCGAAGTTCATTTCCACCTCGGGATCGAACAGCGATGGCGCAACCGATGGGGAGCTATAGACCACCGCGAACATCGGCGGGGCTACGACATCGGCGTAGCCGGCGTCGCGAGCGGCTTTCTCGTCGAGATGCAGCGCATTGGTCTCACCGACCGCGCGGGCGTACTCCTTGATCTTCTCGCGACCCACTGCATACGTAGTGGGCTCGTATTTCTTTCCGATCGCTTTGGTGTTGACTGGCACCGGGGAGGGCTCCTTGTCGGATTGGAAGGATTGGCAGGGCTCACTGATGAGCCGCGCGGCAGTTTAGACCCTTCGTTTATTGCTCGACGAAAACCGTCGAGCGAGTCTTTAGGTCCTTAAACACATAAAGCCGCCCAGGGCGTCTTTGGCGGGATCTTGCTGTCGTGTGGAACGTCGACGGCGGGATGTCCGTAGTGACATCCCGCCGTGCTGAACGCTCGATCGGACCAATCGGTCCGTAGCTAGAAGACGAGGTCGTCTTCGATGCCAGCGCCGACACCGACGAGCTCACGCTCATCTGCACTCTCGCCGTCGCTCGAAGTCTCGAGCGAGCCCTCGTCGTCCGAGGACCCACCAGAGCCGGCTTGACCGCCACGACCGTCGAGGAACTGGACGCTCTCGGCGACGATCTTGACCGCCTGGCGTTTGCTGCCCTCGGTGGTTTCCCACTCGTGCCAGTCCAGGCGCCCGTCGATCGCGACGCGACGCCCACGACTCATATAGCGGTGGACCGATTCGCCGGTGAGCCCGAAGACGCTTACGTCGAAGAAGTTGGGCTTCTCCGCGTAGTCGCCGTCGGAGGTCTTGCGGGTGGTGTTGCAGGCGACGCGCAGCTCGCAGACATTGCTCCCCGACGGAAGCCCTCGTAGCTCGGGATCGCTGGTGAGACGGCCGACAAGCACGACGCGGTTGATGTTCGAGTAGGACATGGTGTTCTCTCCTTTGCTGTTGGCTCGCCCTGTCGACGAAGGTAGGCCGCGCTTGGGACGGTTCTTTGCGCACGAGTGCCAAAACCTCGTTTCAGCCCTATTCGACGGGCTAAATTCGTCGGTCAAGACGCCCCTCTACCGCGGCTGATCGGCCGACGAGGCGCGTGTCCGGGACTTTCAACGAGTCGAGCGGCACGATCACCACCTGCTCGAAGGCATGCACCTTCGTCACGGCTCGCCGGAGCGCTCGCTGTACGTCCTCAGGCGCGAAATAGATCACTCCGGCAATCGTGCGACAACGCGCCCAAGCTCGACATATCTCAACGAGTCGCTCTGGAGACTTGATCGTCAGCTCGACCTCGACGGCAAGCGGCAGACCACCGTCGGGGTCGTGCGGGTATAGAACGAGGTCTGGGCGATGGAGACGAGCCTGCACCCCATGCGATATGGCGAGCTTCGCGCTGGCGAGCGGGTGTCCCCGCTCGCGCTCGTCCCGACGCAGCTCACGCTCGCCGATGAGGCGATAGTGTGGATAGCGGCGCTCCAGCACGGCTGCCGCTGTGGCGCACATCATCAGGTGGTTTGCGTTGGAAGGGCTCACCGCGCAGATCTGAATGCCGCGTGTCTCGCAGGCCCGCAATCCGGCACGGGTGATCGTGAACAAAGTGGGCCGTCCTGAGAGCGGACGTACGCTTGCAAGCAGCTTGCGCCGTCGCGCTGCCAGGAGCTTCGAGCGCGCCGAGGCAATACTCGCGCCTGTGCGCTGGGCGAGAGCCTCGGCGGTGACTGCTCCAAGCGAGGCCGTCCAACGCGCGATCTCGATTTGCTCGGGAGTTGGTGGTCGATCTTGTTGTCTCATGGGGTCCTCCTGTGTTGTGTCTGGGGATGGACGAACCGTCCCGGGAGTGTTGAGGCGTCCAACGCTCCCGGCGGTTCACTTGGCGATGGACGGGTGGTCTTGGGGATGGGACGCGCTATCGCTATCGGACAAGCAGACGTCGGTTGGGTCGCTCGACCGAAGAGAAGACCTCGACAAAGCGTGCCGAGGTATGGCCGCCGAGCTCGATCACCGCGGCCCAACCCGGCGACAGGCCCCGTATGTCCTCGGACGCCAGTAGCGGCTTGGTCGTGCGCGTACGTGTCCAGCGCCCGTCGCTTGTGTGCGTGGCACGCCACACGCCGCGACTACCGCCGAGTTGACCGATCAACTCGGCCGACTCGGGCACGACCTGACGGTGGGCAACGATTGCCGAGAGATTGCCCAGAACCTGCTCCAAGAACTGCTTGCGCCCGTCCAGACGTAGGTCCGAGAGCTCCTGGGTTCCCAACAATAGGTTCAGACCGGCCGATCTTGCCCTGCCGAACAGATGCACAACCTGCTCGGCCGCAATGGAGGCGAACTCGTCGATCACCACCACCGTGGGGATCGGGGATGCCTGCAGCGCAGCCATCGTGGTTTGCAGGTCTTGCACGATCGCCACGCCAAGCATGCGTGCCAACAGTGGCAGCGCGTCTGCTTCCAGGTTGAAGTACACGACCGCTCGCTCTTTGACGGCACCGAGTAGATCGAATGTCTGCGCGTCGATCGTTTCTGGGTCGAGCCAGGGCGCGATGTCTGACTCGGCCATGATGGCCAGCCTGTCGCGCACGCCACCTAGATCGGTGCGTTGGCGCACGCCCAGCGACTCGAGGTAATCGAGGGTGGCATCCGCCTGTGCCTCTGGAAGCGTCCTTGCCAGCACTTCCAACTGTGCCGGGTCGAGCTGTTTGACGAGCGCCGGCAGGCTCACAGTGACGTCGGCGCTACGCAGGGCGCGGACGGCGTAGCCGAGATAGCGCTGCGCTTGACGTTGGTAATGAGGCTCGGTGAAACGCTCACCCGCCAGC
>DATHMQ010000044.1:0-37501 GCA_035486935.1 Solirubrobacteraceae bacterium
ACCCCGCTCGGGGGTCATGCTCAATCCCGACGGGCGTCGCTACGGGCCCGTGCCGGTGATGCCGACGTTCGACGCTTACAGCGCGCTGGAGCGCATGTGCGAAGACGAGCGCAAGTATTCGTGGCTGATCTGCAACTTCAAGATCGCCAAGCGCGAGCTGGACGTCTCGGGCTCCCAGCACAATCCCAACCTGCGCGAGAAGCGCCTTCTGCCGTTTCTGCTCAGCGTGCTGCTCGGCAAGCCAGGGCTCGTCAAGCATTTCCTCGATGGCTCGCCCGACTTCGTCTCGGCCTCCACGCTCGGCGAACTGGCGGTCAAGATGAACGAGGTGACCGGCGACGGCGCGATCGACAGCGCTGTGCTGGAACGCGAGATCGGCCGCTACGACGAGACGATTGCGCGCGGCAAGGGGCTGTTCAACGACGACCAATTGCGTCGTATCGGCCAGCTGCGCAACTGGCGCGGCGACCGGCTGCGCACCTCGCGCTTTCAGCGCATCGTCGATCCGAAGGCCATGCCACTGGTCGCGATTCGTCTTCAGCCGATGGCGCGCAAGAGCCTTGGCGGCATCCAGACCGACCTCGGCTGCCGCGTGCTGCGCACGGGCGCGAACGACGGCGACGAGCACCACGGCGAGCCGATCCCCGGCCTGTATGCGGTCGGCGAGGCCGCCGGCTTCGGCGGTGGCGGCGTGCACGGCAAGCGTTCGCTGGAGGGCACATTTCTCGGCGGATGTGTCTTCACCGGGCGACTGGCGGCTGCGACCATCTCCGGGACCGAGCTGCCCGTGCGCATTCCCCCGCACGTCGACTGAAGAAGCTTGCGCGGGTCCCAACGCTCATGGGCAGCTCGCCAGAGGAACCCTACGACTACATCGCCGTCGGTCACGTAACTCGCGACGTGATCGAGGACCGCGCCGGCGGGACGGTCTCCCAAGCCGGCGGCGGCGCCTTCTACAGCGGGCTGCAAGCTGCACGCCTCGGGCTGCGTACCTTGATCGTCACCCAAGGCGTGCCCCTGGAGATACACGCACTGCTCGAACCGTTCAGCGACGAGTTCGACCTGCGCGTCATCCCCGCCAAGCACACCACCACGCTGAGCACACGCGGCTCCGGCGCGCGACGCTCGCAACGGCTGCTCGCCTGGGCCGGGCCGATCGCGGAGCCGCTCACGCTCGACACCCGGATCCTGCACCTGGCGCCCGTCGCGCGCGAGACGCCGACCACCTGGCATGGGCATGCCCGCTTCGTCGGGCTCACGCCGCAAGGGCTCGTGCGCCGCTGGGAGCTCGGCGAGGGCGTGCCGCTGGTGCAGTTGGACACCGGCTCGCTGTTGGGCGACGTGCCGCTGTCCGGCGGTGGCAGCGCGGCGCTGATCGGCGACATCTCGCCCGTCGATTTGGACTCGCAACTGCTCCCTGAGCGCTTCACTGCTGCTGTGATTTCCGAGGACGAGTGTAAGGGCTGCCACGCGCTGTTCGCCGTCGCTCGCCGCGGTGGAGCGTATGTCGCGGTGACCGCCGGATCGCGGCCGGCGACCGTTCATCTGCCTGCGCCCGCCGCTGGATCGGTCGTGCAGACTAGGGTGCCGCGCGTTGTCGAGATGCGCGACGATCTCGGCGCCGGAGACGTGTTTGCCGCCGCCTTCTTTGTCGCGCTGAGCGAAGGGAGCGGTCCGCTCGAGGCTGCCTCGTTCGGAAACGCGGCAGCCGCTGTACGCATCGCTGGTGTCGGTCCCGGCGCGATCGGCAAGCGTGCACAGATCGAGGCAAACACTAACGTCGATGGTCCCGAGTCGACCTTGGGCGCCGAATCGGCCCCGGGCGATCGGCAAGCGTGCGCAGATCGAGGCAAACACTGACGTCGATGGTCCCCAGCCGATCATGGCGCCGAGTCGGCGCCGGCAGCCTTCGGACCGACAGTGGGCCAGAGCTCACTCCCTGAAGACGCTCTCCTGCGCCAGCGCGGCATCGAGAAGTTGCTTCAGCTCGGCCGCATCGACCGACTCGCGCCGGCCAGCGCCCAGCGCCGCCAGCAGCACGCAACCACCAACGGGGGGCGTTTCCACGACCGCCACCCGAGCTTGTGGCGCGAACTCGTGGATCGCGGCGGCCAACGGGGCGACGAATAGCTCGCCCGCCTTGAACGCGCTTCCGATCAGGCCAATCGGGAACTCGTCCCTCAGGGCTGTCTGCTCGACGACCGCGGCGATCTGCCTGGCCAGCTCCTCGGCGGCGCGTACATATAGACCACGCGCCACCTCATCCCCGGCGTACGCAACGCGCGCTGTCTCGATCGCGAAAGCGGCGAGATCGCCCTTGGACAGCGGCTTGGCGTAAACGAGCGTGGCGAGTGCCTCGACGCTCCGCACGTCGAAAAATTCGATCGCCGCCGCGCTCAGCGCCGTCTGCGGACCTGAGGCCTCGCGATCGGCGAGCGCTGCCTTGATCGACTGCACCGCCAGCCAGTAGCCGCTGCCCTCATCGCCGAGCACATGGCCCCAACCGCCTGCTCGCCATGCTCGCCCGTCCTGGCCGATACCGAGCACGTTGCTGCCGGTGCCCGAGATCACGCCCACGCCTGGGCGGGCATCGGTGGCTGCCGCCCAGGCGCCGACCACGTCGTTGACCACCAGCCACGAGGCCGGACAGCGCTCGCGCACGTGTGCGGCGACCGCGTCGGTGTCGGTGCCCGCGATCGCCAGCACCGCGGCATCGAGTTGCTCGCGCTCGATGCCGGCGCGGCCGATCGCCTCGTCGGTCGCCTTCACCAGGGAAGCTGTCGCCGCATGCGCGCCGACGGCGTCTGGGTTGCTCGAGCCACCGTGGCCGAGGTGCAGCGTCTGCTTTTGCAGGTCCAGCACCGCCGCCAGCGTCTTCGTGGCGCCCCCATCGACGCCCATCACAAAGCGTGCGCCGAGCGAATCTTGCAAGGAGCCAGGGTCACCGTCGCCGTCCCTCACCGAGGTGACTGGCGGTCGCCCAGACCCGTCTGGCCCGAGCCCGAACCCGATCAGGCCCCACGGCAGTGTGACCAGTGATTCACTCCTCATGGCGTGATCCTTCCAGAGACTGTTCCCCCAGGAGTTACGATCGCGCGAATGGATGTGCACCCGCAATTCCCTTCTGCCTCCCTGGACAGCGGGATGTACGAGTCTTTCTACCTGCGCGCGGTGTCGCCGGACGAGCCCGTGGGGGCGTGGATCCGCTATACCGTCGAGAAGGCTCCCGGACTGGCCGCGCGCGGCTCGCTGTGGGTGAGCGTCTTCGACGCGAGCGCCGGCCCGCCGTTCATGTGCAAGCAGAGCAACGAAGAGCTGAGCGTGCCGGACGACGGCTGGATCGCCATCGGCAGCGGCTCACACCTGGGACCAACGCTTGCGCAGGGGTGCATCGAGCTGGGCGAGGGCGCGGGATCCGGCTCAGACTCCGGCTCCAGCTCTGACCCCAGACCCGGCTCTCAATCTGGCGGTCCTGTCGAGAAGGCGCCGGGCGAGATTCGCTGGAAGCTGAACATCCGGCCCGACGCGTCCGAGCTCAGGCATTTCAAGCAAGCCCTGCTCTACAGAAGCCCGCTGCCGCGCACCAAGCTGACCAGCCCCATGCCTGCCGCGCGCTTCGACGGCACGATCGAGCTGCCCGGGCGCACTCTGCGGCTGGACGGCTGGCGCGGCATGGTTGGGCACAACTGGGGTGGCGAGCATGCGGCGCGCTGGATCTGGCTGCACGGAATCGACTTCCGCGAGGACGCACAAGCCTGGCTTGACGTGGCGCTTGGACGCGTGCTCGTAGCCGGCCGCCTGACACCCTGGATCGCGAACGGCGCGATCTGCATCGACGGCCGGCGCTCGCGCCTCGGCGGGCTGGGCGCGCGTGGGCTGAAGGTCGCCGAGAGTGCCGGTCGCTGCTCGCTGACGTTGCCCGGCGAGCGCGGGTTGCTCGTCGAAGCACACGTCGATATGCCGCCAGGTAGCTCTGCTGAGTGGCGCTACAGCGACCCGGGCGCCCACAGCCCGGATGGCGAGCACGACGTAGTCAATTGCTCCGTGGCTGCCCTCGCGCTCAATGTGCGGCCACCCGGCGAAGCCGCGACCACCCTGCATACAGCTCACGGCGCCGCCTATGAGTTGGGTATGCATGCATGACACCGCTCTCGGTGCCGTCGATGTTTGGAGGCCGGTGTTGAAGTGACCGTCGTGGCCACGCGAGACCTCGAGCGGCAGCTACCGACAGCTCAGCGCAACTGCTGGTAGATCAGGAAAGCGTTCAGCAGTGTGATCGTCGCGGCGATCGCAAACGCCGCGACAGTGGTCAGGCGACGGTTGACGTGCACACCCATCACGCTGCGGTTGCTCGTGAGCATCACCAGCGGTACCAGCGCGAAGGGGATTCCGAAGGAGAGCACCACCTGGCTGAGCACGAGGGCGGCCGTCGGGTTCATACCGACCGCGAGGATCGCGATCGCCGGCAGCATCGTGACCGCGCGACGCACCAGCAGGGGGATCTTCACCTTGATGAATCCCTGCATCACCACCTGACCGGCGTATGTGCCCACGCTCGAGGAGGAGGCTCCTGAGGCGAACAGGGCGACCGCGAAAGCCAGCGCGGCGCCACCGCCAACCAGATGTCCGAGCTGTGCGTGGGCCAGGCTGATCGAATCGAGCCCTGACAACGCTGGTGTGTGAAACAGCTTGGCGAAGACCGCGAGCATCGCCATGTTGATGAGTCCCGCACAGCCCAGCGCGACGATGACGTCCACCTTCTCAAAGCGCAGGACACGCCGGCGCTCGGAGTCGTTACGACACGCCATGCGTCCGTTTGTGAGCGCGGAGTGCAGGTAGATGACGTGGGGCATGACGGTCGCGCCGATGATGCCGACCGCCAGGTAGAGCGAGCTCGTGCCGCGCAGATCCGGGAGCAGGCCGTGCAGTGAGCCGCTCGCCGACGGGCCGATACGCAGGGCCTCGTAGAGGAAGCCAAGGAAGACGATGCCCAGCAGGGCGCTGACCGCCAGCTCGAAGCGGCGGTAGCCGCGCGTCTGCAGCTCAAGGATCGCGAAGGCGATCGCGCCAGTCATCAGACCCGCCGGCAGCAGTGGCACGCCGAACAGCAGGTTCAAACCGAGTGCGGCACCGAGAAACTCGGCGACGTCGGTCGACATCGCCATGATCTCCGCCTGCGCCCACAGGCCCCACGTTACGGCACGGGGGAAGCGCTCGCGGCACAGCTCGGGCAGGTCGCGGTCGGTGGCGATGCCGAGCTTGGCCGACAGGTACTGGATCAGCATCGCCATCAGGTTGGCGACGAGCACCACCCACAGGAGCAGGTAGCCGAACTGCGCGCCGCCCTGCAGGTTGGTGGCGAAGTTGCCCGGGTCGACGTAGGCGATCGCCGCGACGAAGGCGGGGCCGAGCATCGCGAGCGTCGCGCGCAGCCTGCCGCGTTCCAGCAGTTGTTCGAGTGCGCTCGGGGCGGCGCCGTCGGGCAGCGCGACCGAGGCGCCCTCTAGGGCGGCGGCCGGTCGCAGCGCGGTGACGGCGTCGCTCATGCAGGTTCCTCGTCTCGAGCCTGTGGGGCGACGCTGATGCGCATTGCCCGTGGCAGCGCGCCGCCGAGCGTGTGCTCGCGTCCGTCGACGCTGACGAGCAGCGGACCGCCGAACGGCTGGCGCTCGAGCACCCGTAGGTGTCCGCCTGGCAGAACTCCCTGCCGGGCCAGGTAGCGCAGCATCTCCGGGTCTGCGTCCGAGACTCGCACAAAGGTGCCCTCGTCACCCGGCACGAGGCTCTCCAAGGTGCGCGTCGGGCTCTCCTCCAGCTCCAGGTCGGCGCTTGGGATCGGGTCACCGTGCGGGTCGATCGTGGGATTGCCGAGCTTCGCCGCGATCAGCGCCTCCAGCTCGTCGGAGAGGACGTGCTCGAGCACCTCCGCCTCGTCGTGCACGCGATCCCACGGCATCTGTAGGGCCTCGGCCAGGTACAGCTCCAGCAAGCGGTGGTGGCGGATCACCTCGAGTGCGACGCGACGACCCTCAGAGGTGAGTCGCACGCCGCGATACGGCACGTGTGAGATCAGGCCCAGCTCGTCGAGCTTCTTGAGCATGCCCGAGACCGAGCCGCTGGTCAGCTCCAGGCGCTCGGCCAGCGCGTTCGTGGAGACTGGCTCGTCTGCACGGGTTTCAAGCGTGTAGACCGCCTTGCAATAGTCCTCGATTGCCGGCGAGCGAACGCCTTCCTTGGTCGCCATACAGAAATGATAAGGCATGCCAAGACATTCTTCAAGTCGTGCCGCGAGACATGCCTGACATATACGAAGAGGCCGATGGCCCGCACGCATGCGGGGCGTCGCCAAATCGAAGAGCCTCCATCCACCCGCCGACCAACACGTCCGCCCGTCCCTCGGACACTGACTGGCTGCCTGGCCAAATCGCTCGTGAGATCTGTACCATCGAAAAGCCGTACCCCCTGCGCGGCGAGAAGCCGCGTCCCTGCGGCGGCGAATGGAGGCTCCGATGGCAGCGACCGACACAAAGCTCGAGGACCGGCTCGTGCTCGAGCAGGAGATATGGGCCGAGGGGCCTCCCCATGCTCTCTTCAAAGAGCTGCGCCAAGGCTGTCCCGTTCACTGGACCAAGGAAATCGACGAATTTCCCGACGAGGGCGGCTTCTGGTCGGTGACGAGCGCCGAGGACGTGCATGCCGTCAGCCGCGACTGGCAGACCTATTCCTCGGAAGTCGGTGGTGTTACGGTCATCTCCGCGATCTTCCCGCTGGAGCTGACGCGGGCGATGTTCATCGGCATGGATCCTCCCAAGCACGATCGCGTCAAGGCGCTCTTTCAAGCCGGCTTCACCCCAAAGCGGATCGCGGCACACGAGCAGGCGATCCGCGAGATCGCGTGCAAGACACTCGACGGCCTGGATGGGCGGGAGACTTGCGACCTCGTGAGCGACGTGGCGCAACCCGTCGTCTCACGCGTGATCGGCAGCTTCATGGGCATCCCCGAGGAGGACGACGCCACCTGGGCGCGGCTGATGAACTCGACCCTCGGCGCCGGCGATCCCGACCTCAATCCCGCCGGCATCGATGCCGTAATGGAAAAAGAGGTACCCGAGATATTCGAGCGCTGTGGGCGCATGATCGCAGCGCGACGCAAGCACCCCACAGACGATTTGACGAGCGTGCTCGTACACGCCGAGATCGACGGGGGGAAGCTTGAGGAACACGAGATCGTGATGGGCTTCTTCCTGCTCGTTGCCGCCGGCAACGACAGCACCAAGGCCACCTACTGCAGCGGTATGCGCGCGCTGATGGAAGATCCCGAGCAGCGAGCGCTTGTGCTTGAGGATCCCGAGCTCGTGCCCGGCGTCGTGGAGGAGTCGCTGCGCATGTTTCCCGCTTTCGCGCACTTCAGGCGTACCGCGACCAAGGACACCGAGCTCGGCGGCAAGCAGATCAAAGCCGGCGAGCGTGTTGTCATGTGGTACGCCTCCTCCAACCGCGACGAGTCGCGTTACGAGGATCCTGACCGCTTCGATGCGCGCCGCTGGCCGAAACGGGGATGCTCGCCGAAGGCGGGCGTCCCCCCGGCTTCGGTCGAACACCAGGCCTTCGGCGCCGGCGGGCGTCACTTTTGTTTGGGCACCGCACTTGCGCGGCTGGAGCTGCGCATCCTCTTCGAGGAGACGCTCAGGCGCTTTCCAAAGATGGAGATCGTCGGCAAGCCGCTGAGCGTCGAGTCGGCCTTCCTGAACCAGCTCAAGACACTGCCGGTGCGATTGAACGCATAGAGCGTTCTGAGTGGCACACGTGGCAGTTGTGAGGATCAGAAGTTCGTTCCGTTTGGGAGCAACGAGGCGATCGACATGAGCACTCGATCGGCTTCAGCGACCATCGACCGGCTCACGCTCGCCGACGAGCCGGAACGCTGGGAAGCTCTGGGCTTTGCGGTATCCAATGGCACTCTGCAGCTTGGATCTGTGCATGTCGTGCTGGCAGGCGCAGACGCCGGGCGGGGAATAATCGGCTGGTCGCTGCGCGGCATTGCCGGCGTCGAGCTCGACGGCCTCCCCACCGTCTCCTCGGACGCGACGACGGCACGTGCACGAGCGCCCAAGCACGCCAATGGCGTGACGGGGATCGACCACCTGGTGGCGATGTCACCCGATCTGGATCGCAGCGTGCAGGTGCTGCAGGCCGCCGGGCTGGACCTGCGCCGGATTCGTGAGCAGCCGACTCCCGCGGGTGCTCCGCGCCAGGCGTTCTTCCGGCTTGGCGAGACGATCCTCGAGCTGGTGCAGGAGCCCGACGAGGCGATCGCTGCGCGGCCTGATGGCGCGAATGGGCCGGCGCGCTTCTGGGGGTTGGCACTGCTCAGCGACGATCTCGAGCGAACCTGTCGGCGACTTGGCGAGCATTGCAGCGAGATACGGCCCGCGGTCCAGGCGGGCCGAGGCATCGCCACGCTGCGGCGCTCGGCCGGATTGGCGGTACCGATTGCGCTGATGAGCCGCCCACAAGACCGATCTGGGCATAGCTCTCGCTGAAGCATGTGGGCCTGCGTGCGACGAACCGGTCCCCACGCTTGACGAACCGAGCCTGTGCGCGGCGATCGGATTCCCGCGACGCGTAGGCCACAATACGCCGGATGGAGTCCTTTGAGGACAGGGAGGCGGGGTTCAGGTACGGCGTCGTATTCCTGCTGACGCTGACGCTGCTCGTGTTCGTAATCGTCGCTCCTGCGGCGAACTGGGCTCGGGCCGTCGCCTGCGCTCTGCAGTGGCTGGCGCTGCTGACGGTCGTCGCCACCTCGCGTGCGAGCAGCAACGTACGCCGGCCCATGGCGATCGCGCTCTTGGGACTCACAAGCTTCACGGTGGTGGGCGAGGCCGCCGGCGCGCTCTCCGACTCGGTGCTGTTTGCGATCAGCGGCCTGCTGTCGGCCGCGATCCCGCTGGCCTTGGTCGGCGGGTTGATACGGCTGGTGCGCCTACACGGCGTGACTCCTCAAGCCGTCTCGGGAGCGCTCACCCTGTACCTGCTGCTCGGGCTTGTGTTCGCTTGGGTGATCGGCTTCGTCGACAAAGTCGAGGACGTCTCCTACTTCGCCCAGACGGCGCACGCCTCCACCAGCCAGATCGTCTATTTCAGCTTCGCGGTGCTGACCACCACCGGCTTTGGCGATCTCACAGCCGCCACGAACGTGGGCAGATCGCTGGCGGTCGTGGAGATGCTGCTCGGCCAGCTGTATCTGGTCACCGTCATCGGGGTGCTCGTCGGCAACTTCGCCGGACGCTCGCGACGAGCTGCGGAAAGCTCACCGCAGGTTTCTCCCTCGCCTGGCCAACCCGACAGCAGCAGTCCTTGAGCCTCTCTCCCGAGCGGGCCGACGAGAAGACCCTCGATAGCATGCACAGCCCAATGACTGAGACTCAGCCGCTTTCGTCGGATGAGCTGGCCGCGTTCGACGCTGCCTATCGACCTTTCCCCTCATTCTCGGATTGGCCGGCTCACCCGCCACGACCGGATATGTGGGGGGCTGCCCTTCAGGGACTGGAAAGGGCCACAGCTACTGCTTCAGAGGGAGACCTCGATCGCGCATCGCGCACGGCGATACGCGCAGCCGCGTTCGATACCGGAGCAATCGAGCATCTCTATGAGACCGACCGAGGCCTGACGATCACCGTGGCTACCCAAGCCGCGGCATGGGAAGCGATAGTGAATGAAAGAGCGCCAAACGCCCTCGCCCTTTTCCAAGCTCAGCTCCGCGCATACGAGCTTGTGCTCGATGCCGCAACTGAATCGCTCCCCATCACTGAGGCTTGGATTCGACGTTTGCACGAGGAGGTAACAGAACCACAGGAGACCTATTTGGTGCACACCCCCGTGGGAACGCAAGAGCAGTCGCTCCCGCACGGGGAGTATAAGAAATATGCAAACCACGTAAAGCTATCGGATGGCACGAGTCATTCGTATGTGCCGGTCCTGGACACCAACGCCGAGATGGAGCGACTGGTCAGCGAGCTTGCCTCCGACGCGTTCCTTGCGGCCGATCCGGTACTCCAAGCGTCGTACGCACACTACGCCCTTGTCGCGGTTCACCCCTTCGCCGACGGTAATGGTCGTGTGGCGAGGGCGCTGTCATCGGTTTACCTGTATCGCGCAGCCACAATTCCCTTGCTGATCTTTGTCGATCAAAAGAGTGCCTACCTTACCGGTCTCGAAGCTGCCGACAAAGGCCAACCCGAAGAGTTTGTGCATTTCATCGGGGCAGCCGCAAGAAGCACGCTGGCGCTCGTCGCCGAGACACTTGGCACTGAGCTGTCGCCCGATCTTGACGACAGCGCAAAGGCCCTGCGCGAGATGATTACTTACCGCGAGAACCTATCTGAGGACCAGTTTCAGAAAATTGCAGTCAGCCTGATCGCTGCGCTCTCGCGACTCGCTAAGGAGCGTATCGATAGTCTCCACCTTCCAGCCGGAGTGGATGTATCGATACAACAGATTAGCCACCCTGACGTGCTTAATCTTATAAGTAATTCGATGCCTCCGGTCGAGGTTCGGGTAGAGTCCGATTGCCGTATTGAAATCAACCACAATGACCCTGAGCGCGCATTTCGCGTGAAAGAAGTTGGTTCTGAGAGGCAGGCGCCGATCGAACTGGCACTGCGCGATGCCTATCCGAACCTGACGGTTGCCGGCGAGCTGCGGCTTCGCGGATTCATCGAACGATGGCTGGCGTTCGATCTTGCAAAGCTGCGCGAGGCCGTTGCCAGCAAGCTGCAGCAGTGAGGATCTGCGTATCAGCTAACCGCCAGCAGACTCAGACTGGTTTGTCGGCAGCCTGCTACTCGATCGCGGCCCGCAGACTCGCCGCCAGCGCCTCCACGGCGGGAAGCACGCTCGCGTCGACGAGATTGGCATAGCCGAGCACAAGCGCCGGGGAGGAGCCGCCCACTCCCTCGATCGCGATACCACGAGAACGCGCCTCGTCAAGCGTGGCCTGCTCGCTGATGCCGTCGGGCAGGCCGACGACGACGTACAGGCCGGCGGCCGCGCCGGACACTCTCGCCTCAGGCAGCTCGCGGGTCAGCGCTTCCAGCAGCACCTCGCGGCGACGGCTGTAGCGACGCCGTTGGCGGCGCAGATGGCGGTCGAGCTCGCCCCGCTCGATCAGGTCGGAGAGCGCCAACTGGTTCAGCGGCGAGGGCATACCGCCGCGTCTGCGCTGGCGAGCAGCGACCTGCTCGGCGAGTCGCGGCGCAAGCACAAGCCAGCCAAGGCGTATTGCCGGCGCCAGCGTCTTGCTGGTCGAGCCTGCGTAGGCAACATGCTCAGCTGCAAGTCCCTGCAACGATCCGATCGGCTGACGGTCATAGCGATACTCGGCGTCGTAGTCGTCCTCGACGATCAGCGCATCGTGCTTGCGCGCCCACTCCACAAGCTGCAGGCGACGAGCGGCACCGAGCACCGCGCCTGTAGGAAATTGGTGAGCAGGCGCGAGCGCAACCGCGTCCACCTGCTCGTGCCACAGGCGCTCCACCACCAGACCGTGCTCGTCGACCGGCAGCGGGACCGGGAGCAGGCCCGCGTCCAAGGCGGTCTCGCTCATACCTCGCCAACCAGGCTGCTCGACAGCCACGCGGCGTGCGCCGTCGACCACGAGCACACTCCAAAGCAGCTCGACGCCCTGACGCGTGCCGCCCGTGATCACGATCTGCTCGGGTGTCGCACGCACACCGCGAACCCGACCTAGATAAGCGGCGAGCGAGGCACGCAACTCGGGCGTGCCGGCCGGGTCTGGATAGGCGAGGCGCTCGTCTGGAATCTCGTGCAGCACGCGCGTCAGCGCAGATAGCCAGGCCGCCTTGGGGAAGCCGTCGAGCGCCGGTCGATACGGGTTGAGATCGTGGCGGACGACGCCGGCAGGTGTGACGCTTGCGGGACTCGCCCAAGCCGACAACGCTGTTCCGGCGACGCTGGTACCACCCCCGCGCCGTGTTTGCAGATAGCCCTCGGCGGCGAGTTGCGAATAGGCCTCCACCACCACTCCGCGCGAGACACCGAGCTGGGCACAGAGGGCGCGCGTGGAAGGCAATCTGCTTCCGGGCCCGAGCCGTCCGCTGCGTACAGCCTCGCGCAGCGCCTGTTCTACGCGTGCGCGCAGCGAGCCGCCGGAGAGATCGGAGAGATCGAGATGCAAATCCATTTGGCTCTAGATTTTTATAAAGACTTGGACCTTTTCACAGAGCCAAATGATACGTAGAGTAATGAGCATGCCCGCACCCCGACAGCCGTCGCGCACAACCGTGCCGGAACCCCAGCAATCCGCGCGTACGACCATGCCGCGACCCCAACAGTCCCCGTGCACAACGAAGGCCCCGTCACCCCGCACGCGCGTGCAGCGGATGCCGGCTCGAGCCGACTACGAGCGCGAGACGATCGACGCGATTCTTGACGAGGGGCTTGTGGCACACCTTGGTTTTGCTGTGGACGAACAGCCCTATGTGGTTCCCACCCTGCATGCCCGCGTCGGCGAGCAGGTGTATTTCCACGGTTCCAGCGCCAGTCGCACTGTGCGCGCGCTGGCGGCCGGCACGCGGATGTGCCTGACGGTGACGCTGCTCGATGGGGTCGTGCTCGCCCGCTCGGCGGTGCACCACTCGGTCAACTATCGCTCGGTAGTCGTGCTTGGCCAAGCCCGTGCGATCGTTGAGCCGGCGGAGAAGATGGCCGCGATCGAGGCGTTTACAGAGCGGCTGATACCGGGACGCTGGGATGAGGTACGCGGCCCCACAGCCAAAGAGTTGAAGGCGATCCAGGTGCTTGCGTTGTCACTCAACGAAGCTTCGGCCAAGCTTCGAGCGGGCCCACCGGTCGACGACGAGCAGGACTATGCGCTCGATACGTGGGCCGGCGTCATACCGCTGAGCACTGTCGCGGGTGAGCCAGCTCCGGACGAGCGCCTATCAACGGACATATCGCCATCACCCGCGGCGCGTGCGTGGATCGCCCGCCGCGACGGTCGCTGATGCAAGCTATGAGCCGTGTAAGGCTAATGTAGGAGTTCTCCGCAAGCGCTGCCGGGCACGTCAGAATCGAAACCATGAGGATTTTGGTGGTGGAGGACGACCGCGCGGTGCGCGAAGCGTTGCGCCGCGCGCTGACGCTCGGCGGCTACGAGGCGCTGACCGCAGAGGACGGCGAGCAGGCGATCGAGATGGTCGTGCGTAACGTCCCGGACGCCGTCGTGCTCGACATCGGCCTGCCGGGCATCGACGGCCTGGAGGTCTGTCGCCGCCTGCGCCTGCTCGGCAACCGCGTGGCGATCCTGATCCTCACGGCACGAGAGCAGGTGAGCGACCGCATCGACGGCCTCGACGCCGGCGCCGACGACTATCTCGTCAAGCCGTTCGATGTCGAGGAGGTCAAGGCACGCCTGCGCGCGCTGCTACGGCGCACCGGCTCGGCTGGAGACCCCGACGCGCTCGCCTTTGCCGAGCTCCGCTTGGACAGCGCGCGCCACGGCGCCGAGGTCGGGGAGAGCTTCACCGAGTTGACGCGCACCGAGTACCAGTTGCTGGAGCTGTTGATGCTCAACCCAAAGCGCGTGCTCCCGCACAGCCTGATCTACGACCGCGTGTGGGGTTACGACTTCGGCCCAGCCTCGAACGCTTTGCGCGTATACGTGGGCTATCTGCGCCGCAAGCTGGAGCAGGCGGGAGCCCGCCCGCTGATCCATACCGTCAGGGGCGTCGGCTACGTCTTGCGCGAGCCGTGACCCTGCGCGCGCGCATCGCGGCCGTAGCTGGACTGGCCGTCGCGCTAGCCGTGCTTGTCGCCGCGATCGGCCTGTATGTCGCGGTGCGCTCGGACCTGCGCAGCGAAGTCGACAAGTCGCTGAGCCAACGCGCGGCGGCGTTCATGCCTCGGGGTTCGGCGAACAACAGCGGCAACGGGCCAGAATCGCCTGAAAACCCCTCCCAGCAGGGTGGTTTGCCTCCGCCCAACGGGGGCGGCCCGTTTGCAGGCGACCATGATGGCGGCGGCTTTCCCAGCAGCGTCGCGCCGGCGCCGCTCGGCGGACCCTCTGGCTACGTACAGTTCGTCTCACCGGACGGGACGGTCCACATACCCGGTGGCCAGGGCTCATCCACAACGATCCCGTTGAGCGCGACGGACAAGGCGATCGCACGTAGCGGCAAGGGCCAGGCCCTGAGCGATCGCACTGTCAAAGGCGTTCAGCTGCGCGTGCTCACGCAAGGCAACGGTGCACGCGGCGCGGCGGTCGTCGCACGACCCCTCACAGAGGTGAACAACGAGCTGAACCGGCTGTTGCTGATCCTCGCGATCGTCGGCGTCGTGGGCATCGCGTTGGCAGCCGGGCTGGGCGCACTGGTCGCGCGGGCAGCGCTTGCCCCGATCGCGCGTTTCACGCGCCGCACCGAGACGCTCGCCGGCGGACTCGACCTCTCGCAGCGTCTACCCGACGGCGGCCGCGACGAGCTGGCGCGACTTGCCACCAGCTTCAACGCCACGCTTGACGCGCTGGAGCGCTCCGTGGAGTCCCAGCGCAACCTCGTGGCCGACGCCAGCCACGAGTTGCGCACTCCGATCGCCAGCTTGCGCGCCAACATCCAGGTGCTGGCCGACGCCGAGCGCTTGCCACCGGAGGACCAGGCGAGCCTGCGCGCAGAAATAGTCGGCGAGCTCGACGAGCTCACGCGGCTCGTGGGCGACGTGGTCGAGCTGGCGCGCGGCGCCGAGCCCAAGGGCGAGCTGCACGACGTCTACCTGGATGAAATCGTGCGCGGCGCGGTGCAGCGAGCACAGCGCCGCTCGGACACGCCTTTTCAAGTGAACCTGGAGCCGACTCTCCTCAGAGGCGAAGCCGAGCGCATCGATCGCGCTGTGTCGAACCTGCTGGACAACGCGCGCAAGTGGAGCCCGCCCGGGGAGCCGATCGAGGTCGATCTGCATGACGGTCTGCTCAGCATCCGCGACCACGGCCCCGGCTTCGAGCAGGCCGACCTGCCGCACGTCTTTGAGCGTTTCTACCGCGCCGACCGTGCCCGCAAGCTACCGGGCTCGGGGCTCGGCCTGGCGATCGTGCGTCAGGCGGCTGAGGCACACGGTGGCCACGTCGCAGCGGCGAATGCGCCCGGAGGGGGCGCGCGCGTGCAGATCGACTTCGGGAAGATCGTCGATACCGCCAACGCTTGACTGCTCGCCAAAGCAGCGCTGAGGAGCATGCCTTCCTCGCGTATGTACCCGAGCCCACCTAACTGCCAAAGCTGGTATTCGGGGAATCTATGCCTGCGCCGTAGGACCCTGCTGCTCGTCGCTGCTCGCGCGACGGGTACTCCACCAACTCCAGCCGCCCACGGCCACCACAGGCACCACGAACATCGCCGAGGCATACCAATGCATCATGCAAGCGAGCACGGTCATCTCTACGTAAATTACCACGCTCGCCTGCCGTCCATGCATCCGATCGAGCTCAAGCAGCGCTCCGAGTCCGCCGCGCGGCCAGCAGACCACCGACCCCCGCAATCAGGCCGAGCGCGCCGAGCACGAGTGCTGCGATCGCAAGGCCCCTGCTCGCCCCCCCGGGGGCGCTCGCAGCTCCGCTTGAGCTTGTACTCGCCGGCGTGACCGCAGCACCCTGGCCCGTCGGCGTCTCCCCCGGCGTCGGCCCGGCCTCGCCACCGGCGACATCCTCGATCACACCGCCCTTGGCGGTGATGTTGACCGTCGGCGCCGGGTATTCGGCGCTCGGCGGTCCGATCCAGTGGATGACCTTGCCATTGCTGTAGTACTGGATCGTCTTGAACGCAAGCGACTGGCCGGCGATGTCGCTGGGCATCGCGATCGACAGCGGGAACTGGATGAAACTGCCGTTTTCAAGGCGCCCGAGCTTCGAGCGGTCGCCGGTCCAGACGATCTGGGAGACCTCTTCGTCGACGGGCCCTTCCGGCGTTTGGATCGGGGTGGCGGGTTTGACTACTATCTCCTTGATGCTCCAGCCTGGCACGTTCTGCGTATCGATCTCGGTGAAACCCGGCGGAATGAGCATGTCGACCTTGTAGGCGTAGGCGCCTTCCTGCTCGCCCGGAACGCGCACGTCGAGCGTGACGAATGCCCCCGCGGGGATCGTGTTGGGGTGCAGGCTGATGTGGGCCTGTGCCGCCGCCGGAAGCACCAGCGCTCCGATCGCGAGAGCTCCTATGGCAATTCGCTTCATGTGTGTGCCTCCTGTTCGTGGATATGGGGACCCGGCCGGACCTACGCCGCGGCGGGCGTCATGCGTCATCGCTCTCACGCGGAAATGGCCGGTCCCGCTCACCGGATTGGGACCGAAACGGTCTTTTCGTACTCTTCGAATTCCGAAACGCGGTCGAGGACCCGGATCTGCCATGTGCCTCCCAGACTCAGCTCGGCCGAATTGAGCGCGTAGTGGCCTGGACCTGCCAGGTTCGCCTGTAGCGGCAGCGGCCCGATTCCCTTGGCGGGAAGCTTTGCGGTTACCGTGAGTTCCTTGGTCGCGGTGAACTGCGCTCCGCTCTTCGCGTCGATCAGGTACAGGTGGATCGTGTTCAGACCGACTCTCGCCGGTTCGACGGTCATCTCGAGCTCCGCCGGCCCGAGCGAGGTGGTAGTCGAGAAGGGTCCGCTTGCCGCGTCAATCGGCGGCGCATAGCTGACGAGCGCGGCGGTCACACCGAACACAACCAGCATCAACGCGAGCTCGCCGCGCATCGTACGCCGCGCCAGCACGCCGGCCGCCCCGGGTGAGCCCGCGGCGGCAGCGATCCTACGCAAGGCGGGCAGTATCCGTTCGCGGTTGATCCAGCCGAGCCCGATCAGCGCCGTGAGCAGCACGACCTTGACGATCACGAGCGCTCCATAGGTGGTGTGAAAAAGACCTTCGAAGCTGCGTACGTCGATATACGCCTGCACGACGCCGGTCGTGGCGATCGCGATCACGCACGCGAGCGCCAGCGGCGAGAAGCGCGCGAGCGTGGCCATCAGCAGACGGCTGCGCTGAGGAGCCTCGAGCTGTCGGGTCGCCGCAGGCAGGACGAGCAGCAGACATGCGATGCCACCGACCCAAACGCTCGCGGCGAGAACGTGGATCACATCGATAGGGAAGAACACCGCGGTGGGACTCTGAACGCTTGCGTGGCCGCTCAAGGCCGGCGTCATCGCAAGAAAGGCGACACCGACCCCAACCACGACGAGCAGCGCGCGCGGCGGTCGCGGACCGAGCGCCGTTCCGTCGGCGCCCAGCGTGACGGCGCGAAGCACCGGGATTGCTTCGCGTCGAGCAAGGCGCGCCGCGATCAACAGCGATCCGAGTGCGACCCACACGATCCCGCGCAGACCCCATATCTCACCGAAGCGGCTTTTCAGGGTGTCGTTCACGATCGGGGCTTTCAGCGACGCCCACAGCGAGACCCCGGCGGCACTCGCCCCCTGCAGCAGGATGCCGAGCACACTCGCCACTATTCCCAGTGCTACCGCCACGATCAAGAGCAGCCACAGACGCTTGGCAAACGCCCGTGAGGCAGCCTGCCAGCCGCTCTCCGAGCCGGCCACCGATGAGAAGCCCGGCAACCACGCCCACAGCAGGAACGCGAGACCGCCGAGCCCCAGCGCGAGCGATAGGTAATCGAGCCCACGCACCACCCCGAACGCGACCTCGGTGACCCGGCCGCTCTTGTTGCGATCGATCAGCCCCGCCACCGTGAACTTCGGCGCCGCACCGGCGTGGCCGATGTTGAACACGAGGCCTCCGTAGACGATGTGCGTGTCGGCCGAGATGACACGATAGGTGCCGGTGTAGGTGCCATCCGGAAGCTTCGGTTTCAGCCCGACGCCCATCCAGTGCTGTTTGCCTTCGGGGTGGCCCACGTCGAGGTTGTCCACCTCTTCGCCCTGAGCGTTGTAGACGCGTACCGCCCCGAGCGTTCCCCCGATCGCCTGATTGAACTTGAAGATGACCTCGGCAGGCTGTTTGGGAACTGTCGACCCCGACAGCGGCGAAGTACCGAGCAGTTGCGCGTGAGCAAACGCCACAGGCGCAGCCGCAAGCAGGGATGCACCCACCAACGCAATCGCCAAACCCAGCTTCGACAGGGCCCGCCAACGCACCTGGCATTCTCCCGCGGTACGCGCGTTGTAGCCAATTCTCATAGGCATCATCGGCGCCTTCATTGGCGTCGGCATCACCAGGCCTCTTTTTGCTTAGAGGTATCTGCCTCTCCGCTACTCGGACTTCTCGGGCCAAGCCCCGCCCGGTGGCGTCGCACGACGAGCACGAAGACAAGCGCGAGCAGGACGATCGCGACAAGCGCGACGATCGCCGCGACAGGAGCTTTCGAGCTCTCAGGCACCCAGAACAGCTGTCCGTCGACCACCCCCTTCTGCGCTCCCACCGAGATCGGCACGCTCCAATGGAAGATCAGAGTGCGCTTGCTCTTGTCCTTGACCTGCGGCGGCGTCACTGGGCTCATCCAGTGGATGCGATGGTCGTGCCATTCGAAGCCGCCGCTACGATCCACCACGACCCACTTGGGAGGATCGCTCGCGCTCGCCGAAGCCGGCACGGTCACGTTGCCATAGAAGTTCGTGTTCAGATAAACCGCCGGCGAGCGCACGTTTTGTTCAGTTGTGCCATTCGCTTGCACGCGCGCGTAGGGCTCGCCCGAGTAGCCGTATACCGTCACCGTCTTGCCCGTGTGATTAGTGAGCACAAGCCGATCGGCAAACTCGAGCACTTCGATGCCGAGGCCCGTGACTTTTGGTGAGACCGACGTTATTTCGGAGCGATAGTTGTAATTGCTACCTTGGTCGTTGATCGGGTTCTCACTCTCAGAGGACGAGCCCGTTTGGCTGGTATTGCTTGCGAGCGCGCTAGCGCCCGGTGCAAGCACGAGAACGCCCAGCAGGGCGAGAATCGGACGACGTGACATGGATGCTCCTAGGAGCTCGAAGGGACACACGGATGGCGAGAAGAGCTAGCGGTCCGGTGGAACGCTGGCAGCACTTGCCAATAGAGGGAGTGCGTGCACGCACCCGAGCGGCCATGCACCGGCACTCGCTTGCGGCGAGTTTGCCGCGTCCTCCTCGGGCGCGGCTCTAGCTCGCCGAAACGAACGCGGGAGGCGGACGAACCGCGAGCGAGCGTGCGATCAACAGGCCCCTGTGCGCAGCTACCGCGAACGTCCTTGCTGCATGCGGCACGCTCGCGCGTGGGCGTGCCCAACGTGCGCGTGGCGGAGCCGAGAGGCGGGCCAACGTGCGCTCGCCCGGATAACGGCGTGCAAGCAACACCAGAGCCAGCACAAGAGCTGGCAGGAGAAACAAGATTCCCGTCAACACGTCGGCCACTCTACTCCCTCGCTCACGTCCCCACCGCCGACAACAGCCATAGGCCGAAACTCGTGAACGCCACCATCACTGCAAGCATCCAGTACTGCGAGCGAATCGCCTGCTCTTGATTGGGGTAGATGCTGAGCGCACGGTCATGAGCGAGCGCCAAGCCGCCCACGTGACCCGCGATCAGGGCGGCCACCTGCACGTACCAGATTGCCGCGTAGGAAATGATCGTGTAGTCGATCTGGTAAGCGCTCGTGCCAAGGTAGTTGGCGCCGTTACCGAGCGGGTCCGATGCCAGATAGCCGATCGCCTGGCCCTGCCAGATGAACAATGAGAAGTAGTGGGCCAGCACGTAGGCGAAGCCGATCGGCACGAGCGTGTGAGCGAACGTGCGGCTGAGCTCCGGCATGTCAAAGCGCGTGCTTACGCTGTGCACACCGACGATTCCCAAGCGGTAGATGCCTGCAACGAGCAGCACGCACAGCACGAGCCCGACCGAGTAGGTCAGCTCTAGCGCCGGCGTCTGATTGAAGCCGAGATCGGCGACGAGGCCCTGCAGGCTCGGCTCGTTGGTGCGCCAGATGCCGCCGTTTGAGAAACCGTCGAATGTGGTGGTGCCGATCACGGCGCACACGAGTCCAATCGTGCCGGCGCGGATCGGCATGTCTGGAAGGCCGCTCAGGGGTCGGCGCGAATAGACGACGCCGTGCTCGTCCTGGCCCAGGGTCTGTCCATCGCTATCCACGCCCGGATGCTGCCGAGCCCTCGGCCGCTCGCCCTGGCAGAGCACCGACATCCGAGAGAGCAGGTTGAAGTAGGCGCCGAAGCCGTCCGCCCGCCCGCTCCACTCCTCCACCCCGAACAGGGCCATCCCGGCAAGCATCGCGACGAAGTAGGCGAGCGACAGCGCTGCCAGGGTGGAGGGCTGATCGCGGTCTGGGAAGATGTAGACGAGCTCCATCCAGGCGAAGCCGACGATCGCCGCCACAGCAGGCCACATGCCGAGCCACTCGGGATAGCGAAGCGGAGCCTTGGCAAACGCTCTCGGCGCGAGCTTCCCACCGATCCTGCGGATGGCGCGCGCGAACGAGCGCCACGGGCTGAATGCCCGGAAGATGTCGCCGAAGATCACGCTCGCCAGTGGGAAACCGACCCAGAAGATCACGTAGATGAACGTCGGGTCGAAGTTGGCCGACCACACCTGCGTGCCGTCGAAACCGCTGTAGAGCACAAGCGCGAACAGCGCAAGACCAGCCAAGCTGGCCAGATGCGCGAGCGCGGCCGGCATGACGAACAGCCTTTTGCGATGCTCGCTCTGCAACTGCGGTGCCATCCACAACGTGGAGAGGGCGACGAAGGAGACCACGAGCACGATCGCCGCGGTCCAGCTGAACAACCACACGGGGATCGGCAGGTCTGCCTTGCCCACGATCCCGTGCGCCGAGGCTACCTCGGGGGATGCCAGCGCCGCGATGCCCAGGCCGCCGAGGACGGGTGGCAGCAGACGGCGAGGAGTGACCATGCGCGCGCCAGTCTATGCCACGAATGTCCCCTCCAGGCGCGGTCACGACCTCCGCTCCCACGTCGTAGGCTCCATCCTGATGCCGACCGTTCTCGCCACATCGACCGCCTTCGCGGCGCTCACCCAACTTGGACCGCTCGCGCTGCTCGGCCTCGCCTACGCCAAGCGCGTGCACACGCTCGGGCGTGCAGGCCGCCCCGTCGAAGGTTGGCGCCAGGCCTGCTTCTACGGCGGCTTCGTCACGATCGGCGTCGCGCTCACCTCGCTCGGCGGCGACAGCCAGGAACTGTTGAGCGCGCACATGGTCGAGCACCTGCTGCTGGGGGACATCGCCGCGCTCTTGATCGTGCTCGGCCTGACCGGGCCGCTGATTGCGCCGATTCTGCGCATCAAGCTGTTCGACCGGCTGCGCATCCTTGCCCATCCCCTGATCGCCTTTCCTCTTTGGGCGATCGACCTGTACGTGTGGCACCTACCCGTCTTTTATGAAGCGGCGCTGCGCCACGCCGGCGTGCACGCGCTTGAGCACGCGATGTTCCTCGGCTTCGGCATCAACATGTGGATGTGCCTGTTCGGGCCGCTGCCGATGCCGAGCTGGTTCGGCAACGGAGCCAAGCTCGGCTATATCGTCGCTGTGCGCCTTACCGGCACTGTGCTTGGCAACGTCTTTTTGTGGTCTGGCACCGTCTTCTACCCGTATTACATCCACGGCGACGCTGTCTGGCACATCTCCCCGATCGCCGACCAGAACCTCGCCGGCGCGGTAATGATGATCGAGGAGAGCATCCTCACGCTGTGCCTGTTCTGCTGGCTGTTCCTGCGCACCGCAAAGCAGGGCGAGGAACGCCAGGATCTACTGGACTTCGCCCAATCCCAGGGCCTCGAGCTGAGCGAGGAGCGTGCCGCGCGCGCCGTCGGCGCCGGTCGCGGCCCAGAGCTGCGCAAGCGTTTGGAGGAGAGCTCAGCTCGAAGCTAGCAGCGGCACGTCGTGGACGATTTCCTGCGGGGTGAAGCTTGCCGCGTACAGCGTCGTGACCTTGCCCTGAGCGCTGATCCCGTACACCAAGCCAGTGTGGTTGACCAGCTGCGGCTGTTCTGCATCCTGCTCAGCGCCTACCCCCCACGCCTTCCACACGGCTCCCAGTTCTTTGGCCGAGCCGATCAGGTACTGCATGCGACCCGTCATGTCGTGGCGCTGCAGGAACGTGGCAACCGCGGCAGGAGTGTCCCCGCGGGGATCGACCGACACGGCGATCACCTGCACCTTGGCGGCCCTGGCAGGCCCCAACATGTTCAGCGCAACCGCCAGGTTGGAGGCGATAATCGGGCACACGTCTGGACAGTGGGTGTAGAGGAACGTCAGCAGCACCGCCTTGCCCTTGTACTGGTCGATGTTGACCTGCTGGCCCTTGTAGTTGCGCAACGACAAGGGGAACTCAGGCGCGGGCGGCGAGGCGAGCGAGCCGGCATACTTGGCGGACGCGATCCCCTGGATGCCGGCCACGCTCGGACGCTTGCTCGGGCTCGCGGTCGTCAGTAGCGCCACCCCGCCGGCGATCACGACGATCACGACGAGTGCGAGCACGACGCGCAGGCTCAGCGGCCCACGCGACGGCGGCCGCGGGGGCCCGGCCGGTGATGCTGGTTCTGCTGCCATGACGAATGGAACCTAGCACCACGAGGCCTTGCGAGCGTCGCTTCAGCGCCCCCTTGAACGGGACGCGATCAGCCCCAAAACCCCAGCTTCCAAGCCACTTGCGCCGAGGACCTACCAGCCTGGCTAGAGTCATTGGCTTGCGGCTTTCCCCCACGCCAGCCCACGGCCAGCAACCCTCGCACGCTAATCGCTACAAGTGGATCGCGCTCTCGAACGTCACTCTCGGGGTGCTGCTCGCAACGCTTGACGGCTCGATCACGCTGATCGCGATGCCTGACATCTTCCGCGGCATTCATCTCGACCCACTGGTGCCCGCCAACAGCTTCTACCTGCTGTGGATGATCCTCGGGTTCCTCGTCGTCACAAGCGTCCTGATCGTGAGCCTCGGGCGCCTCGGCGACATGTATGGCCGAGTCAAGATGTACAACCTCGGCTTCGTCGTCTACACGATCGCCTCGCTGATCTTGACCGTGGACTGGATGACCGGGCGGGCCGGGGCCACCTACCTGATCGTGTTCCGCATCGTGCAGGGCATCGGCGCCGCGTTCCTGCTCGCCAACGCCGCCGCGATCATCACCGACGCCTTTCCCGCCAACCAGCGCGGCATGGCGCTCGGCATCAACAACATCGTCGGCGTCAGCGGCATGTTCGTCGGACTGGTCCTCGGCGGGCTGCTGGCCCCGATCGACTGGCGGCTGGTATTCCTGATCTCGGTGCCGGTGGGCCTGTTCGGCACGGTTTGGGCGTACCTGAAGCTAGAGGAGCGCAGCACGCCCAAACCGGCGCGCGTGGATTGGTGGGGCAACGTCACATTCGCGCTCGGGCTGATCCTGATCATGGTGTCGGTCACCTACGGGATCCGGCCATACGGCGGCCACGCCACCGGCTGGGGCAGCCCGCGGGTGCTCGCGCTACTGGGCGCCGGGGTCCTGTCCCTGCTCGTTTTCGCAGCGGTCGAGCTGCGGGTCGCCGAGCCGATGTTCCGCCTGCCCCTGTTTCGCATCCGCGCTTTCACCTTCGGCACGCTCTCCACGTTCCTGTCGGCCGTGTCCCGCGGTGGGCTGATGTTCATGCTGATCATCTGGCTGCAGGGCATCTGGCTGCCGTTGCACGGCGTCAACTTCGTCGACACGCCACTGCGAGCGGGCATCTACATGCTTCCGCTGACACTTGGCATGCTCGTCGCCGGCCCCACCTCCGGATATCTCTCAGACCGCTTCGGAGCGCGCTGGTTTGCGACAGGGGGGATGCTCGGCTCGGCTCTCAGCTTCTATCTGCTGACACTACTGCCGATCGACTTCTCCTTCCCCGTGTTCGCGCTCATACTCGCGATGATCGGCGTCTCGATGGGCATGTTCGCCTCGCCCAACCGGGCCGCAGTGATGAACAGCCTGCCGCCGCAGCACCGGGGCGCCGGTGGCGGGATGAACCAGACTTTCCAGAACTCCGCCCAGGTGCTCTCGATCGGCGTGTTCTTCACGCTGATGATCATGGGACTGGCCTCGGATTTGCCGCACACGCTGTCCTCTGGGCTACAGGCCCACGGCGTCTCGGCCGCGACGGCCGGCGGCATCGCGCACACCCCGCCGGTATCGGTGCTGTTCGCGGCCTTCCTCGGCTACAACCCGATCGAACACCTGCTCGGAGCGCACGTGCTCGCCTCGCTGTCGGCCGCCAATCGCGCGACGCTGGCCGGTCGCTCGTTCTTCCCACAGCTGATCTCGGGACCATTTCGCACTGGGCTGCACGAGGCGTTCCTGTTCGCAATCGTCGCATGCCTGATCGCGGCCGCCGCGTCCCTGATGCGCGGCGGGCGCTACGAGTACAGCGAGGCGTCGGTCCCCGCGACGAGCACAGCCGGCACAGCCGCAACGCACGCAGTTGAAGACTTGGCGCCCCAGACAGGGGGCCCCGATAAAACCCGAGAACTGGAGGAGCAGCATGCACGTTGAGTGGTTCGGTCAGTCCGCCTTCGCCCTGACGGCACCTGAGGCCAAGGTGTTCATCGATCCCTTCGGCGATCTCTCGCCGATGGCCGAGCGCGGCATTCAGTTCGACTATCCCGCGATCTCCGTCGATGGAGTGGACCTGCTGCTCGTCACCCATGAGCACCTCGACCACAACGGCGTCGAGGCGATCTCCGGCGAGCCAGCCACACTGCGCTCCACAGCCGGCCGCCTGGAGTCGCCGATCGGCGAGGTCGTGGCTGTCGCCTCCGAGCACGACGAAGCGGCCGGTACGCAACGCGGACCGAACACCATCTTCGTGTTCACGCTCGATGGCGTGCGGGTCGCGCACTTCGGCGACTTCGGCCAGAGCGAGTTGCGCCCCGAGCAGGCGCAGGCGATCGGCGAGGTCGACCTGATCATCCTGCCCGTCGGTGCCGGCCCCACGATCGGGGCAAGCGGCGCCAAGGCAATCGTCGAGCGGCTTGCGCCAAAGTGGGTCGTGCCGATGCACTACCGCACTCCGCGCATCGGGTTCCTGGAGGACGCGGAGGAGTTCTTCGGGCTGATGGACCGGGTGGAGCGCCTGGATGCGCCGAGCTTCGAGACCGGCCATCTGGCGGCCGCGGACGGGCCGGTCGTGGTGGCGCCCGCCGCGCCATAGGCATCGGCGCCGTTTTTTACGGGCGCGCCCTGCCAGCCTCCCCACCCGCAAATCACCAACCAACCCCCTACCGGCGGGGGCACCCCTACGCGCGGTAGTCACCCAGCACTGCGACGTGTGACCGCGATCCGCCACGATGCACGGATGCCACCCACGCGCAATCTGCTCAACCTCAAGGACGTCGACAAGGGCTACGGCAGTCGCTCTGTCCTGCGCGACATCACACTTGGGGTGTCCGTCGGCGAGCGCATCGGCGTGGTGGGGCAGAACGGCGGCGGCAAGTCGACGCTGCTGCGGCTGATCGCCGGTGTGGAGCAACCGGACGCAGGCGCGCTCACGCGTGCTGGGGACGTTGGCGTGGCGCTCCTCGGCCAACAGGACGAGCTCGATCTCCACGCAACGCTGGGTGCTGCGCTCGTGGGCGAGCGCGTCGAGCACGAATGGGCGGCGGACCGGACATTTCGCGGCGTGCTCGACGGACTGATGGGAGGGGTGGGACTCGAGCGTTTTCCAGCCGGTATGGACACTGCGATCGACGGACTCTCCGGAGGCGAGCGGCGGCGCATCGCGCTGGCACGCCTGTTGCTCGATCCGCCCGAGTTGCTGCTGCTGGACGAGCCGACCAACCCTCTGGACGTCGAAGGCGTCGACTGGCTCGCCCGTCATCTCGCTCAGCGACGCGGGTCGATGTTGGTCGTGACGCACGACCGCTGGTTCCTGGACGCCGTGTGCACCGCCACCTGGGAGGTTGCCGACGGCGCGGTGCACCAGTACGAAGGCGGCTATGCCGCATATGTGCTCGCACGGGCCGAGCGCGACCGCCAGGAGAGCGCGAAAGAGAGCCGACGCCAGCAGTTGATACGCAAGGAGCTTGCGTGGCTCAGGCGCGGGCCGCCGGCGCGCACGACCAAGCCGAAGTTCCGTATCGAGGCCGCCAATGCCCTGATCGCCGACGAGCCGCCGGCGCGCGACCGTGCCGAGCTGTTGCGCTTTGCCGGCGCGCGCTTGGGCGACAAGGTACTCGACGCCGAGCAGGTGTCGCTGACTCTGGGCGAGCGCGAGGTCCTGCACGAGCTCACATGGCGATTGGGCCCGGGCGACAGGGTCGCGCTGGTCGGCGTGAACGGGTCGGGCAAGACGTCGCTTGTGAGGTTGCTCGCCGGCGAGCTCGCCCCTAACTCCGGTCGAGTCGAGCGCGGCACGACGGTACGAATCGCCCATCTCTCACAGGACACGGTCGAGATCCCCAGGCACTTGCGAGTGCTCGAGTCCCTCGAGGAGGTGCGTAGCAACGCGGTGCTGAGCGATGGACACGAGATAACGGCTTCGCTGCTTTGCGATCGCTTCGGCTTTCGCGGCGAGAAGTCGCGCACGCTCGTCCAGGACCTCTCCGGTGGCGAGCGACGGCGCCTGGGGCTGATGCGACTGTTGATGGGTGGACCCAATGTGCTGTTGTTGGACGAGCCCACCAACGACCTCGATATCGACACTCTGACTGCACTCGAGGATCTGCTCGACGGCTGGCCTGGGACGCTCGTCGTGGTCAGCCACGACCGTTACTTCGTGGAGCGAGTGTGCGATGACGTGTACGCGATCACCACTGCCGGCGGATTGCGCCACGTTCCCGGCGGGATCGACCAGTATCTGAAGGAGCGTCATTCATCCAAAGATCCTCAGCCGGCATCCCCATCGCAGGAGCGCCTTCGGTCTCCAGGGGCCGCAGCCCGTGCCGTGCGCAAGGACACGCGTCGCGAGGAACTCGAGGTCAAGCGCTTGGAGCGCTCGATCGAGAAACTGGCCGTGCGCGAGAGCGGGCTGACAGAGGAGATGCAGGCGAGCGCCACCGATCATGCCCGCCTCGCCGAACTGCAGACCGATCTGGAGAAGCTCCTCGCCGAGCGCGAACAGTTGGAGACCGCTTGGCTCGAGCTGTCTGAGTCACTCGAAAGGTAAGGTCAGCGCATGACCTATATCCCACCCAAAGAGATTCTCGAACGATACGCCTCGGTTTTGATCGACTTCGCCCTTGGTGGCGGGACCGGCGTACAACCCGGCGAGGTGGTGCGCGTCGCTGCCCCGGAAAGCTCGAAGCCGCTGTATGCCGAGCTGCGCAAGGCCATTTGGCGCGCCGGCGGGCATGTGATCGGTGCCTACGAACCCGACGACGACCGACGTACAAATTTCTCGCGCGATTTCTTCGACGGTGCCAGCGACGCCCAACTCGACTATTTCCCGGTCAAGTACATGCGCGGGTTGATCGATGAAATGGATCATCAGGTCTCAGTCCTCGCCGACAGCGATCCGCATGCGCTCGAGTCGGTCGATCCCGGGCGCATCATGCGCCGCGGCGAGGCGATGCGTCCCATGCTCGACTGGCGCTCGGAGAAGGAGAACGCCGGTCGCTTCAGCTGGACGCTCGGCCTGTACGGGACGCCGGCGATGGCCGCCGAGGCGCAGCTGACGGTCGAGGAGTACTGGGAGCAGATCGTCCACGCTTGTTTTCTTGACATGGAGGATCCGATCGCTCGCTGGCGCGAGATCGGACAGCGTTTGGATGAGACCCGGGAGCGCCTGGATGCGCTGGACATCGAGCGCGTCCATGTGCTCGGGGAGGACGTCGACCTGTGGGTGAGCGTCGGCGAGCAGCGGCGCTGGCTGGGCGGGCGCGGGCGCAACATCCCCAGCTTTGAGATCTTCACCAGTCCCGATTGGCGCGGGACAGAAGGCTGGGTCCGCTTCAACCAGCCGCTCTATCGGTATGGGAATCTCGTCAAGGGCATTCGCCTTGCCTTCGCCGATGGGCGTGTTACCGAAGCCAGCGCCGAGGAGAACGAGCGCATCCTGACCGAGATGATCGCGACCGAGGGAGCCGACAAGGTCGGCGAGTTCTCGCTCACGGACAAACGCTTTTCACGGATCACCCGTTTCATGGCGCACACGCTCTACGACGAGAACGTCGGCGGACCGTTCGGCAACACCCACATCGCGCTGGGACGCTCCTACCAGGACGCCTACGCAGGCGATCCCTCGGGAGTCAAGAGCGAGGCGTGGGATCGCCTCGGCTTCAACAACTCGAGCGTGCACACCGACATCGTCTCCACCAGCGACCGGGTGGTCACCGCCCAGTTGCGCGGAGGCGAGGAGCGCGTGATCTACCGCGACGGGGAGTTTCAGCTCGATTGACAGCGCGGGGTGGATGACAGCGCGGGTTGACTACGAGCGCCACGGGCGCAACTACGCGGCGCATCGACATGCGGACCCGCGCATCGCTTCACGTATTCATGACGCACTCGGGGATGCGCACACCGTACTCAACGTGGGTGCAGGAGCCGGCTCATATGAGCCGAGCGATCGCTGGGTGCTTGCCGTAGAGCCGAGCGCGACCATGCGTGCGCAACGTCCTACGGCAGCCGCGCCGGCGATCGACGCACGCGCGGAGGCGCTGCCCTTCGACGATGAAAGCTTCGATGCGGCGATGGCTTGCGTGACGATCCACCACTGGGAGCCGCCCGAGGTTGGGCTAGCGGAGCTTCGTAGGGTGTCCCGCGGGCCGGTGGTCGTGTTCACGTTCGAGCTCGACGCCCTACCTGCCTGGCAGCGGGAATATCTACACGAGGGGGTGGAAAAGGAGCTACCACGATTCCCCGCGATCAACCACGTAGCAGAGGTCCTGGGCGGGCGCATACGCGTAGAGCGAATTCCTACTCCGGGCGATTGTGTCGACGGATTCTTCGAGGCGTTCTGGAAGCGGCCCGAGGCACTCCTGGATCCCAAGGTCCGCGGCGCTCAATCGGTTTGGGCGCTGCTCGATCGGGGCGTCGAGCAGCGAATCGTCGAGCGGCTCGCCGCCGCACTCAGCTCCGGCGCATGGGATGCCGAGCATGGCCACCTGCGCGAGCAGGACAACTTCGACGGTGCGCTGCGGCTGGTGATTTCAGAGCCCGCCTGAAACGGATCACGCCTGCAGATGCGAGCCGAGGTCGCTTCGCAGGCTCTTGCTCGCGACATACCGCGTACTGCGGCCGTTGCCCTGCTGAACGACTAGCCCAGCATCGAGCAGTCGCCTAAGGTCATTGCTGGCTGTCTGCTGCGACACGTCGGCCTCGGCCGCATAGGAAGTCCGGTCGGCGCCATGAAAGAGGCTCTGCTCAAGCGCGACGACAAGCCGGTCAGGCCATTCGTGCTGCTCGATGAGCGCCTCAAGGAATGACCAGCGCTTACCCGCCTCGGCGATCTGCTCCAAACGACGTTGGGCCTGCTCGAGGTGAGTGTCAACGCAGAACCGCACCCAAGGCGCGGCGTCGCGCTCAGGCCGATAGCTGCCGCCCTGAACCTTTTGCAGAGTCGCGTAGTACCTGCCGGTGTTACGGCCGAGGTACTCCTCAATTGAGACGAACTCGGGCGACAGCAAGCCCCCGCGGGCCAGCACAAGCGACTGCGCTATGCGTGAGATACGGCCGTTGCCGTCGCTGAACGGATGCACAGAAACCAGATGCAGATGGGCCATGGCGGCGCGGACAGCGACGTGCGCGTCGAGGTCCCCACGATCCAACCATGTGATGACCTCACGCATAAGCTTTGGTATTTGCTCATAAGGCGGTCCGACGTACGCCGGGGGACCGCCACCCGGGCTGGTCACCTCGATGCCACCGCGGCGATACTGCCCAGGGTCCCTGCCCTTCTGGAAATAACACGCGTCAAAGTGCAAGTCCAATACGACACGCTCGACCCAACGAAAGGCTGGGTCCTCAGACATCACGCCTACGTGGTCCATGGCCCTGGCGTAACACGACAGCGCCATGGAGTTGTCATCTTGGGAATTCCCCGGTCCCTCGCCGCTTGCTACTGCAATCGCTTCCTCAGCGGGAACCCTGAAGCCCTCGATTTCGATCGAGCTTGTCGCCGAGGACGCGCGCCATTGCCGGCGCAGGCTGCCAAGCCACGGACCGGCAACGCCAGCCTGATCACCGAGGCGCTGACGCAACTCATCGAGTTCAGCGAGCCTGCGCGCGAGCACGCTGCCGACTTTAGGGGTCTGGAAGATCATACGTATAACTATATCCGATTATACGTATAATCTCCTAATCGATTTTTCTACTATTTATCTGGCTGGCAGCCCTCGCCCATAGATGAAGAACCTGGCGCTGGTCCTCCGCGCGCTTGGCATCGGCCTGGCCGTCGAGGCGCTCAACCTGCCCGGCGAGGTCAACACGCGCCTATATGGAGATTTCGTGGCGCTCGTCGCGGGCCTGCTCGACGCGACGTAGCGCGGGCTTTTTACGGATGGCGAGCGCCCGCCTGGCTGGTTGACTCGCCTATTGAGCGCTGGCACGGTCAGCTGGATTGGCCACCCGCTCGAACCCCCCCCAACCGCGAGCGATACGCATGTGCGCCGCTCGAACAAGCCGACAGAGAAAAGCGAGATGCGATGAGCGACAAGCCGGTTTTCATCTATGCAGCGACATATGCCGATCAGGCTGACGCGCTGGCCGACTACGACAGCCTGATCGAGCTGCACCGAGCCAAGCTCGTCGGCACCTACGACGTTGCCCTCATCAGCAAGGACTCAGAGGGCAAAGTGCACGTCGGCAAGCACGAGAAGCCGACCCAGCACGGCGCTTGGGGCGGGGTCGCGGTCGGCGCGCTCGTCGGCGTCCTGTTTCCGCCTTCGATCATCGGCGCGGCCGCGGTTGGCGGCGTCGTCGGTGGCGTCGGCGGCCACCTGCGCAAGGGCATCTCGCGCGGCGATGCCAAAGAGCTCGGCGAGCTTCTGGAGAACGGTGAGGCAGCGCTGGTCGTGATCGGCGAGTCTCGCCTGGAAGAGCAGCTCGACAAGGCGCTGCAGCGCGCCGAGAGGTCGATCGAGAAGGAGATCGACGCCAACGGCGAGGAACTCAAGCAGGAGCTGCGGCGCGAGCTCGACGAAGTCGAGACGCCCTCGGCCGGGTAGCGCAGGTCAAGCACGACCGGCGCCTTAGCCGGTCGTGCGCCAGCGGTAGGCGCGCAGCGTCGCCGGCACCACGACGGCGAGCAGCGCCAGGCACCAGAGCACCGAGGAGATGACCGGATGCTCAAGCGGCAATGCGGCGGCGCTTGGATCGCCGTGGGGTTGCCGAACAGCGTACGAATCGCGGCCGCCCAGCAGCTGATCGGGTTGTATTCGGCGAACTGACGCAAGCCCGTCGGCAGACCGGCGACCGGAACGAATGTCGAGGCGATGAACGTCAGCGGGAAGACGATCAGGAAGGCGATGCCCGTGACCACGTCGGGCGAGCGGGCGACGATGCCGATGAGCGTGCCGACCCACAGCATCGTCACTGCAAGCAGCGCGAGGATCGCGAAGGCTGCGAGGGCGTCCGAAGGGCTGCCCTGGATACGCCAGCCGACGATCAGGCCGCTGATGACCATCACGGTGATGGCGAGTACCGAGGCAGCCAACTCCGCTGCTAGATGGCCCAGCAGGAAGGCCGAGCGGTGCATCGGCAGCGAACGGAAACGATCGAGGATGCCCTCGCCGAGGTCGGTCGCCATCGAGGTCGCTGGGCCGATGATCCCGAACGTGAGCGTCTGCACGAGGATGCCGCCGATCAGGTAATCGCGGTAGTTGCCGCCCGGAACGGCGATTACGCCGCCGAAGACGAACGCGAACAGCAGCACGAACATCAGCCGGCCGCTTTGCGTCACGCCTTGGCCTGAGATCTGGGCACAGCCGGCTATTTGTTTAGCGTCGAAAGCCATAACTTCATACTTTCGCAAAATTCGAGCTAATCGGACCCGTCCGTTCAAAGATATATGATGCCCAACATAAACTGCCGTTGTGGACATCCCAAGCACGAGCACCAGCACTACCGGCGCGGGACGGACTGTGCGCGCTGCTCTTGCGTCAAGTTCCAGTGGCGCTGGCTGTCGTTCTTCTCCGACCCCGCCCGCTCCAAGCCGAAGACTGCTCCTCGCCAGCAACCAGTCTCGCTGGTCAAAGCCGCGATCGACTCACTCGCGAGACACCGACGCTGACCTCGCGGGCGGCATTACTGAGCACACCACCCAAAGAAGCTGCGTTCGCCTACGTCGAGATTGAGCCGACCGTGGCATGTCCACGATCGGCGGGGACGTCCGGCTCGGCAGCGCGCAGAGCGCGCGTCAGCAACCGCCACAGCGTCGCTCGTTCGTCCGCGTCCAGCGCTTGGAGAACCTCGTCCTCGATCGTCTCCTGCGCCCGCTCGGCGCTTACCAGCGCGCTGCGTCCCTGCTCCGTCAGCTCGACGCGATGGCGGCGACGGTCCTCGGGGTCGCGCCGGCGGGCGACGTGGCCCAGGTCCTCCAGCTCGTTGAGCAGTAGCACGACGTTGTTGGCGTCCATGCAGAGCGCCTCGGCCAGCTCCTGCTGAGGGGCGCCGTCGTGATCGCGCAGATAGCTGAGCGCCATCACGAGCCGCATGTGGATGCCCAAGAGCTCCTCGCTGCTGCGGCGGTAGACCTGCTTGGCCAAGCGCGTCAACAGGACCATCGAGCCCAGATCGGCTGCTTGATTGCGATCGCCCATAACGAACGGATTATACCACGATGTAGCAATCATCATCGCCAACAAGATGATACTTGTAAGATGGATTATCCCTGCTATGTTGTTCCCCTGACCCAGACCGGAAGGAGCAACATGAGCACCGCAACCGCCCCGATAGAAAGCATCCAACCCACACAAGGCACACAGCAGACAGCCGCCAGTAGCGAGGCCGAGCGCAAGCGCGAGCGCCGGCGCTGGATCGCGCTTGCCGTGCTTTGCCTTGGGCAGTTGATGATGGTGCTCGATGCGACGATCGTGAACGTCGCGCTGCCCTCGATCCAGCGCGAACTGCACTTCTCCCAAGGGAACCTCACATGGGTGATCAACGGCTACCTGGTCACCTTCGGCGGCTTCCTGCTGTTGGCCGGGCGGATGGGCGACCTTGTCGGGCGCAAGAAGGTCTTCTTGACCGGGCTCGTAATGTTCACCGCGGCGTCCGTGCTTTGCGGGTTCGCCCAGGATCAGACGATGCTGATCGTCTCGCGCATCATCCAAGGCGTCGGCGGGGCTGTCGCTTCCAGCGTGATCCTGGCGATCATCGTCACCGAGTTTCCCAAGCGGGCCGAGCAGGCCAAGGCGATGGGCATGTACGCGTTTGTCTCGGCAGGCGGCGGCTCGGTCGGGCTGCTGGCCGGCGGCGCGCTTACACAGTCGCTCGACTGGCACTGGATCTTCTTCGTGAACGTGCCGATCGGGGTGATCGCGTTCGTGTTCGGTTCGATGCTGATCGAGGAGAACGAGGGGATCGGTCTTGCCGGCGGCGTCGATGTGCTCGGCTCGTTTTTGATCACGCTCGCGACGATGCTTGGCGCGTTCGCGATCGTGAAGTCCAGCGAATACGGGCTGCTCTCGGCGCGCACGCTTGGCATCGGTGGCGCATCGCTGGCGCTGCTTGCCGGCTTTCTTGTGCTCGAGTCGCGCCTTTCAAACCCGATCATGCCCCTGCGCATCCTGCGTCAGCGCATGCTGATGGGGTCTAGCCTCGTACGCGGACTGCTGATCACCGGCATGTTCTCGGCCTTCTTCCTCGGGGCGCTTTACCTTGAGCGCGTGCTCGGCTATGACGCGATCGATACCGGCCTTGCGTTTCTACCGCTGACGTTCTCGATCGCGGTGATGTCGATGGGACTTTCGGCTCGGGCTGTGCAGCGCTTTGGCGCTCTGCAAACGCTGATGGCCGGCCTGGTCGGGATCGTCGTCGGCCTGTTCCTGCTCGCCGTGCAGGGCCTGCACGCGAGCTACTTCCCAGGGTTGTTCTTCGCATTCCTCACACTCGGACTGGGTGCCGGCGCTTCGTTCCTGCCACTGCTGACAATGGGGATGTCCGATTCGGCTCCGCGCGACGCCGGGCTTGCCTCGGGCATCATCAATGTCTCGGTACAGCTGTTCGGCGCGATCGGCCTTGCCACGCTTGGAACGATCGCGACCGACCACACCAACTCGCTGAGCGCAAGCGGGGACTCGCTGGCCAGTGCTTTGACCGGCGGGTATCACGTTGCCTACCTGGTTGCGGCTGTGTGCGTCAGCCTGGGGGTTCTTGCGGCATTCCTGGTGTTGCGACCCCCGGCGACAGGACAGGAGGAGGGCGTCTTGACGGACCAAGAGCTCGACTCGCAAGCCGGGGTTGAGCTGATCGCAGCCTAGATGTGAGCGCCGAGTCGGTTGGTCTGGTTGACGTCGGGCAAACCAGACCAATCCGAGTGCTCGTTCACGCATTTAGCGTCGCTGATGTGCAGCCAACAAACGTTCCTGGAGCCCCCCGCCTATCCTCTGGAAAGATGGCCACGAAGATCGCCGACGCGCTAGCTGGCGCCTCGCGGACAGCGACGCGCTAGCTGGCGCCTCGCTGTCCGACGCCGAGCGCCGGGTCGTGCAGCGCCTGGTCGAGCTGCTGCCTGGGGAGCTCGACCGCAATGTGCACGCGATCTGGCTGTATGGCTCGCGTGCGCGGGGGGAGGCGCCGCACCCAGAGTCGGACATCGACCTGATGGTGCTCGCCGACGGCGTCTCCTTCGACGAGAAGATGAGAGCCACCGAACTGGTCAACAGGCTGGCGCCCGCCGAGGGGGTCAGCCCCGTTTGGTTCTCGTTTTTCTTCAACACGCCGGAGTGGTTGCGCGGGCGGCGTGAGATCCGCTCGTTTTTCATCGCCGAGGTCGATCGCGACAAGCTCGTGCTCTACGGGAGCGGCCTGGAATGAGCCCGCGCTCGATCGATGCTCCGCTAGCGAGCTGGCGTCAACCCGGCGCACCGTGACATAGCTACCTAAAGATAGGCAGAACGTCCCATACACGCAAGCGCCCGCCACGGCTAAGCTTTCGGCGAGCCGGAGCGCCGGTCTGTAGAAGCTGGCCTCCCACGGCGCGCCTCGCGTCATCCAACCTGAGCTCCGCGCCGTCCGTACCCTTCTTCCCCCAATACAACCAACAGGAGACCTGTAATGAAGCGACTCACCCTGCTCCTCGCCGCGACCGCAAGCACCCTGCTTGCGGCGAGCACGATCGCCGTTGGCCCCGCGGCGGCCACCTCGACCCTGCCGACGCTCTCGCTGACGATCGCCAACTCCTCGATCGTCGTTGGGGGCTCCACACAGTCGGGCGCCGTCAACGTCGTGTCCACAGCCACCGGCGTCAAGGAAGCAAACGTGATCCTGTTTCTCCTGAAGCCCGGCGCGACCTTCGAAATAGTCGAAGCAGCCATCCAGAAGGCCCACGGCGACACCAACGCGACGAGCAAGTACGGATCGATCGTGCTCGACTCCGAAGTTGCCTCAGGGCAGACAAGCGAAGCCCAGACCTACCTGGAACCCGGTCAATACGTTGCCGTGCTCCCCGGCGGAGAAGGCAAGGGCGCCAAGGCACACGCGAACTTCACCGTGACCGCCTCCGCATCCCCTGTGCCGCTACCGGCGCCAGAAGCCACGATCCGCTCGATCGAGTTCGGCTTTCAGGGACCCAGCACCCTGCACGACGGCGAGCTCGTACGCTTCGAAAACGAAGGCTACCTCGTACACATGAACGTGGCGGCGCCCGTGAAGAACTTGAAGGCCGCCAAGCAGGCCATCAAGGATCTGCTTGCCAACAAGGAAAAGCCTTTTGAAAAGCTGATCGCCGGACCACCCGTGGGTTTTGCCGGGCCGATTTCGCACGAAGCTTTCCAGCAGGAGACGATCACCGCTAAGCCTGGCATCTATGTGGAGGTGTGCTTCATGGACACCCAGGACGGTCGCAGTCACACCCAACTCGGCATGGAGCGCATCATCCACATCGTGAAGTAACGCCCGAGGAACAAGGGTAGTTCGTAACTACCGGTTACAGCAGTTGATGCTGTTCCACCTGGCGCATGCGCCAGGTGGCAGGGCCGCGCATGCGCGGCCCTGTTCCGACTCGTGCATGCACGAGTCGGCCGGGCGGTGCATGCACCGCCCGGGCCAGCGCCACATGTGGCGCTGGCTTCAGAGATTTGAGTGTCCCTTTCCGTGCTGACTGCTGAAACCATGCGCTCAGGCCATCGCCGGCTCGGCCGCGACGCCGGTGGCCTCGTCGTGGCGCAGGTCGCTGTCGCGCACGAGCAGCAGGGCGAGCACGGCGCCGACGAGCGCCATCGCGCTTCCGACGAGCAGGATCGTTGAAAAGCCATGGGTAAAGCCCTCGCGCGCCGCGTGCACGATCGGCGGCGGGGTGCCCGGCGGCAGCGTGCCGGAGGAGACCGCTTCGGCGAGGCCGCGCGCCCGACTCGAGCCCACGTGCGGCAGAAGGTCTTGGATGCGCTGCCGCGAGAGTGCAAGGAACAGCGCGCCAAGCCCCGCCGTGCCGGAGGCGATTGCGACTTGGCGGAACGTGTCGTTGATGCCTGAAGCGACGCCGCTCATCCGCTCCGGCACGGTCGAGAGCGCGACGTTTGCGAGCACCGGATTGACGATGCCGACACCGAGGCCGCCGACGATGAAACCTGGGAGCAGGACGGTCCAGGAGTCATCGGGTTTTGCGCCGCTCATCAGCACGAGGCCGAGCGCGGTGATCGCAAGACCGGATGAGAGCAGGATGCGCGCGGAGACCTTTCCCTCCAGCGATGCTGTTCCGCCGGCTACGAAGAACGAACCCACTGTGAACGGCAGATAGCGCAGTCCCGCTTGCAGCGGCGAAAGGTGCTCGATCTCCTGCATGTACAGCGTGATGTAGAGAAACAGCGCGAACATCGAGCCGCTGAGCGCAAACGCGGTTACCTGCGCGCCGGTGAAAGCGTGGCTGCGGAAAAGCCCCAGCGGCAGCATCGGCTGGGCGACGCGCAGCTCGATCAGGACGAACGCCGCGAATAGTACGATCGCTGCGACCAGCAGGCCGAGGATCGCGCCGGAGCTCCAGCCATCGTCGTTGCCGCGCAGCAGCGCCAGCACCAACAGCGCATTCGCTGAGGAGAACGTGACCGTGCCACCCCAGTCGATGCCGCGCGCCGTCTCATCGCGCGATTCGGCGATCTTCAGCACCGTCACGGCGATCGCGGCTATGCCGATAGGGATGTTCAGGAAGAAGATCGACTGCCAGCCGATCGCCTGCGTCAGCGCGCCACCCACGAGCGGACCCAGGGCCACGGCGACGCCGATCGTCGCACCGTAGATCGCGGTCGCCTTCGCCCGCTCGGCGCCACGCCACTCCTGCGCCAGCAGTGCCAGGGACACCGCGAACATGACGGCACCGCCCACCCCCTGAAGAGCGCGCGCGAGGTTCAGCACCGTCGGGGAGCCTGCCAAACCACACAGCAGAGAGGCAAAAGT